>CANDKT010000023.1 GCA_947385365.1 uncultured Bacillota bacterium | reverse complement strand
GAATCCCAGGCCGTCGCCATGTTGTCCCACCCGAACATCGTCGCTGTGTATGACGTCAGCCGTTCCTCCGACCTGGAATATATCGTCATGGAACTGATTGACGGCATCACTTTGAAGCAGTATATGCAGCGCAAGGGAAATAAACTCAACTGGCGGGAAGCCCTCCACTTCATTACGCAAGTCACGAAAGCTCTGGGCCACGCCCATAGCCGTGGTATCATCCATCGGGACATCAAACCGCACAACATCATGGTCCTTCGGGACGGGAGCGTGAAGGTCGCGGACTTCGGCATCGCTCAGGTGACCTCCAGCGGACACAGCACGCTTACACAGGAAGCCCTCGGCTCCGTACACTACATCTCCCCGGAACAGGCCCGGGGCAGTCATATCGACGCCCGCTCCGATTTGTACTCTACTGGCGTGGTCCTCTACGAAATGATCACCGGCCGCCTGCCCTTTGAGGGAGACACCCCAGTTTCCGTCGCCATCCAGCATATCAATTCCATCCCTCTCTCCCCACGGGAACTGGACCCGTCTATCCCAGAAGCCCTGGAAGCGATCACTATGCGGGCCATGGCTCCCAATCCGGACAACCGCTACGCGTCCGCCGACGATATGCTGGCTGACCTGGAAGAGTTTCGCAAAAATCCAAATATCAACTTCGATTACCGCCCTATCGGACCCTATATCATAGAAGAACCTCCCGACTCCGACGATACGCGCCGCGTCCATCGTCGCCCGCGGCATGAGGATCGGGACCCAAACCGCGGTAATTCCGGGTATGGCGACCGATACGAGGACCCCCCCTCCGGAACGTCCCTGTGGGTCATTCTGGTGTCCGTCGCCGCTATCCTGCTTTTCGTCGCCGGTATAGCCTATTTCCTTATCCAAACGCTGTTTTCCGATATCTTTACCCCCGCCGCACGGTATCCTGTGCCTAGCTTAGTGGGCCAAAACTACGAGTCCGTGCTGAATGACGCATCCCTCCTGGGCCGCTTCAAGTTGGTCCTGGGAGAGACCCGCACCGATGAAAGCAAGGAGATCGGAACCATTCTTAGCCAAAACCCCGCCGAAAACAGCGAAGTAGGGGAGGACGTGACGGAAATCACCGTTGTGGTCAGCGGCGGCCCCGATCTGATCCCTATGATCGATGTGACTAATCAGGAGTATCGGGACGCCTATTTGGCCTTGACCAACCTCGGCCTGTCCGTGCCTACCCCAGAATACAAAAATGATGAGGAGGTCCCTGTGAATCACGTCATCTCCTACACCCCGCTGGAAGGCGCAATGCTGACGAAAGGTACTCCGGTCCATCTGGTGGTCAGCACAGGGCCAAAGGAGATTCCTTCTATCGTCCCGCCTCTGATCGGCCTGACGCTGGAAAAGGCGCAGAGCGATATCCGCACCGTTATGCTGGAACCGGGCGAGGTGGAGGAGGTCTTTGACGACACCGCCCCCGTTGGAACGGTCGTGAACCAATTCCCCGCCGCAACCGAACAGGTGCCAAAAGGCACCATCGTCAACCTCCAGGTGAGCAAAGGTCCTGATCCCAGCACTATCGTAGTTCCACCCCCACCCGAAGATGTGACTAAAACCGTCTCGGTGAACCTGCCAAGCAGCGGAGAGATCGTCAATGTCAAAGCTATGGTGGATGGTCAGGTCATCTTTGACCGGGATTACGATACGGCTATGGAACTGACCGCCTCCGTTTCCGTCACCGCCCCTGCCGGAAGCACCAAGACCGTGACCTTCTACTTCGACGGAGTGCAGGGCGAAAGCCAGACTGTGGAGTTCTGAGCCTATGGCAGAAGGTATTATCATGAAAGCCCTCAGCGGCTTCTACTATGTGGATGACGGCATTCAGCTCACAGCCTGCCGGGGCAGAGGCCGTCTCCGACAACAGGGCGTTGTCCCTCTGGTCGGAGACCATGTGCGATTCACCTCTTTCGCTGGAGGCGGAGGCGCCTTGGAAGATATTCTGCCGCGCCGGAATCAATTCAGCCGCCCCGCCGTCGCTAATATCGATCAACTGGTCCTGCTGGCCTCCCAAGCTATCCCTGTAACAGATCCCTTTCTCATCGACCGTATGGCAGTTCTCGCCGCCTATAAGGGCTGCGCCGTTGTCATCTGTATCAACAAATGCGACCTGGAAAGCGGAGAGGAATTGGCTCGGATCTATCGCGCCGCCGGTTTTCCTACGGTCCGGCTCAGCGCCAGAACAGGGGAGGGGCTGGAAGAACTGCGAACACTTCTCGCCGGAAAAGTGTCCGTCTTTACCGGAAACTCCGGTGTGGGTAAGTCCAGTCTCCTGAACGCTCTGGAACCTGGGTTTTCTCTGGACACCGGCGATATCAGCCGCAAGCTGGGACGCGGACGGCACACGACCCGTCATGTGGAACTGTTCCGCCTGTCCTGCGGGGGAGTGGCTGCCGATACGCCCGGCTTCTCCTCCTTCGACGGAGAACATCTGGAATCCTGCCGCTTAGAGGAACTCCCGCTCTGTTTCCCGGAGTTCGCCCCCTACCTGGGCCAGTGCCGCTTCCCGGACTGCGCCCATGTGAAAGAACAGGGCTGCGCGGTCCTGCAAGCCCTGTCCGACGGAAAAATCCAGCCTACCCGTCACCGCAGTTACGTCCGGCTCTATGAACAGCTCCGCCAGATCCCTGACTGGAAACGGAAAAAACTCTGAACCTTTCCCAGAAGCCCCGCCAATAGCAGGGCTTCTTTCTTGTCACCAGATGCCCCGCCCCGCCATAGACTGGAACAGCTGAAATGGCTAATCTGATTCAGGAGGGGAGGCGTTTTCATGGGTATCGTGGTGGTACGTTCCCCAAAGTGCCTGCGGGGACTGCTGCGTAAGATATTTGGCCTAAGAAAGAACGCATAGTTTCAGACCGCACCTCATATAGTGTCACAAAGCTAAACGCTGTGACACTATAATTATGAGAGGACAATGACCATGGAACTGGAATTTGAGCGGGATACAATCCTTTGTTACGAGACGGTGGCCGACCTGACCGTATGTCAGGAGGAGACCTTGGAATCCATTGTCCCGGACGCCTGTCCGGACATCCTGCGCATCGTGGACGCCTGCGGTCAGGCAATGCTCACCGGAAAACAGGCCAAAGAGGGGAGCGCAAACGTCACCGGAACGGTTCGGGTGTCCATTCTGTACCAACCGGAGAGCGAATCGGGCCTGCGCCGTATGGAAATGAACCTGCCCTTTACCTGTCAGGCGGATGCCCCAGGCTTGACCGAACAGGGAAACGTTCAGGCATATACGCGCCTGCGTTGCGCCGAAGCCCGCGCTCTCAACCCCAGAAAAGTGCTGCTTCGGGTGGACTTGGCCGTGGACGTCACAGCCTGCCAACCGGTGGAGCGGTCCATTTGCCGGGGCGTGCTGGCCAATGAAGAACACGGTTTATGTCAGCGTCAGCTCCAAGGCGAGACCTATGAGCTGGTATCTATGGAAGAAAAACCTTTCACGTTTTCCGATCAGGTTCGCCTCCAGAGCGGCCAGGGGGAGGCCCCTCAGCTGCTGGCTGTCCAGGCGCAGAGCCTTTGCACGGAAAGCAAACTGATCGGCAGCAAGCTGATCTTCAAAGGTGTGGTGGAACTGTCCATGCTCCAGCAGGAGAGCAGCGGCGCGCTGGTATCCTCTCGGGAATCCATGCCCTTCTCTCAGGTCCTCGAAGTCACCCAAGCCGGAGAAGACGGCGACTGTCTGGTTCAGGTGGAGCTGACGGACCTGCACTGGGACCCGGACCCCGGCGATAGCCGGAACCTGGAATTTACCTTGGAACTGCTGGCTCAAACTCAGGTCCGCTGCCGCCGGCCTGTGACCCTGCTTCAGGACCTGTACAGCACCGCTTTTTTGACGCAGGTGGACAGCCAACCTCAAGTCCTGTGCCAACTGGGGGAGTCCTGTACCCGTGCGCAGACTGTACGGGAACTTCTGGAAACAGGGGAGATGGTCCGCGGTGTTGTTGGAGGCCGCTTCTCCCTGGGGCAAGTCAGCCAAAGCAGAGAAGGCAGTCAGTTGATCCTGACCGCCGAGGCATGGCTCACCGTACTCTACCAGGATGAAGAACAGGCCGTCCGCACGGTCAACCGAACCCTTCCAGTCGTCTGCCGTTTGGACTGTCCGGAACAGTACAGCTGTAAGTGTGCCTGCTCCGCCGCCGGGGAAGTGTTCGCGGTCCCCGCGGCAGGCGGAATGGAGGTCCGGTTCAGTGTGGAATTTCACTGCTTGACTACTGTCAGCCGCTCCGTTCCCTCCGTCATCGCCGCTCGCCTAACGGAACCCAGAGGTAACAATGAGGGCGGCCGCCCTTCCGTGGTGTTGCGCTTGGCCGCACCAGGAGAGGGACTGTGGGAGATCGCAAAAACTTACGGCACCACTATTGAGCAGATCCTTCAAGCCAATGAGCTTCCGTCTGAGCAGTTACCCGAAGGCAGGATGCTCCTGATCCCCAGCATAAAATAATCCGCCCAATGGGCCTGCCGCAGAAACTCAACGCGCTGCGGCAGGCCCTTGTCTATTACGAAACCTTGATTGTACGTTGACGCTCGATGTCATCAATGATATAATCAGCGCAACACATGAAAGAAAGAACGTGAACGAAGATGGCGGAGCAGATCTATGTGCATGGTTTAGGGCAGACCCCGGACAGCTGGAAAAAAACGATTGCTCAGCTGGATACCGCTGATTCCAGCTCATGCCCCGATTTGGCTGAACTGTCCCAAGGTGCAGATGTAACCTACGAAAGGCTTTACACCTCCTTCACTGGATTCTGTAATCGGTTCAGCGAACCAGTCGATCTATGCGGCTTATCTCTCGGCGGCGTTCTGTCCTTACAGTACGCTATCGACTACCCAAAAAAGGTCCGTTCCCTGGTACTGATCGCGGCGCAGTACAAAATGCCTAAGAGATTATTGCAGCTTCAAAATGCGCTGTTCCGCTTTATGCCACGGTCCATGTTTGAACAAACCGGTTTCGGAAAGAAGGACTTCCTTCTGCTGTGCAGGACGATGATACAACTGGACCTCAGCAGAGCAATACCAAAAGTCGCCTGTCCTGTACTGGTCGTCTGCGGAAGCAAAGACCGCGCCAATCAAAAAGCTTCCGTTGCGTTGGCGGGTATCTTACAGAACGCAGAGCTTCAAATGGTACCTGACGCCGGGCATGAACTCAACGTTGAAGCGCCAGAAAAATTAGCGGAGCTGCTTTCCGATTTTTACAGCCGACTCGCCGAACAGGCGCGGTGAGAAAATCGGTTTCGATTGAATTTTTTCGTCGGCTATGTTAAAGTATAGTCAGGAAGAAAAATTTGGAAGGAGGACATTTTTATGTCTGCCATCGCCGAATATCTGGAAAGTCTGCAAACCCGCTCCGTTGCCGTCATCGGTATGGGAGTCAGCAATATGCCTCTGATCCGGATGCTGCTCCGCGACGGTTTGAAAGTCACAGTCTGCGACAAGGTGCCCCGCGCGCGGGTGGAACAGCAGGCCGCTGAGTTGGAAAGCTTGGGCGGAAAGCTCCAGCTGGGACCGGACTACTTGGCCAAGATTCATAAGTTTGATCTCATTTTCCGCACGCCGGGCCTCAGCCCCAATACCCCGGAATTGAAAAAAGCTGCGGAAAAGGGTTGCCGGATCACCTCCGAGATGGAGCTGTTTTTCCAGCTGTGCCCCTGCAAAATCATCGGCGTCACCGGAAGCGATGGAAAAACTACTACCACCACGCTCATCAGTGAGTTTTTGAAGGAAGCTGGGTATAATGTCTACCTGGGCGGCAATATCGGACGGCCCCTGCTCCCCGATGTGGCCGGTATGACACCGGAGGACGTCGCTGTGGTGGAGCTGTCCTCTTTCCAGTTGATGTCTATGGAACGCAGCCCTAATGTGGCTGTGTTTACCAACCTTTCTCCCAATCACTTGGACTATCACCATACGATGGAGGAATACACCGCGGCTAAAATGAACATCTTCCTTCATCAGGGTCCAGAGGATCGGGCCGTTTTTAATTACGACAACGATATCACCCGCTCACTCTCCAAAAAAGCGCCGGGTACTGTGGTCTATTTCAGCCGTCAGACCCCGCTGGAGGAAAAAGGCGCTTACCTTGGCCCAAATTACCCCGATGGTCAGGCTATCTGGCTGTCGAACCGTCAGGGCCACCGCTTGGTGCTTCCGTTGGCCGATATCCGCCTGCCCGGCGTCCACAATATCGAAAATTATATGGCCGCTATTGCCGCAGTGGACGGGATCGTTCCAGACAAATGCGTTCGGGCAGTGGCTCAGCGTTTTACCGGCGTGGAACACCGTATCGAACTGGTTCGGGAACTGGACGGCGTGAAATACTACAACGACTCCATCGGCACCAGCCCTACCCGCACGATGGCCTGCCTGGACTCCTTTGAACAGAAGCTGATCCTGATCGCTGGCGGATATGACAAAGGCGTTCCGTTTACACAGCTCGGCGCGGAAATCGTCCATAAGGTCAAAACTCTTATCTTGTGCGGCGCTACTGCGCCCGCTATCCGGGCGGCGGTGGAGAACGCCCCAGACTATATGGAACAGACCCCCGTCATTATAGAATTAGACGATTTCTCCGCCGCTGTAGAGGCCGCCCGGAACGCCGCTCAGCCAGGGGATATCGTGGTGTTGTCCCCAGCCTGCGCCGCTTTCGATCAGTTCAAGAACTTTATGGAGCGGGGCAAAGTCTTCAAAGACTTGGTCTGCGCCCTGTAAAAAAAGAGGAGAATTGAATTTTGGATTACAAACGTGTACTGGACCGTCTGTGCGCCCTGTCCGGGCCAAGCGGTTTTGAAGGAACTGTGGTACAGACCGCAATGGCGTTTCTGCGGCCCTTGACCGACGAGGTGCGTGTCACTCGCCTGGGCAGTGTGGTCGGCCTGCGCCGCTGCGGGCGGGAAAACGCGCCTAAACTGCTGCTGGACGCCCACCTGGACGAGATCGGCTTGATCGTCACCGGCCACGAAGAAGGTTTCCTTCGCTTTGCGCCTCTGGGCGGAGTGGACCCACGAATGCTCCCAGACCGGGAAGTAACACTCCTTACTATTCCACCAATCTATGGGGTGGTAGCCTGTCTTCCTCCCCATGTCCAAAGCAAGGAGGATATGGACAAGTCGCTGCCCATCAAGGACTTGTATATCGACGTTGGTTTGACCCAAGAGGAAGCTCAGCAGCATATTCCTATTGGTACTCCAGCCACTTACCGCGGCGGCTGTTTTGCTTTAGGAGAAAACCTGATTTACGGCAAGGCTTTGGATGACCGCGCCGGATTCGCTGTTTTGCTGGACGTGCTGGAACAGCTCAAAGACAAGCCGTTAGGCGTAGACCTGTATATCCTTGGCTCCAGCCAGGAAGAAACGAAATCTTCCGGCGCCACCACCGCCGCCTATGAGATCGCTCCAGCTCTGTGTGTTGCAGTGGATGTCACGCATGGAGACAGCCCGGACGCGTCCTCGTATGAGACCTTCAATCTAGGCGGCGGACCCGTCATCGGCGTAGGCCCGAACTGCGCCCGTTCTCTGTCTGGACGGCTGAAGCACTTGGCCGAAAAGGAAAATATTCCTTTCCAAATCGAAGTCATGGCCGGTTCCAGCGGCACCAATGCCTGGCCTGTCCAAATCAGCCGGGAAGGCGTCGCTACCGCTGTACTGTCCGTTCCGGAACGATATATGCACACACCCGCAGAGGTGGTCTGCACAAAGGATCTATCCGATACAGCCAGATTGCTGACCGCTTTCGTCGAGAGCTTCGGAGAGGAGGGAGAGATATGCTGAACACGTTGAAGGAGCTGTGCCATCTCAACGGCGTATCCGGAGACGAGAACGAAGTGCGGCGCTTTCTCTCCGCCAGAGCCTTGCCTTACGCCACACATCTCCACGCCGACGCGCTTGGCAATTTGATCGTATTCAAAAAGGGGAGAAGAGCCACCGGAAATCAATTGATGCTCTGTGCCCACATGGACGAGGTGGGAATTATCGTCACCCATATCACGAAAAAAGGGTTCCTCAAATTCGACTTCGTGGGCGGCGTGGACCGCCGCGTGGCCATCGGTAAGCCGGTGGTCATTGGACACAATAAAATCCCCGGCGTGATTGGGCTGAAAGCGGTTCACCTGGTGAGCCACGAGGAGCAAAAAACTGTCCCGAAAACGGAAAACCTCTACATCGACATCGGCGCGAAAGACAAAGAGGCCGCTAACGCACTCGTTGCGCTCGGCGATTACGGTTCCTTCGTATGCGAGCCGGAGGAGTGGGGCAGCGGCCTGTTCAAGGCGAAAGCAATCGACGACCGGATCGGCTGCGCGGTGATGCTTAAGCTGTTGGAAGAGGAGCTGCCTATGGATGTGACCTTCGCCTTCACCGCGCAGGAGGAAGTCGGTACTCGGGGCGCGTTCGGCTCCGCCTTTTCCGTCACGCCGAAGATCGCCTTGGTATTGGAAACCACTACTGCCGCTGATCTGCCTGATGTGGAAGGTCATCGTCGGGTCTGCGCTTTGGGAAAAGGCCCCGTCATTTCCTACATGGACGGCGGGACGATCTACGACCGGACGCTTTTCCAGACCCTGCGCCGCTTAGCCGAGGAAAACTCCATTCCCTGGCAGACCAAGGAGTATATCGCTGGAGGCAACGACGCCCGAGCTATTCAACGTACCAAGACCGGCGTTCGGACCGCCGCCGTCTCCGCCGCCGTGCGTTACCTCCACGCTCCGGCCAGCGTGGGCAGCTTAGCTGATTTTGAGAATATGCTGAAGCTCACCCGTCTGTTCCTACAGGACCTGGCTCAACCGTGACGCCGTGTGACCTGGAGGGAACAAACGATGCACTTTTATTGCAGCTGCGGCAATCGAATCAGCGATATCACAGACTTCCTCTCATTCAAAGCCTCTTTCCTGGCCGATCAGGACGAAGACGACTACTTTGGACAAGTGGAACAAGCGGTGCAGGATGGCCTGCCCGCCGGGAGCCTTCTGGACGTTTTAGCGATACAGCTGCCTTCCCGGTATTTGTGCCGCTCTATGTACCAGTGTCCGCAATGCGGAAACCTTTTCCTGGAAGATACGTCCGGTAAGCTACACGAGTTCGTGCCGAAAACATCGGAAGCGCAAGGACTCCTGCGCTCCGTAGAACAGGAGAAATGGCGCGGCTTCCTGCATGGGTACTGGAACGATACGCCGCCCTCTTGGAGCGAACACTGCGGCTTTATCGAGATCAACAGCAATGACACATCTCTTCCCGGTTATCTGACCTTCGATGAGCGGAAAAATTTTGAGGAACGGTACTTTGAGTTGTTTGAGACGCTCAAACAAAGAGGGCTGATCCGCTTTGCCGGCCTGAAAATCAACCGTGACTGGCTCCACCGGTGGAGTCAGGGGAAAGGGGAGCAGGGCAATGCAACACCTTAACGGAACCAGCGCAAAGTCGCTCCAAATGCTGGAAGCGCACCTGAACTGCCCATGCACTTACTTCCCGCCTATGGCCGACGACACCTCTGTTTTGAACGCTTACCGCTCCGCCCGGAAACGTGGGGGACTGGAAGGATTCTGGCCTTTGCTGGTCACTGTAGATGCCGGACGCAAGATGGAAGCCTTAGCCGACCGTGGAATACCCAGAGCAGAAGAAATCTCCGCTCCGCTGGAACAGGGAAAAGAAGTGCTTCAGAGAAGACTCCGCGCTTGGAATATTGACATTTTGGGCGAGATAAGTGGCGGACGACCGTTGAATCGCTTCAAAGGTTACTGAGAATGGCATGATGGCAGATATAATAATAGAACACAGCCGCTTGTTTTGGCTGAAATCCCTGTTGAACACCCCTGGCAAGTCTTTGCTGGACTGTGTTTCGGCGGATGGAACGAATGTCCCATCGATTTGGAACACATGGCAGTGGCCAAATACTGGTTTGAGAACTATGGTGCAGTTCCAGCCGTTTTGACCTACAGCACATTGGAATATGACCTGCCTCGGCCTGTTCCTAAAAAGAAGGCTATGGAGCTTGCTTTGGAGCAATACGGCTACTGTGCGGATATTGTGGACCAAAGTTTTGGCACAATCGGTACTTTAGCAGATGGCTTGCCCCGTTCCACTGTATGGTATTTTTGGTGGGATTGACGCCGGAGTCAAAAGGAGACGTTATCATGGAATTATCGGAGATGTTAAAGATACTGACCCGCGCCCACGGCCCCTCCGGGGACGAGGGCGAAATTCGCGATGAAATCACCAGCCTGGCAAAACCTTTTGCGGACGAGATCACCACCGATACGTTAGGCAATCTGACCGTCCGCAAAAAGGGGACAGGCCCTAAGGTCATGTTTGCCGCTCACATGGACTCCATCGGGTTCATTGTCACCTATATCGAAAAGGAAGGCTTTCTTCGAGTGGGCCGGTTGGGCGGCGTGACCCCTAAAGATGTGGCCTACACACCTGTTCGCTTCAAAAACGGCGTGCAGGGCGTCTTTGTTCCGGAAGAACAGGCAGACCTTGGCAAACTGAAACTGGACGAGTGCTTCATCGATATCGGAGCCAAAAACGAAACAGAAGCCCGTTCCATGATCCAGGTCGGAGATACCGCAGTCTATGACCTTCCTTTTCGGCAGAATGGGTCTGCTGTATTTGCGCCTTACATGGACAATCGCGTCTCCTGCGCGATTCTGCTGGCCGCGCTGGAGCGCATCACCGATCCAGTCAATGACCTCTATTTCGTATTCACCACGCAAGAAGAGGTCGGACTGCGCGGAAGTAAACCCGCCGCCTATTCTATCCAGCCTGATTATGGCATTGCGGTGGATGTCACAGATGTGGACGATACGCCCGGTTCGGAAAAATCAGGCACGGCACAGTTGGGGAAGGGACCAGCAATCAAAGTAATGGATTCCTCCATCATCTGCCACCCTGATGTCATACAACAGTTGGAACAGGCCGCGCTGCGCGAAGGACTAAGCGTACAGCGGGATATTCTCCGTGCAGGCGGAACGGACGCGGGAGCGATCCATACCACGGGAAACGGTGTACGAACCGGCGGAATCTCCGTTCCGTGCCGGTATATCCACACACCAGTGGAGACTGTGAATCTCCAGGATGTGCAAGACTGTATCCGCTTGACCGCCGCCTTTGCCCAAACAGCGTTGGGTCAGATTTGAAAAGATAGGACGGAAGATAAAATGGCCAATTTAATCAGCGACCGCGTTCGGGCTCTGGGAAATCAGGCTCAGGCGGAACTGACAGAACAATTTGCCCGTATCGACGCAATCGCGGGCGAAAATACAGAACGGGTGCTGGCCGCGTTCCAGAAGCACCGCGTGGCAGAAGGATACTTTGCCGGAACCACTGGCTACGGCTATGACGATCTGGGCCGGGATAAGCTGGACGAGATATACGCTGACCTGTTCGGCACTGAAGCGGCTTTGGTACGCATTCAGTTCGTCAACGGCACCCACGCTATCACCTGCGCACTGTTCGGGGCTCTGAAAACAGGCGATGTACTCCTGTCAGCCGTTGGCGCGCCTTACGATACGCTGCTGAGCGCCATCGGCGTAGAGAATCAAGGTCATGGCTCTTTGAAGGATTACGGCATCGAATACCGGCAAGTGGAACTTCTGGAGAATAAGCCGGACCTGGAAGGAATGGCAAGGGCTGCCGCTGATCCCCGCGTGAAGGCGGTGCTGATCCAACGTTCCCGTGGATACTCCACGCGAGCTTCTCTGTCTGTCGCGGAGATAGGGGAGATGTGCCGCATCCTCAAGCAAGCTAATCCAAACGCCGCCATCTTGGTGGATAACTGCTACGGTGAGTTTGTGGAACCAATCGAACCGACACACGTGGGCGCGGACCTGGCAGTCGGCTCCTTAATCAAAAATCCCGGCGGCGGTTTAGCGCCTGCGGGCGGGTACATTGCCGGACGGCGGGATTTGGTAGAGGGCGCCGCTATGCGGCTGACGGTCCCCGGTATCGGCGGGGAATGCGGCTGTACGCTGGGCCAGAACCGGCTGCTGTACCAAGGTCTGTTTCTCGCTCCACATACTGTGGCTCAGGCATTGAAAACGGCCGTCTTCGCCGCTAGGGTGATGGAGCTGTTAGGCTACGAAACGGATCCGAACTCTCTATCAGTACGTCACGACATCATCCAAATGCTTCACATGAAAGAGCCGGAGGCTCTGAAAAAATTCTGCAAGGGCATCCAATTCGGCGCGCCGGTGGATTCCTACGTTACGCCAGAGCCTTGGGATATGCCAGGCTATAATTGCCAGGTCATCATGGCTGCCGGTGCGTTCATCCAGGGCGCGTCTATTGAACTGTCCGCCGACGCCCCTATGCGCCCGCCCTATACCGTCTACCTCCAGGGCGGCCTGACCTTTGAATCGGGCCGGTTGGGCATACTGCTTGCGGTACAGGAACTGTTAAACTCCTGACAAAACGTATAGTCCAAGCTCACTTCCGAATATCCTGACCCATAGGGGGTGAGGATATGGCCGTTCCGTCATGGCAGCGGGAGTTTGTAAGACGCCTGCGGCGTCCATCCGGGCGGAAGATCACCTGTCCGCACATTCCGCCTGTGCTGTTGACCTTAGCGGTCGCGTTTTTGGTGGCCGCTTCCGTGATCTCCCTTCTGGAAACCAAACTGCGCCCCGTAGTGATCGAAGTTGCCGCTGCTCAGGCTAAAAATACGATGACTGTTGCAATCGAAAAAGCCGTTACGGATAATTTGACCGATCCTCAGGTGAACTATGGAGATTTTGTCTCTATCCAGCGAAACGAGAACGGCAGTATCTCCGCCTTAACCACTGATGTCGTGCAACTGAACCTGCTTCGGGCACGGCTCACCGCCGCTGTTCTGGAAACTCTGCACGAGACGGACGTATCTGTCATACAGGTCCCTTTCGGCAGTCTCTTTGATCTGGAACCTCTGTGGGCAAAAGGTCCAGCTCTGAAAGCGCAAGTCCTTGCGGTCGGGACCGTACAGGCGGAGTTTGACAGTCAGCTCACCTCCGCGGGCGTCAACCAAACTCTGCACCGTATCTGGCTGGACGTATCGGTCCCCATAACGCTCCTGTTCCCTGGGGGAGAGGCGGAGGTCTGCCTGGAAACGCGGATGTGTGTCGCGGAAACCGTCATTGTAGGTCAGGTGCCGGATACCTATTTTCAGTTGGACAGCGCCTTCAAATCGCAGAAAGGGAACGTTTACTGATGAGTCTGACAAACTTGCTGTGGTGGTATCTGGGAAATATCGGAGAATACTTTCTCCAGATGCTACCCTGTATGTGTATCGCCCTGATCCTCTTTTTCCTGTTCCGACCCTGTCGGCGCAGACGCCTGGCACGTTCAGGACTGTACAGCGGCCCCTGGCGGGAGGGCGGCTTGCTGCTGTTTCTTATGTTTTCCGCCGGACTGGCGGCTCTGACGCTGTTTCCTGGAGGGTTCTGGCGACCGGAACATTGGCTGTCTGCCTGGCGCGGGGAAGTCCCCTGGTTTCCTTCCGTAGACCTGCGGCTCCAGTTTCAAACGCTCCAGCTGACCCCTTTCGACGAGATCTTCCGCGCTTTTCGAGGACCTTGGGTCATGTTCATGATGCTGGCGAATATCGGCGTCTTTGCTCCCATCGGATTCTTTACCGCTCTGCTCTGGCAAAAGCCCAAGTGGTGGAAATCCTTGCTGATCGGTCTCTGTTCCTCCGCGGCAATCGAGTTCATCCAGTTTTTTATCGGGCGAAGCTCCGATATTGACGACATCATTTTGAACACCTCAGGCGCTCTGACAGGCTTCTGGCTCTTTTGCCTGCTCCGGGCGCTCGCTCCAAACTTCACTGAAAAATTCCAATGCCAATCCAGAGGAGGGTATTATCGTGGATGATCTTACCGAAATCGAAACCCTGCGTCGGGAATTGAACCAGGCGGGCTATGAGTACTACGTATTGGACAACCCTACTATGTCGGACTACGACTACGACCACAAACTGCGCCGGTTGGAGGAACTGGAAGCCGCTCACCCTGAAACCGTCACGCCGGATTCCCCCACGCAACGCGTGGGCGGGGAACCGTTGACCTCCTTTTCTCAGGTGGAACACCAGGTCCCGCTGGAGTCGCTTCAGGACGTGTTCGACTTTGACGAAGTCGCGGCCTTTGACCAGCGGGTCAAAGGCGTCGCGCCGGACGCCAGCTATGTCGTGGAACCCAAAGTAGATGGCTTATCGGTGGCTTTGGAGTATGAAAACGGCCTGTTTGTTCGGGGCGCTACCCGCGGAGACGGACGGGTAGGGGAGAACGTAACGGAAAATCTTCGCACAATCCACTCGATTCCTCTGAAAATCCCGGACGCGCCTCCTCACCTCATCGTGCGCGGGGAAGTGTTCATGCCGAAAAAGGTATTCCACGCCTTGAACGAAGAGCGTGAGCGTAGGGGAGAGGCCCTGTTCGCCAATCCGCGGAATGCCGCCGCCGGTTCTCTGCGTCAGCTGGACCCGAAAATCGCAGCCTCCCGTCGGTTGGATATTCAGGTCTTCAATGTTCAGCTGGCAGAGGGGATAACCCTGGAAACCCATCTGGAATCCCTGGAGTTTTTGAGATCAAAGGGATTTAAAGTGATTCCACATTACAGCTGTACCGACCTGGAAGCCGTAACAGGACACATCCGGGAGATAGGGGACAATAGAGAACAATTCCAGTTCGATATTGACGGGGCTGTTGTTAAGGTAAACCGCTTGTCAGACCGCGTCGTTCTTGGTTCCACAGCAAAATTTCCTCGCTGGGCCGCCGCCTACAAGTACCCGCCGGAGATCAAAGCTTCCCGTGTGGTAGATATCACGATTCAGGTGGGACGTACCGGCGTTTTGACGCCTAAGGCTGTCTTGGAACCGGTCCGTCTGGCTGGGACCACCGTCACCAACGCAACCCTGCATAATCAGGATTTCATTACAGAAAAGGATATCCGTATCGGGGACACCGTTTTGGTCCGGAAAGCGGGGGAAATTATTCCGGAAGTCTTGTCTGTGGTAATGGAACAACGTCCGGAGGGAACACAGCCCTATCTTTTCCCGACCGTCTGTCCGGTCTGCGGCGCTCCGGTAGAACGGGACAAGGATGGCGCGCATATCCGCTGCGTAGGCGCAGAATGTCCCGCTCAGCTGTTGCGTAACCTGGCCCATTTTGCCAGCCGGGACGCGATGGATATCGACGGGTTAGGGATCGCTGTCGTGGAAAACCTCGTGAGTGCTGGTCTGGTCAAGACACCTGGCGACCTGTATTTTTTGGACGAACAGGACGTGGCAAAGCTGGAACGAATGGGGAAGCGCTCCGCAAAGAAGTTGATGGACGCCTTGGAAAAGTCCAAAGAGCAAGACCTTTCCCGGTTGATTTTCGCCTTCGGCATCCGGCAGGTGGGACAGAAGGCAGGCAAGATCCTAGCAACTCGGTTCCACACGTTGGACGCACTGCAAAACGCATCTCTGGAAGAGCTGACCGCTGTAGACGACATCGGGGAAATCACCGCACAAAGCATCCTGGATTGGATGGCCAGCCCTCAAAGCCAACACCTGATCCAGCGGCTGAAAGAAGCTGGCGTCAATATGACGGCAGCAGAGCAGGGGAGTGACCAACGTTTTGCCGGTATGACCTTTGTACTCACCGGCACGCTGGTAAAGTTCACCCGGGACGAAGCAAGTGAACTGATCGAATCCCGGGGCGGAAAATCGTCCAGTTCCGTGTCCAAAAAAACGTCCTATGTCGTCGCAGGGGAGGCCGCTGGCTCCAAACTGCGCAAAGCGCAGGACCTTGGTATCCCCGTACTGACCGAAGAGGAGTTTTTGAAACTGCTGGAGTGAGCTTATGGATATGGATCTATGTAAAGTCCATGAAATTTTGGGGGACAACAGTCGTTTTATCAGTCCCTTTTCCGACCCTTGCGGCTATTATATATGGACCGGAGCAGGGGAGAGGCGGACAATAGGGGAGTGCATGATTTCCTTGTATTGGGACTGCTTGAACTACGCGGCTGTACATGCGGACGCATTGATTGGACAAGTATTCGATGCACTCCAAGAGAACGTTGAAATGAACCGCCGTATTCCTGGGTTTTCTCCGGATATGCGGCAGAAGCTACGATTTGAATCCTTCGTTCTGGAACCAGAGCCAATACAAATTAGCAGTTGCCTCTCCAATCCAGAGATCATGTTTGGGCATTTCCTGGCATGTTGCTGGGATTTGGAATGGAACTTGCTTTATTTCTATTACTGCTGAAACTTATAAGAGAGAGAA
Organism: uncultured Bacillota bacterium; assembly: GCA_947385365.1. GTDB lineage: Bacteria > Bacillota > Clostridia > Oscillospirales > Oscillospiraceae > Lawsonibacter. The sequence goes on along the minus strand of CANDKT010000023.1, from coordinate 10,008 downwards.
AAGGGGAGAGGCCATATGAAAAAGGGGTATCTCTACATTGCTGTCGCTGTGGTGATGTTCACCTCTTTTGAAGTGGTTCTGAAGTTTATTGCCGGACAGATCAACTCTGTCCAGCTGACCTTATGCCGGTTTTTTATTGGATTCCTGTTTCTGCTCCCCGTTGCCGTCCGCACTTTGAAACAGCGCGGCGAACGGCTGGACGTTCCGAGCGTAGCCTATTTTGCTCTGCTGGGTTTGACTGGTATCGCCGTATGTATGCCGGTCCTCCACATGGCAGTGGCCTACACCAGTTCCTCAGTAGCTGCGGTGATGTTCAGCTGTAATCCGGTATTTGTCACCTTTTTGGCGTTTTTCCTCCTGGGCGAGCCAATCAAACCCCGTCACATTGTCGCGCTGCTCCTGGAAATCGCCGGGACGGTGGTAATCATCAGCCCTTGGAATACCCACCTGAATATGGTCGGCGTAGCGCTTGCGCTGCTGTCCACCTTGCTATTTTCCTTGTACGGCGTGATGGGAAAACGAAAGTGCGCTCAATTCGGCGGGGCAGTGGTCACTTGCTTCAGCTTCCTGTTCGGAAGCCTAATCGTACTGGCCTTTATCCTGATCTCCCACATTCCGGCAGTCGCTCAGCTGTTTTGCCGTATTGGTTTGGATGGGTTCGCAAATATCCCAATTTTGAAGGGATATACGTTGGAAAACCTTCCTTATGTACTTTTCGTCTCCGTGGGTGTGGCAGGGATCGGATTTTGCTGTTACTTCCTTGCAATGGAGTACCAACCCGCCAGCGTGGTATCCTTGGTCTACTTTTTTAAACCGGCTCTGTCACCAGTCCTGGCCTGGCTGGTCCATAGAGAAGAGATCACAGGCAATATGTTCTTGGGCATCGTTTTGATCGTTACTGGTTCTCTGTGCGCCATCATTCCCGGAATCCTTGAGAGTACAGGGAAGAGCGTTAGCAGAAGGTAACTTTCAGGACAAAACACCGGCAGGATAGCTCAATCCGGTTATCCTGCCGGTGTTTTGTGTCATTCTCCGCCGGTTTCCTCGTCCTCCGCCGTCTTGGACTTCCTTTTTACGCGACCTAAAGGGTTCGCCTTGGCCGCAATGCGGAGCGCTTCGTTATCAACATGGGTATAAATCTGAGTCGTATTCAGATGATCGTGGCCCAAAACCTCCTGCAAAGTTCGCACATCCACACCACTTTGCAGCATCAGAGTCGCCGCTGTATGCCTCAGCTTATGGGATGAGTATTGCGTACTGTCCAAACCAGCGGCCAGCAAATGCTTCTTGACCAGCTTATGGACGGCGTCCCTGGAAATGCGTTTCCGACGCTGCGGCGTCACAAATAACGCGTTCTGATCCAGCAAAGTCAACATATTCCGGTCCGTCATCCAGTCCTGAAGCGCCTGTTGGCAGGCTTCATTGAGATAAAGTATGCGCTCTTTATTGCCCTTGCCCAAAACCCGAAGCTGATCGCCGCGGACATCGGTAACGTTCAGCCCAACTAGCTCCGATATCCGCAGTCCGCAATTCAAAAATAAGGTCAGAATGCAATAGTCGCGGCTGTAATTTTTCCCGTCGACCGCCTCCAAAAGCTCGATGCTTTCGTTCAGGTTCAAATACTTGGGCAGCGTCTTTTTCAGACGCGGCGAGTCCAGATCCTGGACCGGATTGATCTCCAGAAGTTTGGCCTTGTTGGTCAGGTACTTATAAAAGGAACGGATGGTCGCAACTTTACGGGCGCGGGACGCGGCGTTCAAACCGCGGTCGCCGGAGAGAAAACTCATGAAGGCGTAGATATCCGTCAGCGTAATCTGCTTGACCAGACCAATGTCAACATCGTCAATGGAGATCTCCTCAAACGGCACAGATGCTTCCACAAGATGTTTGTCCCGTTTGATAAAGCGGAAAAAGTTTCGGAGATCAAAAAAGTATTCTTCAATCGTATGTTTGGAATGTCCTTGGATCGTCTCATGATAAACGAGAAAATCCCGAATCAGAGGCGGAGCCTGCGTGTAGTTGCTGATAGCAGAGGCAGGAACTGAAACCCTCCACTTAGGTCAGCAAAATCTTTATTTTGTTGACCTGAAAGTTACACGGTTTCAGAACCTGCTTCCCTCCCTTCTGCTTAGACTTTCCTTTATTTTATTCTCCGCCTCCGATTCCGTCAATCTCTTTTTTATTGCCTTGCACACCGTTCGCCTGTCCTTGGCATAGAATGAGAAAAAACGGAGGTAATTTCTTTATGCCGATCATTTATCTCTCTCCATCGACCCAGGAGCGAAACTACTATGTCAACGGCGGCACCGAGGAACAGTACATGAACCTACTGGCAGACAAGATGGTCCCTTACTTGGACGCTTCCGGCATTCGCTACACACGGAATACGCCCAGCATGACAGCCGCTTCCTCAATCGCCGCCTCCAACGCCGGAAATTACGACTTACACTTAGCCTTACACTCCAACGCCGCGCCGGAAAACCGCTACGGTCAGGTTCAGGGGTCCATCGTATTCTACTACCCGAGCAGCACCCAAGGAAAACGGGCAGCTGAAATCATTGCCGATGGATTAAAGGCGATCTATCCTCAGCCTAACCTGGTGCGCGCGCAGTCCACCACTTCCATCGGCGAGGTACGCCGGGTCCGCGCCCCTTCCGTTTTTCTGGAGCTGGCTTTCCATGACAATGAGGCCGACGCCACATGGATTAAGAACAATTTGGATGCTATCGCACGGAACTTGGTCCTTTCCCTGACGGAATACTTCGGTATCCCCTTCTACGAAACGGAACGCAATCAGTCGGGTACTGTGGATGTATCCTGGGGTACGCTGAACATACGCGCACAGCCCAACACAGGGGCTCAAATCCTGACGCAGGCCCCGGACGGCGCGACGCTCACCATTCTTAATCGCTCTGACGGCTGGTACTTGGTCGATTACAACGGGACGATCGGATATGCCAGCGGCGACTTCATCACGCTGAACTGATCGGGAGGAGACTGATTTTATGGATATCCATATAGTCCGCCCTGGAGATACCCTGTACGGTATCGCTCAAAAGTACGGCGTCCCTATGTCGCAGATGATAAACGATAACCAACTGCCTGACCCCTCACAGCTTGTGGTCGGACAGACGCTGGTGATCCAATACCCTTTCAAAACATACACGGTCCGCTCCGGTGATACGCTGTCCTCAATTGCCTCCGCAAACAACACTACCGTTTTGACCTTGCTGCGCAACAATCCCGTGTTAGGCGGCAACAGCCAGATCGTCCCCGGTCAAACTTTGGTCCTCTCCTACAGGCAGGAACAGGAAGGCACGCTCTCTGTCAATGCCTACGCCTACCCCTATATCAACAAAACTCTGCTCCAACGGACACTTCCCTACTTGTCCTCTCTCACTCCATTTACCTATGGCTTCACCTCCCAAGGCGCGCTCATTGATTTGAACGACCTGGAACTGATCGACGCCGCCCAGCAAATGGGGGTACGTCCCCTGCTCCACCTGTCCACTCTGACGCAAGACGGCGGCTTCTCCGAAGAATTGGCCCACATCGCGCTCACCACGCCTGCGGTCCAGACCCGCTTGGTCTCCGAACTGCTGGAGACGATCCGGCGTAAGGGCTACTTGGGATTGGACGTTGACTTCGAATACCTCCCCGCCGAAGACGCGCAAGCCTACGCCCAATTCATAGCCCGGCTTCGGACCGCATTGGCGCCGCAGAATATCCCTGTCCTTGTCGCATTAGCGCCTAAGGTATTCGCCAGTCAGCCCGGCCGGTTATACGAAGGCCATAATTACCGCTTGCTCTCCCAAGCCGCTGACTACGTCCTGTTGATGACATACGAGTGGGGCTATACCTACGGCCCGCCTATGGCGGTCGCGCCTCTGCGCAACGTCCGCCAGGTGGTGGACTATGCCCTCAGCGAAATGCCGCCGGAAAAAATCTACCTCGGTATCCCAAACTATGGATATGATTGGCCTCTCCCCTTCCGACAAGGCTCCAGCAAAGCCACATCCATCTCCAATCAGCAGGCCGTGACATTAGCGTTCCGCTACCATGCCGCCATCCGCTATGACGAAACCGCTCAATCTCCCTGGTTCCGCTACGTAGACGAAAACGGTTCGGAACATGAAGTTTGGTTTGAAGACGCTCGCAGCATCTGTGCTAAGCTGGCTTTGGCTCAGGAATACGGCCTGCGGGGCGTGGGTTACTGGAATTTAATGCGCCCCTTCCCGCAAAACTGGTTAGTTCTCAATTCCCTGTATCGGATTCGGGACGAAATTTAAGAGCGGTCAAATATACTCTGGATTTTTTCGGTCAGCGGGTGTACAATCACCTACGGAATCTCACAAAGGAGGATCAGTCAATCATGTCTGTAACCGTTGGAATGAAGGGCCGCGCGGAGACTATCGTAAACGAAAGCAACTCCGCGCAAGCTGTCGGTTCCGGTACGCTCCCGGTCTTTGCCACCCCTTGTATGTGCGCGCTAATGGAACAAGCCGCTTGGACGTCAATCGCGCCTGGGCTGGCAGAAGGAGAAAGCTCCGTTGGCACCAAATTGAGCGTTTCCCATGACTCAGCGACCCCTATTGGCCTGAAAGTCTGGGCGGAAAGCGAAGTCACTCTGGTCGATGGCCGACGTATCGAATTTCACGTGACTGCCTACGACGAGAAAGGCCAGATCAGCGCGGGTACTCACGAGCGCTTCATCGTCTCCGATGAACGTTTCCTGAAAAAAGCCGCCAGAAAATCGGAGGGCTGAACGATGTCTATCGAAAAAGTCCGGGCCTACTTCCAAACTCTCGGCCGTGAAGGCGATATCCTGGAATTTCCTGTTTCCAGCGCCACGGTAGAACTGGCCGCTCAAGCGGTCGGCGTCATCCCCGCCCGTATCGCCAAAACCCTTTCCTTTCTGGTCGAAGACGCCTGCGTCCTGATTGTAGCTGCTGGTGACGCCAAAATCGACAACAGCAAATTCAAAGCGTTCTTCCACACCAAAGCCAAAATGCTGACCCCAGAACAGGTCTCCCAATTTACCGGTCACGCGGTAGGCGGCGTGTGTCCCTTCGCCAATCCAGAGGGCGTCCGGACTTATTTGGACGTATCCCTCCAGCGCTTTGAGACCGTCTACCCTGCCGCCGGAAGCGGAAACTCCGCCATTCAGCTGACCTGCCGGGAACTGGAAGAATACTCCCACAGCTTGGCTTGGATCGACGTATGCAAGGCTTGGCAAGAAACGAAATAAAATGAATGCCCGCCGGACACCCGGCGGGCACATTCTTTACAATTCCAGCAACTTAGTCGCGATTTTCTCCTGAAACACCCTGTCATGCTCCACAAAAAGCAACGTGGGTTGATATTCCAAAATCAGTTCCTCGACCTGTATCCTTGAGAACAGGTCGATGTAGTTCAACGGCTCGTCCCATACGTACAAATGCGCGCTGCGGCACAAACAAGCGGCTAACGCCGCTTTCTTCTTCTGTCCCTCACTAAACGCCTGCATATCTTGCTCAAAAAGTTCCCGCGGAAAATCCAGCTTGCGCAAAACCGTCAGGAACAGTGTCAGGTCTATCCCCTGTACATCCGCGTATTTCAAAGGCGTTCCGGACAAGTACGTCGTATCCTGCGGAAGAAAGCAGATGTCCAATCCGCTCGCGCGCCGGAACGTTCCTTCATACGGAACGTCCTCCCCCAGAACCAAACGGAGCAAACTCGTCTTTCCGCTCCCGTTCGCTCCCCGAATACAGAGCCGCTCCCCTTGGTTCAATGTAAAGCTGATATCCTTGCATATCACTCTGCCATCAAAGGAAATGGACAGATCCCGACCCTCCAGAAGCTGACTGCTATGATAACGCCGGGGCGTCAACTTTAAACTCTCCGCCCGTTCCACATCCTTCAACAAAGCCGACTTCTCCTGCACAGCCCGCTCCGCTCTCCGCTGAATATTCTTCCTCTGCTGCTGCCCCTTTCTGGATTTTTCGCCCAAAAAAGGTCGAAGACCGCTCTTTGTGGCTCCGTCTTGAGTTCGTCCAAACTTCGCCCGCTCTACAGCATCCGCCTTCTGCTTCCTGGCTTGGGCTGACTGCTCCAAACGGGTGATCTCTCCCTTCAACTTTTCGTTCTGCGCCAACTCCCGGCGGTCCCTGGCCTCCTTCTCCTGAAACCAAACGGAAAAACTTCCTCGAACCAACTCCTGCCCGCTTTGGTTCAAAGCCAATGTGTGATCGGTACACTCGTCCAAAAACGCGCGGTCATGGGAAACCAGAAGAAATCCCTGTTTCTGTACGCGCAAGTACCGTGCCACCAACGCCCGGCCCGATTCATCCAAGTGGTTCGTCGGCTCATCCAACATGGGGTATTCCCCTTCCCTGCCAAACAACACCGCCAGTTGTACTCTGGTCCGCTCCCCGCCGCTGAGCGTCCGGAATGGACGCTCCAACAGCTCTTCCCCCAGCCCTAAATTGGAGAACTCCCGCATCAGCTTCCACTGCTCTTCCTCCGGCACGTCTCCGAACAAAACGGTGCGCGTAAGCGACTCCGGGTCCGAGACCGGCCCAGGGAACAACCGGCACGGCTCCTGCATACAGATACTGCCTGTCCCCTCCAGTCCGCCCGCCAAGAGACGAAGCAATGTCGTCTTTCCCCTGCCGTTCCTGCCTACCAGTCCCAATTTCCAGTTCGTGTCCAACTGAAGGTCCAACCCCTGAAAGACGGGGGTATAGTCCCCATCGTAAGTGAAAGATAAGTTTTTTATCATGATTTGAGCCATATGTTTGCCCTCCTGTCTCGATATCTTTTGATAACGACAAAACCGCAAGAGGGATTCCCCTCTTGCGGCAGACAGCAGAATAACCGTTTCCGGCATCGCCGAAAACGATTGCGCCAAATCAAAACCGGAAGCGGAGCTACACAATCCCTCTTGCTGCCAGCATGACAAAACCAGGCCACTTTGTGGCCATCCTTCCTATTGTCATACGGCTTCAGCAAGAAGTATTGCGCATTTTTCCGCCTCCGTTTCATTTATCTTTACACGCTGGATTCTACCACAGTCCCGTATGCGTTGTCAAGCCCGCTGTTTGAATTTCAGGCGCTGCTTCCGGGCAAACTAACGCATCTTCAAAACAGAGGTAGATCGCTATGAGCCTGATCGTATGCACAGATCCCTGCATCTATCAAAAGGAAGGCTATTGCAGCCTCTCCCGAGCGGCATCCACAGGTCAGCGCAACCCCGGCGGGTGCGTCAACTTTGTTCCGCGAAGCCTACAGCAAAGCGGCCAAGGCTTCCCGGACATTGGCAACACGAATCAGCTCCAAGCCCTCCGGCGGGACCAGTTTCCCTTGGACCCGCTTGGGGATCAGACACTTTGAGAACCCCAGCCGCCGGACCTCAGCCAACCTCTGGCCCAACGCGTTGACCGTCCTCAGCTCTCCGGTCAGTCCAACTTCTCCAATCGCCACCAAATCGCTTGGCACAGGTTTGTCCCGGAAACTGGAAGCCAACGCCAAAATCGCCGCCAGATCAGCCGCAGGCTCATCCAAGTACAACCCGCCGATCACGTTCATATACGCGTCACAACCGTTCAAAAGCAATCCGCCCCGCTTTTCCAAAACCGCCAACAACAGCATCGAACGGCTGTAATCAAACCCGTTGCTCACCCGGCGGGGATTGCCTAAGCTGCTGGGTACAACCAAAGCCTGGATCTCTGCCAGAACAGGACGGACACCCTCCATCGCACAGGTCACACAAGTGCCAGGAGCGTCCTTAGGCCGACCGGCTAAAAGCGCCTCCGACGGGTTCGGAACCTCCACCAGCCCGGCGTCTTCCATCTCAAAAACGCCGATCTCATTGGTCGCGCCAAAGCGGTTTTTTGCCGCCCGGAGAATGCGGTAAGCAATATGCCGCTCCCCCTCAAAGTACAGCACACAGTCCACCATGTGTTCCAACACTTTCGGACCCGCAATCGACCCTTCTTTATTGACGTGGCCGATCACAAAAACCGTCAGCCCCTCCCCTTTCGCCAGCTGCATCAGAGTCATGGTGCAGTCCTTGACCTGACTGATACTGCCAGGCGCGGAAGCGACCTCGCCACGGTACAAGGTCTGAATGGAGTCTACGATCAGAATATCCGGCTTCAAGCTGTGAACGGCATCCACTACATTTTCCAGATCCGTCTCCGACAACAGGTACAGGTTCTCTCCCCGCACGTTCAGACGCTCCGCCCGCAGCTTGATCTGCCGCTGGGATTCCTCGCCGGATACATACAAAACGCTGGCAAAACGGCACAGGTTATCACAAATTTGAAGCATCAAGGTAGATTTTCCAATCCCCGGCGCGCCGCCTACCAAAACCAGCGAACCGCGTACCGCTCCGCCGCCTAATACCCGATCCAACTCCCCCATGCCCGTGGAAAAGCGAAGCTCATCTGTCGCTTCGATCTCTGACATCAGTTTCGGCTGGTTAACGGGAATGCCAAGCCCTGTACTCCGAACGGAAGCGGAACCTGACCGCTTCACCGTCTTCTCTGGCGGACGCTCCACAATGGTGTTCCATACGCCGCAGGCCGGACATTTTCCCTGCCATTTCGGTGTCTCATTTCCGCACTCCGTACAGTAAAAAACCGTTCTCGCCTTCATATCGGTACTCCTCTTCCACGTCCCAAGGGAGGGTCTTATCTACTTCACTAAAAAGCTCATATCGTACAGTCCCGGTTTCTCCACACCAGCGATAAACTTGGCGGCCTCTACCGCCCCCTGCGCGAAAATTTCCCGGGAATAGGCGGTATGCTTGATCTCCATCACTTCATCATGCCCAGCAAAGATGATCTCATGCTCGCCCACAATCGTACCGCCTCGCACAGCAGATATGCCGATCTCCTTCTTCTCCCTGGAACGCCGGACCGAGTGGCGTTCAAAGACATACTCCGTCTCGTGGCCGCAGGACTCCGCCGCCGCGTCCGCGATCATCAGCGCGGTGCCGGAAGGCGCATCCACCTTCCGGCGGTGGTGACGTTCCACAATCTCAATATCACAGCTGTCCCCCAAAACAGACGCTGCCTTTTTTACAAGCTCCAACAGCACATTGATCCCCAACGACATATTAGCGGAGCGGAAAACAGGCACATCTAATGCGGCAGCGCCAACCTGCGCCACCTGCTCCGGAGAATACCCAGTAGTGGCCAAAACCAACGGGACCTTTCTGACCCGAGCGAACTCCAGCAAACCATCCAGCGCGGCGGGAGAGGAAAAATCAATGACTGCATCCGCTTCACCGGTAAACTGGGACGGCGCGGTGAACACTGGGAACTCCCGGTCACTGGTTCCCATTACATCAAAACCAGCCACGACCTCTATCTGCGGGTCCGCTCCGCACAGCTCCGCCACCACCCGGCCCATATGGCCGTTGCAACCGGAAATAATTATCTTCAGCATAGCAAATGCCTCACTTCAGCAGGCCCATGCGCTCCATAGAAGCACGGAGAACCGCCTGGTTTTTATCCGAAATATCGCATAGCGGCAGACGCAAGGGTCCCGCTTCCATACCCATCAAATTCATGGCCGCCTTGATAGGAATCGGGTTGACCTCGCAGAACAGCGCGTCGATCAAGTCCATATACTTGATCTGAAGCCGAGAGGCCGCAGCAAAATCGTTCGCCAAACACAGATGGCTCATCTCCACCATGACGTCCGGGATAATATTGGACGCTACGGAAATCACACCCTTCGCCCCCAGGGACATCATAGGAACCACTTGGTCGTCGTTACCAGACCAGATATAAAAATCCTCCGGGCAGAGACAGCGCGTATGCGCCAACAGAGAAAAATTACCGCTGGCCTCCTTCACACCGTTGATCTTGGGGTTGGCAGACAGCACCTTGTATGTGTCCGCGGTAAACGACACGCCGGTACGACTAGGTACATTGTACAGAATGATAGGCAATTCCGTGCGCTCCGCAATGTATAGATCGGAAGAGCACACGTCTGAACTCCAGTCACAACAGGTTATCT
>CANDKT010000022.1 GCA_947385365.1 uncultured Bacillota bacterium | reverse complement strand
GGCTGCACCGGCCTGACCAGTGTGACGATTTCGGACGGTGTGACCTTTATTGGCACTTCTATGTTCTCTGACTGCACCGGCCTGACCAGTGTGACGATTCCGGACAGTGTGACCAGTATTGGCGAGTCTGCGTTCAGGGGCTGCACCGGCCTGACCAGTGTGACGATTCCCGACAGCGTCACCAGAATTTACAAGTGGGCATTCTCTGGCTGCACCGGTCTGACCAGTGTGACGATTCCCGACAGCGTCACCAGAATTTACGAGCGGGCATTCTCTGGCTGCACCGGTCTGACTGATGTATATTATAAAGGCTCTGAAACTCAATGGGAGGCTGTTAATTCTATTGGTTCGTTCGGTATGCTCGAGATTAATCCTACCATCCACTGCAACAGTACAGGCCCGGACAATCCTAGCGATAATGGTCTTGAATTGGGGAATCAGAACACTAATTGGACAGTGGCCGTTGGCGAGACGCTCAAGGTAACTGCTCAAATGGCAGACGGCAGCGCCGTTGATGCCAATAAACTCACCTGGACCATCAATCCTGCCCTCGGCACGGCAGAGATTGTTGACCAGGGACAGCAAGACGAGAAAACCGCCTATGTGACGCTGAAAGGCGTTGCACCGGGCAAAGTAACTCTGCATGGGACTCTGGCTGTAGGTGAAAGCATCTTGGATTACCCCACGATCAGCCAGGAGATTACTGTGGTTGGGCAAAAGAACATCAGTTTCGTAGAGGATTCATACTCTGCTATAATTGGAGATACTCTCGGCATCACTCTCCGTGTTCCCGATCCAAATGGACTGACAAAAGACGATGTAACTTTTACCAGCAGTAATGATTCTGTCGCCCGAGTTGTTGGCGTAGCAGATTTCTTTGATTTGGGGGAGTTAGGATTTTCCTATACAGTAAATATAAAGTGTTTGAAAGAAGGAAACGCCACAATTACAGCGAATGCACTCGATGGGAGAAGCACCGATTGTAAGGTAATCGTGAAAGAGAGTAACCCGGTCGTTGATAGCAAGATTGTTGTTTTCTCAACGGAAAAATCTTTGACGGTAAAAACCGGAAAAACAATGAATCTGGTATTTGGAAAAGTTGTCAACGACCATCCGGTGGAGGATTGGGATCACATGGCCGTTGTTGTCAGTGACCCTACGGTTATTTCGCTTTCAAAATATGAAATGGATGAATATGGATATGCGCATACTACCGTGACAGGAAAAAAACAGGGCACTACTTATGTCACAATCTCAGATACGGAAACCAAGGAGAATATCATTATTTTAATCACTGTCCGCGATGCCTTTGTCGGCTCTTACTCCCACGCAATTGACAATATGCCATCATTCTATCCAGATAATATTTGGGAATGTGATCTCCAAACCAATCTTTATAATTTGAATGGATTATACGTAAATAACTACATGTGTAAGAAAAATGGGGGTTTTTATGATGTATCGTTTGATGTGTATAATTATCAGTATCATATAGGGGCTGTCGATATTTATGATGCGGACGGCAATTGGATCGATTGTGAAAAAATCTCAAAGTATCAAACTCCGTCAAGCATAGCAGATGTAGTTGAAGGGGATTTTTCAATAGTAACAGACAGTTTGAGCGGGAAGATATTGACCTATGAGCAGGAAACAGCCTCAAAGCACACGCCTATTACTATTAGAGTACCTGATGGCGGTTACTTTACCATATCTAATAACTTTGCAGAATCTCCGGGGACATTTTTGTTTAACGTATGTGATATTATATTTGATGCGACATCCACGTTACTAAAAGGAGCATCTGATACAGATAAAGGTGATGTACAATTATGGACTTTTTCAGACTTGGTAAAAAAGGAAGTAACAGAAAACGAAAGTGTTCGCAAAGAATTTATGAAGATTTTCAAAGAATCTGCTACCGAAGAAATCCGAAAATTAACAAAAGAACTCATCGATGGTCAAGTGGAAGATGCATGCCTTGATATCACGGGGTTATTTGAGGACATTGTTGATTCAATAATAGATATAAGTTGGAAAGACTTATTCAAAACTGCTACTGGCATAAGTGAAGCTGCATTTGAAAAGTTTTCGGGTCCTGCTGGAGTTGCTCTTAAGGGATGCTTCGCAGTTTCGAGCGGAGCTAGCCAGCTTTTGCAGGTCAAAGATATTGCACAATCTGTTGACGAGCCTTATGTGACTGTTTATTCTTCGATTGAAGAAGGATACATTGCCCCAAATGGCGTCATTGTAAATACAAACGGTAATGTTGACGCTGAGGCCCAATTGAATGTGTTTAGAATTTCCAATGATGATACAATTGAATTTCTTCTGAATGGAGACGGTAGTGAGGAGCTAAAAAAATACGAATTGTACAATATATGTTTTGTAAGAAACAATCAACTAGTTCAGCCAAATGGAAATGTTACTGTTCGCATTCCTATTCCCAATGGAATGAACGGAGATACCTGCACCGTTTATAGACAGGAAAAAGATGGGGCATGGACGATTATTGAGGCGCATGTTGAAGACAATTATCTGGTTTTTGAAACAAATCATTTTAGCCTCTATGCAATTATTGGAGAAACGGGCAAATTTAAAATAACTTCTTTGCCCACCAAAATGACATACACTGTGGGAGAAATACTTGATGCTACAGGCTTAGCCATAGAGTTAGACGGAAGTTTAATTTCTGATGGCTTTGTGTGTACACCAACCGTTCTTTCCAAAATTGGTTCACAGAAAATCTTGGTCCAATATGGTCATACATCTACAGAATTTAATGTTACCGTAAATAGAGGTAGCGACGTGCCGCCAATTGGGGAGCATACCCACAGTTGGTCAACGACCTGGACCAGCGACGCAAATGGTCATTGGCACAACTGCACTGCCGAAAATTGCACCGTTACCATAGATAGCCAAAAGGATGGCTATGCGGCCCATACATCTGACGGTGGAAAAGTGACTACGGCGGCTACCGCATATCAAGATGGAGTACGAACTTACTCCTGCACAATCTGCAAGTATGTAATCAAGACAGAAACCATTCCCGCAACCGGCGGCGGTTCCTCCGGCGGCGGCGGTGGCGGCGGTGGCGGTGGCGGCAGCAGCACGCCTGCTACCACACAATACAAAATCACTGCACCTTCCAATTCCAAAAACGGAAAAGTTACCATCAGCCCCTCTTCCGCTAAAAAAGGCGACACCGTTACCATTACTGCAACGCCCGACGACGGGTTCCAGGTCTCCAGCGTCACCGTGAAAGACAGCAAGGGTAAGGAAATCGCCGTTACAAAAGCAAACGACGGAACCTTTACCTTTACCATGCCGAACTCCACTATAACCGTCCAGGCCGAATTTGAACCGGCTCCGAGCCAACAGGAACCTGAATCCAAGCTCAACTTCTCCGACGTCCCCGCTGACGCTTACTACTACGACGCCGTAGCTTGGGCCGTCGAAAATGGCATCACAACCGGTACCAGCAACTCCACGTTCAGCCCCAACGACTCCTGTACACGCGGGCAAATGGTCACGTTCCTCTGGCGCGCCGCAGGGTCCCCGAAACCACAAAATTCTTCCCAGAACCCCTTCCAGGACGTCCCTAACGACGCCTATTTCCACGACGCCGTCCTCTGGGCCGCCGAACAGGGCATCACCAGCGGTACTTCCCCCGAAACGTTCAGCCCTAACGCTACCGTCTCCAGAGGCCAGACTACCGCATTCCTCTACAAATTCGCCGGTTCCCCCAACGTCAGCGGCGGACACCCCTTCTCCGATTCCTCCGAAAATGACTACTTCAACAACGCCGTGACTTGGGCCGTGAATAACAAAATCACTTCCGGTACCTCCGAAACAACCTTCAGCCCTAATGCCGATTGCTCCAGAGCCCAGATCATGACCTTCCTGTTTCTCTCCCAGAAAAATTAACAGCTCAATCGCACACAGCAAAACATCGGAGACCCATTTTTCGGGCCTCCGATGTTTTTTGCGTGATTCAAGCGTTGCTCCGGCAAATTACCGCTTCCCTACACGGGAAAAATGTGCTATAATCAAACCCAGTACCGATACCTTCCAATTTTCCCGGCCTACCGAACAAAAAAACCGGGAACTTTACATTTTACGCGCCGGCCCGTGGCCGGTAAGGACGGTGAACGCTATGAGCCGCGAGAGCGTGTTATCCCTGCTGCGCGCCAGGCAGGGAGAGTATCTGTCCGGCGAGGCTATGAGCCGAACGTTAGGCATCAGCCGCGCCGGAGTCTGGAAAGCCATCGAAGCCCTGCGTCAGGAGGGCTACCAGATCGCCTCCGCACCAAACCGGGGCTACTGCCTGGAATCCGGTCCCGACCGCCTGCGGGCGGGCGAGCTGTCCGGCCCCTTGGAAAATTGCCTGATCGGCAGCCGCCTGCTGTGCCTGGACGTCATCGACTCCACCAACACCGAGTGTAAACGACAGGCTATGGCTGGCGCGCCCGAAGGCCTGGTCGCCATCGCCGAAGAACAAACCGGCGGCCGCGGACGCTTAGGCCGTACTTTCCAGTCTCCGCGAGGAAGCGGACTCTATCTGTCCGCCCTGCTGCGCCCCCAGCTGGAACCGGAAGAGACCGTGGACTTCACCGCATGGGTCGCTGTCGCTGTATGCGACGGTATCCAAGCCGCTTGCGGCATCCGACCCCAGATCAAATGGACCAACGATATCGTGCTGGATGGGAAAAAATTGGTGGGCATCCTCACCGAACTGGGCCTGGAAAGCGAATCCAACGCCTTGGAGTACCTCGTCACCGGCATCGGAATCAACGTCAACCATCAGCCCGGCGACTTCTCTCCGGAAGTCGAGGCAATGGCTACCTCCTTGGCTCAGTACCTGGGACACCCGGTCCGCCGGACCGAATTGGCCGTTCAGATCATCCGCGCCCTGGACCGAATGTATCACGACTTTCCCCAAAACAAAACGCTATACCTGGAACGTTACCGCGCCGACTGCCTGACCACAGGTAAGTACGTGCAGCTCATAACCCCCACCAGCCGTCAGGAAGCTTACGCCGTCGAAATCGACGACCAGTTCCGCTTGGTCGTCGATCTGCCCGACGGTACGCGGAAAACCTTGTCCGCCGGTGAGGTCTCTGTCCGCGGTATGTACGGTTATGTATGACCCTCACGGCCGCCCCCGCAAGGACACGGCTTGAACAAACCAATCAACCATCTCAGAAAGGAGTCTTATGTTCATGGGACTGTTTGGAAACAGCCAAACCCGAATGGAAGTCAAAAAAACAGAACAGCCACCCGTCCAGACCCGTCAGTGGGACGATTCCTACAGCGAACCCTTCGAAGAATCCGCCGGACAACCAAATCCTCAGAACAGCACCGTCGTCACCAAAGGCCTGACTATGAGCGGCGCCCTCCACGGCGAAGGCGTGGTGCAGATCGAAGGTACCCTCGAAGGCGAAGTCAGCTTGGACGGCTCGCTGGTCGTGACGGAAACCGGTCTCGTCAAAGGCCCCGTCACCGCGAACGAAGTCCGCGTGGCTGGCTCCATCCAAGGCAGCATCGTCGCACATAGCCACCTCTGGCTGGAACGTACTGGCCGTATCGAAGGCGACGTCAGTACCGCTTCCCTGGTCGTCGAGGCCGGAGGCCAGTTCGAAGGCCGCTGCACCATGCTGAAAACCAACGAACAAGAACAACCCATCTCACCGCCCGACTCGCCCCTGGACCGCGACGGTCTGGACTTCTAACGCACCCCCCTGCCTGCCTACGCGTCTTGCACCCCGCCGCAAACAAAATCCGGACCGCCCTTTCCCAAGGACGGCCCGGTTTTTTTGAATCCCCACAAATCCTCCAGAAGCAAAGCTCCGCTTTGCGCCAGAAGTTCTTTTCGCTTCCTTTTCTTTCAAGAAAAGGAAGGCCCGCCCGGCGAGGGCGCAGGGGTGTGGGGGCTAGGCCCCCACTCGCCCCGCTGGGGCCAACACAGAACACTGCACGCATGAGACAGAATCTGCGGTTCATGACTGACCAGCAAAACAGACGCCGGAAGCATTTTGAGCCGTTCCAAAATGCGTATGGCACAGGGTAGATCTACCCCAGCAAAAGGTTCATCCAGCAAATAGAGCCGGGCGTCCAACGCCAGACAACGGGCCAACGCTAACCGCCTGGCCATACCACCGGACAGCTCAGCCGGGTACACCCCCGCTTCTCTACCTAACTCTACCAGCTCCAGCAGCCGGACGGAGTCCCGACGGCGGTCCCGCGGCAGAACATCCGTCAGCTGTTGCTCCACGGTCCGCCAGGGAAGCAAACGGTCATCTTGGAAGAGAATGGCAGTCTCCTGAACCCTTACGCCGGAAATCGTTCCCCCTTGCTGCCGCTCCAGCCCCGCCAGCAACCGCAACAAAGTCGTCTTCCCACAACCGGACGGCCCGCTGAGCGCGGTGACGCCTGTATCAGGAATATCCAACGAAACATCACTCAAAACTACCCGCTCCCCGTAGGAGAAGGTCAGCCCTTTGCAGGAAATCACGGAACCGCCCCCTTCCCGAACCGGCCCACTCCACGCCGGAGAAAATACTCCAACGCCAGACTCAAAGCTACCGTGACCGCAGTCCAGGCAAACAGTTCCGGAACCTCCAGGTAAAGCTTCGTGTTGTAAATCCTGCTTCCAATGGCGCGTTTGGGCAGACACAGAACTTCCGCCGCTACACCGGACTTCCAGGCCAGCCCTATGGACGTGGTGAGCCCAGACAGAAAATAGGGCCGGAGCGACGGCAAATAAATCAATACCAGAACCTTCCAGGACGAAAAACGGTAGGCTCGCGCCAGTTCCAACAAACGCGGGTCCGTCTCCCGAATGCCTCGGGCCAGGTTGCCCCACACCACCGGCAGCACCATCAACGCCGAAATCACCGCCGGAACTCTGTCCCGCCCAACCCACAACAGCACCAGCAAAATGAAAGAGGCAACCGGAGCCGCTCGGACAACGCGGATAAACGGGGAAACCAACACGTCAAACCAGGAGAACGCACAGGTCAACCCCGCCAAAACGCTCCCCAACACAACCCCGGCCAGAAGTCCCACCAGAACCCGGCCCAGCGTCGCAAATACGCTCCGCCAGAACGCCGCCGTCCCAATCAAACGGACCAGGACCTCCAGCACCACAGCAGGACCAGGCAGAAGCAGTTCCCCGCCTCGGGTCCCCGCCGTCAGGCTCACCAGTACAGACCCAATCTGCCACACCCCTAACCAGAAAATCAGCGGCAGCAGAACGTACAACAGACGCTTCATCAAAGACGCTTACTCCATCCCGTAGTAGAACGAATCGTAAGGCACCGCGCCCCCTACCGCAGCAGGATCGGCTTGGAACAGAATCTGATAGTAGGCGTCCAGCGTCTCCCACATCTCACGGCCGGAAAGAAACGTCAGATTGCACTGCGGAATCGCCGCCGCCGCAATCGCGGCATTCGGCGTCAGCTCAAACTCCGCCACCATCGCCGCCGGTGATTCCGGGTCCGAAACATCCTGCGTCTCCGTGTCGCGGATATATTCGATGGAAGCCCGGTATTCCTGGAGAAAATCTTCCACCGCTTCCGGCTCCTCCTTCACGAACTCGCTCCGGGCCACTACGCAACCCATCGCTAACGCTCCACGCTCCAATTTATCCCACTCCTCCGACAACGAAACCGCTTGACGCACCGACTTGTCCTTCCCCATCAACGCCGTGGCAGCCGGTACCGGGAGCATACAGATCGCTTCCTCCTCCGCCGCCATCTTCGCCGTGACCTCCTGCGCCGACATCCACTGAATGTCTACCTGCGCGGGGTCTACGTCGTTCTGCGTCAGCAGATAGTTCAAAACATACTCCGGATTCGCCCCCTGCCCCGTCGCGTACAGCGTTTTGCCCTTCAAATCGGAGATCGTATTCACGCTCTCCCCCTTTTCCAGAATGTAGAGTACCCCCAACGTGTTCACAGCCAGTACCTGAATCGCTCCGTCCGTCTTGGCAGACAGCGCAGCCGCTACATTCGTGGCAATCGCCGCAAGATCCGTGTCCCCATTGATGAGCGCAGCCGTCACTTCATCGTTCGCCGCCGCTACCGTCACGTCGTAACGGTTGCGCGTCTCGCCCAGCGCGTTGTCGTGGAGCAGCTTCGCCGCGCCTACGCCAGTCGGTCCGGACAACACAGTCAGCTTGACTTCCGGGCGTTCCTCCGGCTCAGAGACCGAACTGCCCCCGCCGGAACTTGCCCCGCCCGTCCCGGACACGTCCGCGCCGGAACTGCTCGAACCTCCAACAGGCGTCTTCGGTCCGCATCCGGCCAGCAACGTCAGCATCATCACTGCGCTCAAAACCAGCGCGATTCTTTTCTTCTGTCGTTTCATTTTTAATCGATCCTTTCCATAATAATGTGGCGGTCAACCTCCGAAAACAGCAAAACTAAACCAATTCCAGTGCGCCCGGGTCCGCAATCCGAATCGTTTTCCCAGACCGCGCAATCAGCCCGGCGGACTCCAGCGCGGCAAAAGCTCGGTAAAGAGACGCGCGGCTCACGTTGAGCCGCCGGGACAGCTGCGTCGCAGAACAGGTCAGGCTAACCTGCCCGCTGGACAGCAGATACCGCGCCAATTTCCCTTCCGCGCCCGGCTGCGACAGCGTGCGCAGACGCCCGGAGAGAAATCGAATCCGTTCCGTGAGATACCGCAGGTAGTTTTCCCGCAAATCTCTCCGTTCAGCCAACAACCGGTCGACCAGCTCCTGTTCCAGCATCAGACACCAGCTGACCCGGCAGGCGGTGATGGTGGACGCAAATTCCGGCGCGTCGCCGTACAAAGACGCCGCACCAAATAAATCGCCAGGGTCCAGCGTACTCATGAAAAGCGTCTCCTTGGACACCTGAAGCTGCCCGGACAGCACCACGCCTAAACAACGCCGGAACTCCTTGGGACTGTAGACCACCTGACCGGACGAAAATTCCGCCCGACTCGCCCCATCCATTCCAGTCAACACTAAAAGAAACTCCGCCCCCGCTCCGGAAAACAACGGACAGTTTTCCAGCAGCATGGAGATCTCCGCCTGAGACAGCAACAAACCCGCCACCTCCAAAAACTGTCTCATTTGAGACAAAACGAGTGTAGCCTATCCCACCGCGTTTGTCAATAGAAAACCGCGCCAGACACTTGTTTTTTTTCTCCCGCCGCGGTATAATGACCGTCAACTGCAAAACTGATCGGAAGTGAAATACTATGCGTCTCTTCGACACCCACGCCCATTACGATTCCGGAGCTTTCCACGCTGACCGTATGGAAATCTTAGCTTCCATGCCAGAACAGAACATCGAACTCATCCTGAACCCCGGCTGTGACCTGCCCTCCTCGGAAACCGCCATCGCGTTAGCGGACGCCTTCCCATTCGTCTACGCCGCCGTTGGCGTCCACCCCTCCGACTGCGACGGGTTCTCCCAGGACACCGCGGAACGTCTGCGGACCCTGGCCCAACACCCAAAAGTGAAAGCCATCGGGGAAATCGGACTGGACTACCACTGGAAAGATAACCCATCCCCCGAATTTCAGCAGAACGTCTTCCATACCCAGCTGGAACTCGCCGAATCCCTGCACCTCCCCGTCATCGTCCACGACCGCGAAGCCCACCACGACTGCCTGGAAACCGTTCGCGCCCACCCTCACGTCACCGGCGTGTATCACTGCTACTCCGGCAGCCTGGAAGACGCCAAAACTTTAGTCAAATTGGGCTGGATGCTCTCCTTCACCGGCGTCATCACCTACAAAAACGCCCGAAAAAACCTCGAAATCATCGACTGGCTCCCCCTGGAGCGCATCATGATCGAAACCGATTCCCCCTACCTTACCCCGGAACCCTTCCGCGGAAAACGTAACGACTCCGGTTACGTCCACCTCGTGGCGGAAACCATCGCGCAAGTCAAGGGCGTCACCCCCGAAGAAATCGCCCTGGTAACACTGGAAAACGGAAAGCGGTTCTTCCAAATCCCTTGACAAATCAAAACAAGGCGGCCTCAGGCCGCCCCCAAAAGGTGCTGATAGTATGACCATTACCTACGAATACCAAAACGCACTGTACGTCAACTTAACAAACCGCTGCAACTGCGCCTGCGCGTTTTGCCTGCGCCAGGGCAAAGCGGAAGGTTCCATCTATACCCAAGACTCCCTGTGGCTGGAACGAGAACCATCCCGTCAGGAAGCCCTGGACAGCTTCCTGTCCCGCGACGTGTGCCGCTACCGCGAAATCGTCTTCTGCGGCTACGGAGAACCTACGTTCCGTTTGGACGACATCTTATGGTTGGTGGACCAGCTCAAAGAACGCTTCGGAACCGACCTGCCCCCCGTGCGCATCAACACCAACGGCCACGCAAACCTGATCCTGGGCCGGGACGTCTGCCCGGAACTGGCCGGACGGATCGACACCCTCTCCATCTCCCTCAACGCGACCGACGCCGCCAGCTATACCGCCCTGTGCCACCCAATCCAGGGAGAAGCCGCTTATCAGGCTATGCTGGACTTCGCCCAGGAGTCCAAAGCCTATGTACCCCACGTGGTCCTGACCATCGTCGATAAAGACAAAACGCCTGAGGAAATCCAAACCTGCCGGGATATCGCCGCTCGCTTAGGCGTCCAACTGCGGGTGCGCAGCTTTATCGACTCCTGATCTTACTTCATAAATAAAATTTTCAGAAGAAATACAATTTATTGAAGAGCTTTAATTGCAATCTATTAAAAAGAACGAGGAAAATCCAACTTATCAGTTATTGTAGTAATACACAATAATAAGCAATTAGTATCAAAATATTAAGATCATCATGGAACTTGCAGTTCTAAAGATCTGCAAGTTCCATTTATTTTCAATTCAATTTTGTGGTAAAGAAGCCAAGATTACAGGCGAACAAAGGGAAATGGTATGATAAGCTGAGGAAAAACGGGAGGTGGGTTAGGAATGGCGGTATTACCGGAATCGCTAGGGCCGATAAGCCGGGAAGACATTCGGCAAGGGATACAGGTACTTGAGAGATACATCCGATACATGCGCGAGCGGCTAGAGTTTGCGATAGGGAACATGGTCCGGAGTACGCAAAGTATGGAGGAAAGGGTTACGCATCGGATAGACGGACTAGAGACGCAAATGGTCTATTTGTACGATCAGCTGGAAGAGCTGAGACGGAACCAGGAATCCGGGGTCAAAAAGCAGGAAGGGAGTGAAGGAGATGGCGGTTAAGAAGACGTCCAAGCCGAGCCAAGACATCCGAAAGACGGACACGGGGGCGACGAAGAAGGTCACGGTTCCCACATCTTCCCCAGGCAGAGTAAGTCAAGATATCCGCAAGCCTGTGACATCTTCTGGGACGGCGACCAAGACCAGTACGAGTTCTTCCACGTATAAGCCGAAGGACAGCAGTGGGAACGATTACGCAGGGCTGTCCAATATGTCGGCTGTTCACCGCGCCGCGCTGGAAGCTGCTGGGAGGGAGTACAATGCAGCAACCACAGAAGAAGGCAGGAGAGACGCCCACCAAAAGGCTGAGGATATCCGCGCTCTGTACAACTACTCCGGCGGGGACGATGGCAGCGAATACATTCCGGTATCCTCCTCTGGTTCCTCCGGGGGCGGCAAGACCTCCGGTTCGGCCAGTTCACCCGGCATGGATCTCTCTGAGTTGGCAGCCATTCTCGGGATGACCGGGAGTACCGGGTCCGCCGCATCTGAAGTGAAGCCGATTGAGAAGGAACCGTTCAGTTACGAATCCGCGCCGGAATACACGGACCGCTACCAGAAGCAGATTGACCAACTTCTGAGCAGCATTATGGACCGGGAACCGTTTTCTTATGATGCGGAGAGTGATCCTCTCTACCAGCAGTACCGGGAGCAGTACCGGCGGGAAGGCGAGCGAGCGATGCAGGACACGCTGGGGCAGGTATCGGCGCGGACGGGTGGGCTAGCGTCGTCGTGGGCGAGTACGGCGGCGCAGCAGCAGCGGGATTACTATGCTAGTCAAGCGGCGGACAAGATCCCGGAGTTATACCGGCTAGCGTACTCCATGTACATGGACGAGGCGGACCAGGACCGGCAGAACTTGGGCTTACTCTGGCAAGCGAGTACGGACGCCTATGGCCGCTACCGGGATTCCGTAGCGGACTGGAGGAGCGACCGGGATCTGGCCTATCAGCAGTACCAGGACGACATAGCGAACCAGCGATACAACCAGCAGATGGAGTATCAAGCGGGGCGGGACCAGGTATCGGACCAGCGGTACAACCAGCAATTTTTGTATCAAGCGTTGCGGGATCTGCTTTCGGACCAGCGTTATAATCAGCAGTTCGACTATCAGGCGTTCCGGGATCAGATTTCCGACCAACGCTACGACAAGCAGTTCGATTATCAGGTTGGGCGCGACCAGATATCCGACAGCCGCTACGATCAGGAGTGGTCCCAGTCTCTTGCTGATTCTCAGTATCAGAAGGAACTGCTCAAGGCGCAGACTCTTGCCCAGTCCGGAGATTTTTCCGGTTACGCCTCGCTTGGTTACACGCAGGATCAGATTTCCGCTCTGCAAGCTGATTGGCAGCGTCAACAAGCGCTCGCGCAGCTTGCCGCCTCTGGGACCAGAAGGAGCAGTTCCGGTTCGACTGGCGGTTCGGACGCGTCCGGACTTGGCGATGAAAAATGGCAGAGCGTGGTCGATTGGGTCCGCGAATACGGCGAGGACAGTGCGGAGGACTATATCAAGGAACACTACAGGGATATGGATTTTAAGTCGATAGAAAGCGCATTGGCTGGCTGGAACAACTACAAGCGTCAGATGGACAAACGGGGGTATGATCGGACGCACAAGTCTGACGGGAGTCTGCTTTCCCCCGCAGAACTGATTGACCAGAATCGGAATTGGTCTTTGATGTGGACAGGTAGACAGGATGGACAGGATGGAGCAGGGAATCGAAAGCTGGACTTTTCCACGATATTGAATCTTGGGTACGGTCCACTCTCATTGAAAGGGGTTTATGATCTGATCGAGGCTGGTCAGGTAGAGGAATACGAAGAGGGCGGAGTTATCAAGTTCCGTCGGAAGGGATAGGAAGATGGAGGAACTGGTATCTGGGGTGCAGCCGATAGGGGCGGAGCAGATTGCGAAAGCGTTAGATACGCTGACGCGGTACAAGGCCGGGAAGTCGAATTTAGAGGCTCGAATTGTGGAGGATGAACTCTGGTGGGAGTTACGGCACTGGGAAGCGATACGTGGCCGGAAGGAGCGGGTATCGCCGGATCCGGAACCTACGAGCGCGTGGCTGTTTAACGTGCTGACGAACAAACACGCGGACGCGATGGACAACTACCCGGAGCCAGCGGTGCTGCCGCGGGAGGCGTCGGATGAAGAGAGTGCGAAGACGTTATCCGCGGTGCTGCCGGTGATTTTGGAGAACAACGGCTACGAGCAGACCTATTCAGACAGCTGGTGGGAAAAGCTGAAGCATGGGACTGCGGTATATGGGGTATTCTGGAACAGCGAGAAGGAAAACGGGTTGGGAGATATAGACGTCCGGGGCATCGACCTACTCAAGCTGTTCTGGGAGCCGGGGATCACGGATATCCAGCGGTCCCAAAATCTGTTTCTGGTGGAGCTGGAAGATGAAGAGGTCTTGGAGGCCCGGTACCCGCAGCACGCGGGGAAGCTGGGTGGGAGTGCGATAGACGTAAAGCAGTATCTGTACGATGAGACGATAGACACCACTGGGAAGAGCGTGGTGGTGGACTGGTACTACAAGGTCCGGACGGACTCTGGTCGGACGGCGCTGCACTATGCAAAGTTCGTTGGAACGGAGCTGTTGTTTGCGTCGGAGAACGATCCGCGATACCGGGAAACTGGCTGGTACGCGCACGGGCAGTATCCGGTGGTGATGGACGTACTGTTTCCGGAGAAGGGGACGCCAGCGGGGTTTGGGTACGTAGCGGTATGCAAGGACCCGCAGCTGTACATAGACCGGCTATCCTCTGACATTCTGAAGAACGCGGCGATGGGGACGAGGAAGCGATTTTTCGTATCGTCGTCGACGGCGGTGAACGAGGAGGAGTTTTTAGACTGGTCGCGGCCACTGGTACACGTAGAGGGGGAGCTGGACGACCGGCGTTTACAGGAGATAGAGGTCAGGCCGTTGGATGGGATCTATGCGACGGTCTTGCAGATGAAGATTGAGGAAATGAAGGACACGGCGTCGAACCGGGATGTAAACTCCGGATCGGCGGGGTCTGGAGTGACAGCGGCGGCGGCGATTGCGGCGTTGCAGGAGGCAGGGAATAAGACGAGCCGGGACATGATATCGGCGTCGTACCGGGCGTACACGCAGGTCAGCGTGTTGTGTTTAGAGCTGATCCGGCAATTTTACGATGAGAGCCGGGCCTTCCGGATCACGGGGAGTGAGCCTGGGGAATACAGTTTCACGACGTTGAGCAACGCGGCGTTGAAGGAGCAGCCGGTTTTATCGGCGAGACCTGGACAAGTTTTATTCCGGCGTCCAATTTTTGACATCAAGATCCGGGCGCAGAAGAAGAACCCGTTTTCACGGATGGAGGAGAACGAGCGGGCGAAGGAGCTGTACGGTCTGGGCTTTTTCAACCCGGAGCGAGCGCAAGAAGCGCTTGGGGCCTTGGAGATGATGGACTTTGAAGGGATTGACAAGGTCCGCGCGCAGGCGAAGCAGGGGCAAACGCTGTTGAACATCTGCCAGCAGATGAGCCGGCAGATGGAGCAGATGGCGGAGATCATACGGCAGCTGACTGGTTATGATATGACGTCCGGGGGAGAAGGAACGGGCGGGGCGTCCAGTGCGCCGCAGCAAGTATCTATGGGCCGGGACAGTCCGGCGGGGCAAGTAATGCAGGCGCGGACGCCGATGACGGGTTACGGGCAGCGGCTAGCGAAGCGGAGCGTGCCGGACATGAACGCGGGGAGTGACGCGGCGAGGCCGCAGGGCTAAGGAGGGGTAAGGGATGGAGATAAAGGCGGCTCTGACGCAGGCGGACGAGTTGCGTCCGAACACGCTCCGGGAGGAACAGAAGGCGGGATGGATCCGGGAGCTGGAGGTTCAATTTTCGTTTGTGACGGGGGAAGCGGCTCCGGAGGACCGCTGGCCGGAGGACTATGAGCTAAGCATTCCGAAGCCGTATGACGGCGTATATGTGCAGTATCTGGCGGCGATGATCGACCTGGCGAACCAAGAGACGGGTTTATATGCGAACGACATGACGCTGTTTAACGCGACGTGGAGCGGTTTGATTGCGTGGTGGCGGCGCGGTCATGATCCGGACCGAAGACAGAGGTGGAAGGGGTTATAGTGATGTTACCGAATCTACCGTTTGATGTGCCGAAGAATCAGGCGGAAACGGTTGCGGTCCGAGGGGTAAACTACTCGGACCGGATACGGGATGGAGATTTAGCGGAGAGTGAAAATCTCACGACGCGCCGCTGGCCATATTTAAGTGTGCGGCGTGCGCGGGAGGAGCAGGCGAAGTATTCTGGCAGCACGGCGATTTTCGCGTGGGAAAAGCTCGTCACGGTTCAAGGAACGGAACTTATGTTTGACGGACAGCCAAAAGGGACAGTTTTACCAGGTCTGAAACAATTTGCAGCGGTTGGGACCAGGCTGATAATCTGGCCGGACAAGCTCTGCGTTGAACTAAAAAATAATCCTTACGGGATCACGATCACGGAAATGGAGATTGAGATCGAATCGAATGACCCGGTTTTTACGACTGATTCTCTTAATCTCCCAAATTTGGATGTTGAATCGCTTAAAAACGCATTCCGAGTAGGGGATCTGGTTGAAATCACGACGAGTACCGGGGAAAATTCCGGTCAGTTTACTATCAAGTCCATTTCCGGCACAGAGCTTCGATTTGGGGAAGGCTCTTTCCAGGCTGCGGAGCCGGACGGCGAGATTCTGGTAAGGCGTAATATCCCGGATATGGACTTCATTTGTGCCAGTGAGAACCGACTATGGGGTTGTTCCAGCCGAGACCGTTCTATTTATGCGTCTGCTTTGGGCGATCCGATACAATTTTATGACTTCTCAGGGCTTTCTACGGACAGCTATGCCTTGCCTGTTGGGACGGAGGGCAATTTCACGGGCTGTTGCCGGTTAGGGAACGCGGTTTTGTTTTTCAAGGAACACACGTTACACAAGGTCCTTGGGAGTTATCCGGCGGAATACAGTATGTACGACTACCAGGTAGAGGGGTTACAGAAGGGCAGCTACCGAAGTTTACAGGTAATCAACGAGACGTTGTATTACATGGGGCTGCACGGGGTGTACACCTATTCCGGGTCCACGCCGGTATTGATTTCGCAATGTTTTGGGTCCCGCCGGTTTTCGGACGCAGTGGGAGGAAGTGACGGGGAGCGGTATTATCTCTCGGTCAAGGAGGGGGACGAGAACCATTTACTGGTGTTTGACACATCGTTAGGGATATGGCTCCGGGAGGATTCCACGCGGTGTCTAGGGTTTTCGCGTGTAAGCGAACGGCTGTATTTTCTGGATGATAAGGGGAGGGTATGGCTGGAGGACAGCGGGGAGGAAGACAAAGAGATCCGCTGGAGTGCCCAATTCACGCCGTTTTATGAGACGCTCAGCGGACGGAAGCGGCACACGCGGTTACTGATCCGGCTGGAGCTGCCTAAGGGTTCATGGGTAAGGGCAGAGATCCGGAGCGGCCAACGCTGGGAGGTATGCGGACAAGCGGCGGGGGCGGTACGAGACACGGTAGCGTTACGGTTGCCGATCCGACGTTGTGATCGGTTTGAGTTACGGCTGACGGGGAAAGGTCCCTGTGCGATACTGGGGATACAGCGGGAATTTGTAGTTGGGAGTGAGCGCGGATGATTGTATGGGCGCCGCAGCCGAAGCAGGCGGTTTTTATGTCCCGGGGAGAATATGAAGCGTTGTACGGGGGCGCGGCGGGCGGTGGAAAGTCGGACGCGCTGGTGATTGAAGCCTTGCGGCAGGTACACATTCCGCACTATAAAGCGCTGATTATCCGTAAAACGTTCCCGCAGTTAGCGGAGCTGATCGACAAGAGTCTGCACTACTATCCGCGTGCGTTCCCCCGGGCGAAATACAACGCAGGTTCACACGTGTGGACGTTTCCGTCCGGGGCGAAGGTCCGCTTTGGATCGATGAACCGGGTACAGGACAAGATCCAGTATCAGGGGCAGGCGTATGATTTCATTGCGTTTGACGAGCTGACGCATTTCACGTTTGAGGAATACGACTACTTGTTTTCACGGAACCGGCCGAACGGTCCAGGGACGCGGGTATACATCCGGTCGACGGCGAACCCGGGCGGGGTAGGGCACGGCTGGGTGAAGGAGCGGTTTATCACGGCCGGGCCGCCGATGACGACCTTGTGGCAAGACGTGGAGTGGACGGAGCCGGACGGGACGCGCCGGACGGCGCGTCAGTCACGCATTTTCGTACCGTCGTCGGTCTTTGACAATCCGGCGTTGTTGGAGAACGATCCGGATTACGTTTCCCGGCTGGCGTCGATGCCGGAGGCGGAGCGCAAGGCGTTGTTATATGGTTCGTGGGACAGTTTTTCCGGGCAGGTATTTGTAGAGTGGCGCAATGATCCGGCGCATTACGAGGACCGGGTACAGACGCACGTGATTGATCCGTTTCGGGTACCGGAGACGTGGCGCATATGGTGTTCAATGGACTGGGGCTATTCGCGGCCATTTTCGGTTGGGTGGTATGCGGTGGACCATGAGAGGCGGCTATATCGGATCCGGGAGTATTACGGCTGTACCGGCGTACCGAACACGGGGGTAAAGATGGAGCCGTCTGATGTGGCGCGGGAGATCCGGCGGATTGAGTCGGAGGACCCGAATTTGAAGGGCCGGAGCATTTCGCGGGTAGGGGACCCGGCGATTTGGGGCAGTGATGGGACGGAGAGTATCGGGGCGCTGATGGAGCGGCAGCGGGTTTATTTTGAGCCGGGCGATCATGCACGGATAGCGGGAAAGATGCAGGTTCATCACCGGCTGGCGTTTGACGAGGGCGGGGTTCCGATGCTGTACGTATTTTCGACGTGCAGGCATTTCATTCGGACGGTACCGAACCTGGTGTATGACGAGAAAGATGTGGAAGATGTGGACACAGACGGGGAAGATCACGCTTATGACGAACTGAGGTATGTATGTATGAAGAACCCGATATCGCCGAAGCCGAAGATTCCGGCGAAGCGTCCGGAGTACGATCCGCTGGACCGTCAGGAGGACTTTGGGCAAGGGTTTGACCGGTACGATTTTTACAGGAGGGTGCAATGACGAAGATCCAGCTGGCGCAGGCAGGCGGGCGGTACCGGCTAACGGCGCGTGGACACGCGACGGGCAGTGAAAAGGTATGTGCAGGGATCAGCGCGATTGTGTACGCGCTGGCCGGGTGGCTTGCCAACGCGGAGAAGACCGGTGCGGCCTATGTAGAATCCCTGCGGTTGGATTCTGCGGACGTGGAGATCATCTTCTCTGGCGGCTCGGAGGCGGAAGCTGTGTTTTTGATGGCCGAAGTCGGACTACTTCAAATCCAGTTGCAGTATTCTGAGTTTCTCCGCGTCAACACTGCATGACCGGAAAAATCAAATCTTCTTTGAAAGATTAAATTCCCTCTTGCATATACTATCCAAGCTGTGCTATAATAAGTTCAGCTAAGAAACTGAGCAGTAATCCATGCTTTCACAAAAAGGCAGACCCCCGGAGAGATAGGCGCTCTCCGGGGGTCAAACTTTGCTGGGGCGGGCTTACTGCTCCTTGTTGTGGTCATGCCGGTCAAGCCACTTGCAGATATAGTAGGCGGCTATACCTGCTGCGACCGACACTAAGAAACTTAACAGGATCTCCATGCTTTCACCCCCCTTCTGTTGCCAGATTGGGGTTGGGGGCAGCAGAATCATTATAGCAAGATTCGTCAAACTCCGCAACATCAAAAAACCGCGCCCCCGCTTTGAGAAGCGGGGGCGTTTTTTTGCAAAAATTTTGGAATTACAGGCGGATATCGTGGGGAGGAATGGTAGGCTTGAGGAAAAAGGAGGGATTTTCATGTCTGAAATGAAGGAGCTTTTGGTTTTGGACCTTGCCCTTTTCGACGGCGGAGGCGGCGACGGGGAGGGCGCGGTCACGGGGGAAGCGGAGGCAGGGCCGAAGGAAGCGGCAGGGCGAGCGGAGCCGGACCGATCCGGATACGAAGCCAGTTCGGATGGGCTGGACCAGCGGCGGCGGGATTTTTACGATTACATTTCGAAGAACCAGGATTTATACGATCAGGAGGTCCGGCGGCTGACGGAGCGCAGCACGCAGCAGGTGCAAAATCTGGAGAAGCAAGCGGAGTCGGTACGGCCTGTGCTGGACCTGTTGATGCAGCGGTATCAGATCACGGACGGGGATCCGAGCCGGTTGCTGGAAGCGCTGGAGGAGGACAACACGTACTGGGAGCAAGCGGCGGAAGAGGCCGGAATGACGGTGGAGCAATACAAGCAGTTCCAGCGTCTTCAGCGGGAGAACGAGGCACTTATCCGGGAGCAGCGGCAGCGGCAGGGGCAAGAGATGGTGGACCGGCAGTTGCGGCAATGGTACATGGAGGCGGAGGAGACGCGGAAGGTGTACCCGAGCTTTTCGCTGGAAAGCGAAGTGCAGAATCCGGAGTTCAAGTCGATGATCTCCCACGGGGTGCCGGTGCGTCACGCCTACGAGGTGCTTCATTTGAATGACATCAAGGCCGGAGTGGCGCAGATGACGGCGCAGGCGACGGAGAAACAGGTCACGGACAACGTGCGGGCGCGTGGGAGCCGGCCTGTAGAGAACGGGACATCGGCGCAGAGCGGTTTTGTTGTGAAGGACGATGTATCGCGTCTGAGCAAGAAGGAGCGGGCAGAGCTTGCCTTACGTGCGCAGCGGGGCGAGATCATCTCGTTCTGAACCATTTGACTGTATCCGCCGCAGGCGGACAGGTAAAAACAAGAAGGAGGAACAAAACATGAGCGAGCCGAAAAAGGCAGAATTGTTTCCGGTTAAGCTGGATTTGTTTGACGGGAACACGAACGTAACGACGCAGACCGGAGCCGGTCAGGATCTGTCCGGGGAGATGAAGACGTACTATTCGGACTATCTCATCGACATGGCGGAACCGGAGCTGGTCCACGACCAGTTTGGGCAAAAGCACCCGATTCCGAAGAACGGGGGCAAGACGATTGAGTTCCGGAAGTACGACCCGCTTCCCAAGATGCTGACGCCTCTGACGGAAGGCGTGACGCCGGACGGGCAGAAGCTGAACATGGGGGTCATCACGGCGTCTGTTGCGCAGTACGGCGGGTATGTGGAGTTGAGCGACGTTCTGTTGCTCACGGCCATCGACAACAACTTGGTTCAGGCGACACGTCTGCTTGGTTCTCAGGCGGGCCGAACCTTGGACACGATCACGCGGGAAGTGCTGAACGGCGGTACGAACGTGCAGTATGCGGAGGGCCAGGTCAACGCGCGTGCGGATTTGGCGGGCGGTTCTGCGGACCCGACGAAGAACCACTATCTGACGGTAGACGCGGTGCGGCGAGCGGTGCGTTTTCTGAAGTGCATGAATGCGAAGCGGATCAACGGGTATTTTGTAGGCATCATACACCCGGACTGCGCATTTGACCTGATGAGTGATCCGAAGTGGGTCAACGTGAAGACGTACTCGGACCCGGAGGGCATTTACGAAGGCGAGATCGGGCGCATTGAGGGCGTTCGGTTTGTAGAGACGTCTGAGGCAAAGGTCTGGGAGAAGGCGGGGAAGGACCTGTCTTCTGGCGTGGCGGTTGCCGGGAAGCGGGATGTGTATTCCACGCTGATTCTGGGCGCGGACGCCTACGGCGTGACGGAGATTGCCGGGGGCGGACTCAAGCACATCGTGAAGCAGCTTGGCTCTGCCGGTTCCGGGGACCCTCTGGACCAGAGAGCCACCGCGGGCTGGAAAGCGATCAAGGTCGCGGAGCGTTTGGTGGAGCCGTACATGGTGCGGATTGAGACGACCAGCGCGTTCAACTCGTGATTTCTGGAGTTACTTAAAAACAAGGGAGGATATCAAGATGGCAGAGAACAAGAAGGCGTCGGACGGGCTGAACGCGCCGGAGGCGAAGGCGGGGGCAACCTGCAACGTATCTGGGGAAGAGATGGTCCACATCCGGCTTTTCAAGGACAACGCGAGATACAAGGATGATGTATTTGTTGCGGTGAACGGGAGGAGCTGGCAGATCAAGCGCGGGGAAGACGTAGAGATCCCGGCGTATGTCGCGGCTGTGCTGGAGCAGTCCTTGAAGCAGGACGCGAACACGGCGCGACTGATTGAGCGGACGAGCAGCGGACCGAACGAGTAAGGGGAAGAAGGAGGCGTGTCCCATGTCCTGTAAGGTCATAAAGTGCAGAGTTGCGGATGAATATGTTCTGGACGCTGGGCAAGTGATCGGGGCGGAGGGCAGCCACAACGACGTATATTTGGAGCTGGACTTTTCTCCGATGTGGGATGGACTGAGCAAACGTATCACATGGGTCAACGCGTTGGGCGAGAATCCAGTGGTGACGATACTCGGGGTAGACCTACTGGCGAGTGAAGACGGGCGCGTATATCGTGCGCCAGTCCCGCACGAATGCAAAGCGATAGCGGGAAATATGACGATGACGGTCCGGGGTGCAGCGGTAGAGGACGGCACGGAGACGCGGGCGACGGTGACGGCGACGGCGCGGTTTCGTGTTTTGCCTGCGGCGTGGGATGATTCGAAGAGCGCTCCAATCACGGCGTCGCAGGCGGACCAGCTCCAGGCGCAGATTGAGAAGATCAAAGCGGATCTCATCAAGGCGGCGCTGACGGCGGACGCGCTGGAAGAGGCGAAGGAAGCGGCGGAAGGCGCGAAGCAGGAGCGCATAGAGGCGGAGAAGTGCGCGGAGCGAGCTTGCCGTTGTGCCAGGAACGCGGCGGACTCGGCGCAGGGGGCAGAACAATCCGCAGGGCTTGCGGTTGAGAGTGCGCAGAGCGCGTCGGCGTCGAGCATTTCGGCGCGGGCGGCGGCGGCGGAAGCGTTCGAGGCGCGGGATGAAGCGAGGGACGCGGCGGACCGTGCGAGGGCGGATTGTCTAGACGCGGCGAAGCACGCCAGGGCGGCGGAGCGTGCGGCGGCCAGCGCGGAGCAGGACGCGGATATAGCGGGGCGGAACGCCAAGAGCAGCGATGATTCCGCGCGGGAGTCGGCGTATTACGCGGCTGAGGCGAAGCTGCACGCAGTGAACTCGGACAAGAGTGCGAAGAAGGCGAGCGAGAAGGCGGTCGAATCGGAGCGTTCTGCTGAGACGGCTTTAGGGAACCAGAAGCAGGCGGAGCGAGCGGCGGAGTCTTCCATATACAACGCGGCGATAGCGGAGCGTCATGCGGAGGAAGCGAAGAAGTTCGCGTTGTTTGCGGAGGGGCAGGCGCAGATTGTAGCGAATGCGGGTTCTGTTTTGGGTCCTGCATTGGCGGCGGCGGCGCTGCTTGGCGTGGTTGTGACGATACCGAATGAGGGCTGGCAATCAGGCGGTGTAGGGCGGTATCCGTATCATCTGGACTTTCCAATGATCCTGGCGGCGGAGAAGCACGTTCCGAACCTCTCTGTTTTTGGGGAGGGAGAACGGGCCGCTCTCATGTGCGGATTTGCGCCGTTTGTACAATCGATGAACGGGGCGGTTCGCTTTTACGCGGCGAGCATACCGGAGGCGTCCTTTCAGGCCAGTCTGAGCCTGTTGAGCGTTTCGGAGAGCGCGGAAGAAACGGGGCGCAGTCAATCCATCCGGGTAGACGTACTGCTGCCGGTCATTGGGTGGACGCAGAGTGATACAGGGACGTATCGCTATTCTGTGGACATCCCGGTCAGTGTTTCGGAGGCGGAGAGCGTTCCGATTTTGACGATCCTTCCGGCGGGGCATGAACTGGCGATAGCCTGTAAACTTGCGCCGTTCGCGCAGGCGTTAGAGGGAGCGATACGGGTATATGCTGGGGAGGTTCCCGTTGAGGAGATCCCGGCGAGTCTGCTTCTTCAGGGGAAAAGTACAGAAAGTGGTACAGGTCCGATGGTCCCGGCGACGGCGGAAACGATAGGCGGAGTAAAGCCCGGCGACGGACTCAAGGTTTCGGATGATGGGACGATAGCAGTTGACACGCTCACGGACGAAGAATTTGCGCAGGCTATGGCAGAAGTTTACGATTCTTGAGGGAATTGAGCATGAAAGTATCGATTGTAACCCAGTTAAAAGAGGCGCTTCTTTTTTTGAAAAGGAGCAAGCAAGACAAGCTGGAA
This sequence comes from uncultured Bacillota bacterium, assembly GCA_947385365.1. GTDB lineage: Bacteria > Bacillota > Clostridia > Oscillospirales > Oscillospiraceae > Lawsonibacter. The sequence continues at coordinate 3,840 of CANDKT010000022.1, read as the reverse complement.
GGTACTGCGGAACAGGTAGTTGGCTTTGATGGGAAAGGAAACGCCGCGCCGCGCAGTTTGGACGATCTGAGGGGACCGACGGGGCCGATTGGACCGACTGGACCGATCGGGCCGACGGGGGCTACTGGAGCGGTTGGAGCCGTAGGCCAAACAGGGCCGACTGGACCGGCAGGCGTGACTGGACCGACCGGACCGGCAGGTTTGGCGGGCGCCACCGGGCCGACTGGCGCGGCAGGTTCTGTAGGGGCCATTGGACCGACTGGGCCTGCGGGCATTGCAGGTCCAGCAGGGGCGGCAGGTCCGACGGGTCCGACCGGACCGACCGGTCCAATTGGTGCGACTGGACCGAGGGGAGCGGCGGGGGCCAATGGAACCGCAGGCCCGACCGGGCCAACCGGACCGGCCGGGGCCACTGGACCGACTGGACCTGTTGGAGCCACCGGAGCGCGGGGCGCAACGGGTGCCTCAGGTGCGGCTGGACCCGTAGGCCCAACCGGACCCACTGGCCCGGCTGGTGCTAAGGGGGCGACCGGAGGCGTAGGTGCAACCGGCGCGGCAGGCCCAACTGGGCCGACTGGTCCGGTTGGGCCAACTGGAGCGCAGGGGCCAAGGGGATACAATGGATCAACCGGGGCGACTGGCGCGACGGGTGCGACAGGACCGGCAGGTCCGGCTGGTCCGACCGGCCCGACGGGAGCGCAGGGGCCAAGGGGGTACAGCGGATCAACGGGTGCGACTGGTGCGACAGGACCAACAGGTCCGGCAGGCGCGGCAGGACCAATCGGACCAACTGGGCCAAAGGGTGCAACTGGAGCAGCAGGCACGAAGGGTGCGACTGGGGCAACGGGTCCGACAGGTCCGACTGGACCGACCGGTGCAACGGGCGCACGTGGTGCGACGGGTGCGGCAGGGGCAACAGGGCCGACAGGACCAACTGGTCCGAAGGGAGCGACGGGGAACGCAGGGTCCACCGGCGCGACTGGTCCAACCGGGCCGACTGGACCTACTGGCGCGGCTGGTGCGAAGGGGGCAACGGGCGCGACCGGAGCCGTAGGACCTACAGGGCCTACCGGACCGGCTGGAGCCAAGGGCAATACCGGCGCGACTGGGGCGACCGGACCTAAAGGCGCGACAGGCGCAACTGGGCCGACCGGGCCTATGGGCAGTACGGGGATCTCAACCGTGACGATCACCATTCCAACCACGGGCTGGGGGAATGACAGCACGGCGCGGTACCCGCGATACTGCGATATTTTTGTCACGGGTCTCACTGCGAATGACACCGTGCGCGTCAACTTGTCCACAGCTGCGCAAGTGATCGCTGCGGCGTGCGGCTTGTGTCCGACCTGTGAGTCTATGTCCGGAAAAATCAGATTCCGTTCCGCAAACGTCCCAACGGTTAGTATGACCGCGCAATGTCGGATTGAGAAGGCTTAACAGGAGGTGCAGCAGATGAAGGTTTGCGTTTACGCAATCTGCAAAAACGAAGCGCAGTTTGCGCGTCGCTGGGTGGCGTCGATGTCGGAAGCGGATGAAATCTACGTCCTGGACACCGGCTCGAATGACGGGACGCCGCAGCTGCTCCGCTCCCTGGGTGCGCACGTGACGGAAGAGGTCATAGACCCGTGGCGTTTTGATGTTGCCCGCAACCGCTCCCTGGAATTGGTTCCAGAGGACACCGATATCTGCGTCTGTACCGATTTAGATGAGCTTTTCCGACCCGGCTGGCGTGCGAAACTGGAAGCGGCTTGGAAGCCTGGAACTGGTCAAGCCTATTATCGGTACACATGGAGTTTTCAGGAGGATGGTTCCGAGGGCGTTGCCTTTTGGATTGATAAAATCCACGCCCGGCAAGGCTACCACTGGGCACATCCCGTCCATGAAGTGCTTACCTGGGACGAAACGGATAATCATGGCCCAAGCGTCACCGCCATCGGCGTCCAGCTGGACCACTACCCGGACCCGAACAAATCCAGAGCGCAGTATCTGCCGTTACTGGAGCTATCCGTAGCGGAGGACCCGGAGGACGCCCGGAATATGCACTACTTAGGGCGGGAGTATCTGTTCCGTGGACGTTGGGACGACTGTATTGAAACGCTGAAGCGGCATTTGGCCATGCCGCGGGCGAACTGGGCGGATGAGCGGGCGGCGTCCATGCGGTATATTGCCAAGGCGTTTTTGGGGAAGGAGGAGCCGGAACAGGCGCGGGACTGGTACTTGCGAGCGATTGCGGAAGCGCCGCATTTACGGGAGGCGTACTTAGATTTAGCGATGCTGTTGTACCAGCAGGAGCGATGGGATGGGGTGTTGTACTTCACTTCCTGCGCCCTGGAAATCAAAACACGCCCGAAAACCTACATCAGCGAAGCCGCCGCTTGGGGTAGCCTACCCTATGATCTCCGTGCCATTGCCCTGTATCAGACCGGGCGTCTGGCGGAAGCTCTGGAAGCTGCAAAGCAGGCGTCTCTGCTGGAACCTGGGAGCGAGAGGCTCCGCGAAAACGTAGCGATCTTAGAAGAAATCCTGAAGAAAGGAGACTGAACTTATGGCTTACGGAAGTGTGAATGTGCCAGGTAAGCTGACAACTGATGAGGTTGGCGCAGTCACGAAGGAGTATGTAGACAACTTAGTTGGAGAGATTGCGGCGCTTTTGGACACGCTCAATGGGGAGGCGGTCTAACATGGGAACTATCGCGGACAAGCTGAACAAGCTGATAGAGACCAAGGCAGCCATTAAGGCGGCCATCATAGCCAAGGGGCAGAGCGTATCCGATTCCACCAAATTTGCCGACTACCCGGCCAAAATTCAGGCGATTCAGACGGGTGTTGACACATCGGACGCAACGGCGGAAGATACTGATATCCTTTACGGCAAGACCGCTTATGTCAACGGAAGGAAGGTAACAGGTTACATACCGTCCAGGCGTATGTCAAACCTGTCCATCAATGGAAGTACGGTGACAGTTCCGTCTGGATACTACCCTGAGCAGTACAGCGTGCATATCGAAACTGCAACGCAGGCAAAGCCGTCGATTACGGTCAATTCGTCCGGACTTATCACCGCCTCCACCACACAAGCGAGCGGATACGTCTCCGGCGGAACGGAAAAAGCAACGAAGCAGTTGACCACTCAGGCGGCGCAGACCATCACGCCGGGGACTACGGACAAGACGATCTCATCGGGCCGGTATCTCACCGGCACGCAGACTATCAAGGGCGACGCGAACCTGATTGCTTCCAATATCAAGAAGGGCGTCACAATCTTCGGTGTAACGGGAACTTGCGAAGAAAAAGTCCCGGATTTGCAGATAAAAGTATTTGTACGTGACGGGATGCCATATCCAGTAAAAGTTGTAATGCCTTCAGGAAAAGAAGTGACGACCAGTACAGATTCTATGTCCGGAGCTTATGAGATGTTGACATATAACGTAAATGAATATGGAACGCATACCGTTCATTTTGAAAATGGGCTTAAAAAAACAGTAAATTTTTATTCTGGTGGATCGACTTCTGCGACAATATATTCAGAAATTTAACAGAGGATCTAAAAAGGAGGCTGAACCAAAATGCCGGAAGGAAAATGCACACCCGCAGCGGAGGAGATCACCTGCCCCGGTCTCCCCCGGCTTGCCGTTGTGGAATCGGACCTTGCGGAGTTGCGCAGGCAGAACGCGAAAACGCATGAACGCTTCGGGGAACGTATCGGTGAGCTGGAAAAACATAACGAAGTCCAGGACGTCCTGTTCAAAACGACGACCGACCGGCTGGGCGAAATGAGCATCACCATGCGGGAACAGAAGGATGAGATCCGGGAGATTGGCCGTCAAATCCCGGTCATGG
>CANDKT010000021.1 GCA_947385365.1 uncultured Bacillota bacterium | reverse complement strand
AGATAACCTGTTGTGACTGGAGTTCAGACGTGTGCTCTTCCGATCTCACCACTAAGGCGGAACCCAGATAACCGATCAGTTCAATCATGTTATAAGCCTCCCTGCGTTCGGACTCTCTTTTCAGATTGGTGTTGCGGAACGTGGCTTCTTCCCAACAACTGGAAGTTAAGTTGCGGGAGATAACTCTTTCTTTTTCGCGTTTAATATCGTTCGCAGTTCTTTTTTTCTGCTCTCCAGTTTTTCGTCTTTGATCTGTCGTAACGCACGGAGATACAGGCGGACCGATGTCACATCGTCAATTTGAGAATAAATTTCTTTGAGAATGCCGAACAGTTCATCTTCCGCAAGGATGCAGGAAATCATAGCGGATTGATTCAGCATGGACGCCATATCTATGGCCGCATAGAAAACTTTCCTGACGTATTCCGGGTCATCCGCGAAAAGTTCTCTCTGCTTTTTCAACCAATAGAGCAGCATGGTGGTATCGTTATGTTCAGCCGCCACAATAGCGGGATTTTTGAGCGGTTTCGAGATGGAAAACGACACGTTCTTCTCAATTTCCAAGCCGAGGGCGAGAAGTTCTTCTGCGTCCTGTGGACAGTGGGCTACCCCAAGCGCATTTCCGTGAATCATGCTGGCCTCGCTCGTCCAATGGATATCGGCTCCCATCTCACAAAGCGCTTTCGCAATCGAAAACCGGTCCCAGAGTACCGCGTCAAGAAACAGGTTCGCGCCTGACAGACCGGTTACATGGACAAGTTCCGGTTCTTCCTGGATTTGGCGGAGGATCTCTTCCGCCGGTATGGTTCTATCTCGAAACTGAGCCGCAATTTCGGAGGCTTTTTTTCTTAATTCCAAGTCCGTCATTCTCTACATCCTTTTCACAGCGACGCTTGCGAAACGTTCGGCCATTTGGTATACTGGTCCAGACATCCTGCCGCTGGACACAGCGGCTTAGAAATGGGGAAAGAATTTTGTATTCCATCGACTTTCAGAAGAAAAAAGGGTTCATCTGCGACATGGACGGCGTCATCTACCACGGCAGTCAGATTCTGCCCGGCGTACCGGAATTTTTGCAGTGGCTCCACGAGTCCAACAAGTCCTACCTCTTCCTGACCAATAACAGCGGTTCCACTCCGAAGGAACTCCAGCAGAAATTGGCCCGTATGGGCCTGGACGTCCCCGAGGAACACTTCTACACCAGCGCGTTAGCCACCGCGGCGTTTTTGAAGAACCAGGCGCCGGGCTGTTCCGCCTACGTCATCGGCGAAGCCGGACTGCTCAACGCGCTGTACGACGCGGGCATTACCATGAACGACATCGACCCGGACTACGTGGTCGTGGGCGAGAGCAAGTCCTACTCCTTGGAGACGGTCACGAAAGCGATCAACCTAGTCCTGGGCGGCGCGAAGCTCATCGGGGCCAATTCGGACGTCTCCGCTCCGGGCGAGAACAGCACCGTCCCAGCCTGCGGCGCGTTGGTCGCGCCCATCGAGATGGCCACTGGAACGAAAGCCTACTTCTGCGGCAAGCCGAACCCGTTAATGATGCGCACCGGCCTGCGGCTGCTGAAGTGCCACTCCGAGGACGCCGTCATGGTCGGCGACCGGATGGACACCGACGTGATCTCCGGCTTGGAAAGCGGGATGTCTACGGTGTTGGTCCTCTCCGGGATCTCCACGCCGGAGACGCTGAAAGTGTTCTCCTACCGCCCCTCCATGATTTTCAACGGCGTCGGCGATATCGTCCGCGCGGCGCGGGGCGAGCTGGACGTTTAGGCCCCGGTCGAACCGAACCCTCCGCCGCCGCGGGCGGTCTCGTCCAACTCCTCCACCAGCGTCACCTGAGCCTGTACCACCGGCGCAATCATCAGCTGCGCGATGCGGTCGCCGGGCTGGATGGTGTAGTCGCAGCCGCTGGCGTTGTGCAGACCCACCAGGATTTCCCCCCGGTAGTCGCTGTCGATCACGCCTACGCAATTGGCGGGTGCGACGCCGTGCTTGACCGCCAGACCGCTCCGGGCGAAGAGCAACGCCACGTACTCCGGTCCGGGCAGCGCGATGGCGATCCCGGTCGGGATCAGCCGCCGTTCCCCGGCGGGAATGACTTCCGCCTGTTCCAGGCAGGCGCATAAGTCCATCGCCGCGGAACCGGGCGTGGCGTAGAACGGCGCGGGGATCTCCGACCCGATCTTCGGGGAGAGGGCTTTGATTTTCAATTCCACAGGTTTCCACACTCCTTTTGTGTTCACGCGCGAACGTCCTCCACGTCCGCGACGCGCAGGTACTGCCGTAAGGGGTACATCCCGTCGTGGGCCTCGCCGGGGAAGGGCGCGGACATATGCCCCACGGACGTAACCCGGGTGAGTCCGGCCCGGAGCAGAAGTTCGGTCAAGTTCTCCCGGTCCTCCGGCGGGCAGAGCAGACCGGCGGTTTGGAGCTGTCCCTTCTGACGCCGCAGCGCGGCGAGCAGCTGCGGTTGAGGCAGACGTTTCACCAGAACGTTGCCGTACAGAGGAGACAGCTCCAATTCCTCGTCGGGGCAGAGGGTCAGCGAACAGCCGCGGCCCCGGAACACGCGCGCCTGAGGCGTATCCACCGCCTTTTCCAGAAAGGTCTCGTAGGCGTACAGAGTCGCCTGCGCCGTCTGACCGGCAGTCCGGCGGCTGGTTTGCGCGGCGCGTTCCAGGACGGGCAGGAAAGTTCGGCAAAAAGCCTCCGCGGCGTCGAAGTCGTCCGTGTCCAGGTAGACGACTTGGCAGGAAGAACACAACAGCCCACCGGTCTGAACGATATGCGCGGCGAGAGCGTCCAGTTCCTCCCGAGCCGGTCGACCGGAGAGGTACGCGAAGCTGAGCCGGTGGCCCCATTCGATGAGCCTGCACCCGGCAGGGACCAGTTGTCGGAGCGTTTTGACTGCTTCGACGCCGCCCCAGATTACCGCGCCGTCCGCCAACCCGGCCAGTTTCCGCAGGGACGCGGCGTCTTGGGACGGGATGTCGAAGGCGTACAGGAACGGCGCAAGGCGTGGTTCCTCTTCTGTGAGTCGCTTCATCAGAGCCAGCGACAGGCCGGGATCGCCGCTGGGCAGCTTGACCAGGTTGACGTTGCCGGTGAGCAGACCTTCCAGCGCGGAGAACGCAGGCAAGCCGTCCAGATTCCCGGCGGTGACGTGGAACAGCGTCCCTAACGGAACGGTCAGGCTCCGGCCAAAGGGCCGCGGACCGGTTCGCTCCCAACCGCCCAGCTCTACGGCCAGCTTGTACTCCAAACTCTCCCGGCGCAGCAGGGGACGGTAACGTTCCAGTACTTCCAGCATATTCGGCGTGGCGTACCGGGCCAGCAGAGAGGACAGTTCGCCGTTTTCCAACCGCGCCAGCAGACGGGCGCAGGCGTCCACGACGGTTTCCGTTTCCAAGGCGCGGTGGGCTAAGGTTTCGTTGATTTCCTCCTCCAACCCGTCCAGAACCTGAGCCAAGCGTTGGTCTGGCAGAAGGGTTCCGTTCGCTAAGATCAAAACGCCTCCCCCTTTCCGAGCAGGTCCGCAGCTCCGGCGGCGCAGGTGGTGATATCAGGCAGCCCAACGCGGCCCAAAATCGTCAGGCAAGGCGACCGCAGTCCGCACCCGCAATCCTCCCCCGGCGTGAGGCGGCCTAAGTCATCGGTCATGACGCTGGTGACGGGCGTGGCGCAGATCAGCGGGGAGATCAGATTCACTAACCCCGTTTGGCCCATCGGGAGCGGTTCCAACGTTTCGACGTCCCGGATCAGGACCCGCGCGTAGGCGGGGACGTGGAAGCGGTGATATTTGCAGGTGTTGTAGAAGATCGGATGCTCCACCGCGCCGAAAAGTTCATGAATATCCGCCTCGCCGATGCCCAGCACCCGTTGTGCCAGGGCGTACAGGCGAGGTTTTTCCACTTCCTGCGCGTAGTGCTGTTTCCAGCCGCCCGCCAGCAAAATCTTGGAACCGCGGGGAAAACGCGCCTGAAGCCCCATCTTCTCGGCTTGCTGAAGCCCGAACCATAAGTAGGACGGGAAGCCTACGATACGGGTTGGGAAGCGGGCGTTCGCCAACTTTTCCAGGCCGCTCACCGCGCCGTCCAAATCAGGGACGTAACGTTCCCCCTGCCAACGCAGCGCGTAAGTCCGGCTGAGCGGCGGGGCGAAGTGGGTCAACCCGAACATCGTCCGCGCAACGCCCATACGGTCCTGTTTTCCCGGCTTGTAGCCCAACACCACATAGTGGGCGGGTTTCGGTGAGACGAGCCCGTGGTAAAAACCTAAGCGGAGTATCATAGGGATCTCCGCAAAGATGCAGCCCCAATCGAATCCTACCCGGCTGAATCGCCCGCTGGTCCCGGAGGACGTCACCCGCATAGCCATACGCCATTCCGGCATGGAAAAGACAGCTCTTCGTTTCAAGAACAGCGTGGGCAGGACGGGGAGCTTGGCCAGATCGTCCATCGTTTCCAGCGTTTCCGGCGTGAAGCGGAGGGTTTGACAAATCGTTCGGTACTCCGGGCAGCGGCGGATGTGGTAGGCGCAGTTTTCCCGCACGGCGCGGAGAAATCGGGCGTCCGAGCCGGGTAAGTCATAGGGTGCGCTAAGCCAGAACAGACGTTGACGGCTGAACATAAAGGTCGCCGTTACTGAAAACTTATAAAAAGCGATCAAGCTCTTCTGTTTCATTCCTTGTTCAACGTGCCCGCTTTTGGTAAAAGCCTACTCGCGTTTGGTGTGACACTCCGAAGGCGTAAATTCCCGGCTAACGTACCGGTACATACCCAATCGCGCTTGTTTTCGCTACGCTATGGATGGATACCGCGCTAAATTCACACTCGCCTGGAAATCGCGGTCTATTGTGTTGCCGCATACGGGGCAGTGATACACGCGTTCCGACAATTTCAGATCTTTTTTGACCGCGCCGCAACAGGAACACAACTTGCTGGATGGATAGTACCGGTCCGCCGTTATGAACGTGATATTGTTCCAGCGGCATTTATACTGCATCTGCTGGTAAAATTCATGGAAGCACTGCTCCTGAACCGCCTTGGCTAAGTGTTTGTTTTTCATCATGCCAGTTACATTCAAATCTTCCAGAACCACGAACTTTGGTTTTCGGTTCACGATTTCAGAAGTGACAGAATGCAGATAGCTGTGACGAATATTTGTCAACCTTCGATTTACTTTCAAAAGTTTCCGTTCGCTTTTTATAAGATTGCGTGTTTTACAGTAACGTACTCCTTTCTTATTTTTTAGGTGCTTTCTTGATACCCCGCGCTGCAATCTGCGCTTTCTTTTCTTGAGTTTCCCAACTTTTGCGGCCTTGTTGATATTTCTGTAAACTGCCCCATCGGAGCAGACCGCAAGACTTTTGATTCCCACGTCAATCCCAATCCCCGGATTTGTTGGCTGTTCGGTGGATTCCTCGCATTCGATGCCGACTGAAATCCACCAGTTCAGCCCGTCGAACGTGATTCTTGGATTGACGTATTTTACATCGGGTGGGATTCGGTTCGGTTCCGCCAGCTTTACCCAATTCAGCCTTTGGCGGTTTGTTTTTTTGCTGGGCGTCAGCTTTTCCAGCTTCACATGGGTTTCTGTGAACTTGATTTTGATAGGGTCGGCGTAAAAACTGGGCTTCGATTTCCGCTTTTTCTTGAATTTCGGATACTTCGCAAGCCCCTTGAAGAATTTGAGATAGGCGTTGCAGGCGTCCTTGGCCGCTTGCTTTGCGATGTTGTTGCTGTAATCGTTCAGCCATTGGAATTTTGGATTTTCTTTCTTCAAAGCAGTCAAAACCCGCCGGATTTCCGTGTCTCCTGCAAAGGAATACCCAAATGCGTAGTTGATTTGCTGATACCAAAGCGTCCAGTTGTAGACAAACCTTGCGGTCCCGGCACAGGCAAACAGTTTCGTCCGCTGTTTGTTGTTCGGGCAAAGCATGACTTTGATCGTTTGAATCATTTTGGCGTTCCCCTCGCTTTGCTTCGTTCTATCAAGAAAGAGAACACTTCCCGTCAAGCACTACTTCAATTCGGAGCGTACCCTTTCCGGGGAGGCGTTCTTTTTTCTGCGCTTCCCTTGCGGCTCACCAAGCAGCCCCCGTTCCAAATTCGCACTCGTTCCAGTCCAATTGATAGTGTTCATTATTGTAATCCGGGTCCTCCAAATCACCGGTCAGGATCGGGTGGACCAAACAGGTTTCCTCCGGTCCGATGTGCAGGCCGGTCTCCGAAGGAAATATTGCGCCTAACGCCCCGTAATAGATCATCTGGTTCAGAATAGCGGCGGCCCGTTCCGTTTGGTCTGCGGGTACGTTTTCCAAACCGATATCGGGGCGGCCAAATTTCCGCATTCCCCGCGTGTGGAACCAGAACGTGCCGTTCGGATTGGGGGAGCCGAGAATGACTGCGTGTTCACAGGGTCGGAACGTCGCCTGAAACACGTTGGATTCCCACTGTTCCGAGGAGTAAAGGCTCAGCGTAGGCAGATCTAGGATCGCCGTCGCGCCGGTTTCCGCCGCCGCCTGAACCACGCCGATGGCGTTGCGCAGGTAATCCAAGGTACGGTCTTCCTGGACTTCCCCGTAGAGGACCAGCCAGCTTTCTGCGGCGACCGCCTTCTGGTACAGTTCCGGATCTTGCCGTTCCAGCACGTTCCCCAGATGGCCGCCCAGCAGCTCGTCGATATAGCTGTCGTGCTTCGGACGCTGGAGACGGGACAGCTCCAACCCGTCCGGCATCTCTTCCACACGGTGTTGGGCGCGGGATATGCGCAGTTCCTCCGAGTGTCCGCCGATGACCGCGTAGAAGAGGAACGGCCTCCGGCCGGTATCCTGGTAGTAAGGCCGCGCAAATCGGGAACCTGCTCGGCTCATTCCGAATCGCCTCCGTCTGTATCCGACGTCTCCGTTTCAACCTGCGCCTCGTCCAAGTCCTCCGGCAACAGTTCCATCAGCTGTTCCCGGCTGGGCTGTTCCAGCTGCGCGACCCGATCCGCTTGACGCGCCACGGCTTTTTCGAAGAGATTTCGCACGTCCCGCGCATTGCCGAAGTTCTCGTCCCGGTCCTCGTACAACTCCCGGAAATCCTCCCGCGCCCACGCCTCCGCCTCTGCGGAGAGGGTGTAGCCGTTTTTCTTGCAGACGGAACGGAAGATCTCCAGCAGTTGACCGGCGTCGTAGTCCTCAAAGTAGAAGTACTTATTGAACCGGGACTCCAGACCGGGGTTGGAGTGGACGAATTTTTCCATCAGATCCGTGTAGCCCGCCGCGATGACGATCAAATCGTCCCGGTGGTCCTCCATATTCTTCAGCAGCACCTCAATCGCCTCGTGTCCGAAATCGTTGCCGTTTTCCTGGTTGACCAGCGCGTAGGCTTCGTCGATGAAAAGCACCCCGCCGATGGCTTTTTGCACTGCTTCCTGGGTTTTGATGGCGGTCTGTCCCACGAATCCCGCCACCAGTCCGGAGCGGTCCACTTCCACCAGCTGTCCCTTGGACAGAACGCCGATTGCGTGGTAGATCTTGGCCAACAGCCGCGCCACGGTAGTTTTCCCGGTGCCTGGGTTGCCCATGAAGACTAAATGCAGGGACATAGGCGGGACCGGCAGTCCGGCTTCCTGACGGAGCCTGCGCACGTTGACCAGATTGATGAGGCTCTTGACGTCCTTTTTCACCCGGTCCAGACCGCACAGACCGTCCAGTTCCGCTAACACTTCGTTCAGGTCAGGCGGCGGGGCGGATTCCTCCTGCGCGTCCGGCGGCTGCTGCGCCTGAACCGCGGCCGTTTGCGGTCCGGAGGCGCGCCGGGTGATGAACGCGTCCGCTTTCAGCGCGGGACGGCTGGCCGACAGCCCGTCCTGATCGCACAACGCGCTCAGCGCGTCGACGCAGGCGTTGACAAACCCGGCCTCGCTCTCGCTGACCACGTCGTCCACCGCCGCGAACAACAGCAGGAGCAGCGTCAGCTGGTCAGCGAAACGCCGCGCCAGAGACGTTCCCTTCATCCGATCGTATCGCCGCAGGTCCTGGTAGAACGCCGGGGGCCGGAACAGATCGAAGGAGGCCACGCCGGTTGCGACTTCCCAGTACAGCGCGGCGGGCGCGGGATTCCCGTTGGTGTAGGCGGCGTTGTAGAATTCCACGTGCCGGGGGGTGATGGAATTGGCGTTGTCCGCCTGCCAAACTCCTAAGATCAACTGCCGCATATACCCGTCCACCTGACGGCTGAACGCCATCCGCAGCGCCGGGTCCGGGATCAGTTTCCGGAACGCGGTCACAGCTTCACTGTATTGTTTGTGTACCTCGCTGGCGATCATCGTACCCACAGCTGTCACACTCCTTACTCGTCCTGGAACGCCGTCCGTCTGGTGGCTCCATAGTCGTATCTGGCCCGTTCTGCCACATCCCAAGGGCTGTCAATGAACTCCTGAATCCCCAGTTTGTCAATGCAGTCCTGGCACAGGTGGTAGCTGACGACTTCTTTTCTGACCAGATCCAAAACCGCCGGATCGTTATATAAGATACCCAATTGGAACATTGGCAGCCCTTTCCGCAGGCACCGTCCACAGTGTTCATACATACAAGCTGTAGCTTCGTACTCGTTTCCGTCGCACCGATGCACGCTTTTTGTACACTGTTGCAAAATACGAAAAGCAGACTCGTAGGGGATCAGCCCAGCATCGTATTCTACAAGGACCTTGCGAACGACCTCGTTTAGGCCATGACCTATATTGTGGCAACTCATGGTGGAAACACCTCCTATCTGAAGGTATGATAACACAAAAAATGCGTTCTGACAATGATATAGGGTTACTTGTTCACACCCGTCTTACAAACTTTTCCTTTCGGGATTTTGTCATGTCAAGCAGAAGAAAGCAGAAGAAAAAGGATATTTCAGCGATTTTTTGTATTCTTCCCCCTCTGGGGAAGAATACAGCTTTTTATGAGGCGATCACGTCACGATTATTCAATGCTTCTCGGGAGTCCGACGTCGAGGTTCAGGTCGACGTTGCCGGGGATTCCGGCGACGGTTCCGGTGTGGCTGTACTGCCACAGATCGAAGCGGTAGTAGAAATCAGGGGCGGTGTCGTAGTCGGCCAGCCAGAAGGGGTACTGGCAGAGTTGGGAGAGGTCGTAGGAGAGGTAGCCCAAGTCCTGATTGAAGTACACGGCGGGGGTGTAGCCGGCCTGCGCGATGACGGAACAGAACGCAGCGGCGCATTGGGTGAGGGTCTGACCGTCCAGCTGATTGGTTCGGGCGTTCTTGTCCGGGTGGTAGTACTCGAAGTCGTAGACGATGGGGTAGGTGAACAGATCGCGGGTGTCGTAACGTTCCAGCTGATCCAGAACGAATTGTGCTTCCTCCTCGGCCTCCTGCGGGGTGAGGGCCTGGGAGAAGAAGTAGACGCCTACTTCCAGCCCGGCGTCCAGCGCGCCCTGGAAGTTTTCTGTGAAGTACTTGTCCAGAAACAGGCCGCCTTCGGTGTAGCCCCGGTAGCCTAGGCGCAGGATCGCGAAGTCGATACCGTCCGCGGCCACGGCCTGCCAGTCGATCTCCGCGCCTTGGGAGTAGGAGATATCTACGCCGGTTTTGGACAAGGTGGTGGTCCCGGAGGTGTAGACGGCGCGTTCCTGGGTCCAGGAGAAGTCGGAGGGGTCGAAGGAATTGACCGGCACGCCGTCCAGGACGGGCAGGGAGCGGTCCCGGTAGCGGACGCGGGGCGGTTCCGGTTGGAGGATCGGCGGCGGTTCCGGCTCGTTCTTATCAAGAAGCAGGTACAGCGCGGTCCCGGCCAGCAGGAGGGCCAGCGCCGAGAAAATCAGCGCGAGCGTCCCGGTCCAATTCCTACGGGGCCGTTCCAAGCGGGACGGCGGATTGGGACGCGGTTCGGGACGTTCCGGTTCTATCGTCGGCGGGACGTTCCGGGGCGGGGCGAGGTTGCGGTCGTAGTTGAAATCGTTCACTGTTAAAAGCCTCCCGTTTTGCGCGCCCAGGGTTCCGGCGGGCGGCAGCATAACCTGATTATATCAGCCGGTCCGGACCCGCGCAACCGCCCGGAAAAATTTTTGTCGAAAGGTGGGAAAAAACTTCCCGGATTTTTCTCGGGAAATTTGAAAATTCTGAGTGAAAAGCGAAAAGAACTATGGTATAATAGAGACCCGGACGGCTGCCGCTGGAAAACAGCCGCCGTGTTTCGTTTTTTAAAGCCGAAGTTCAGGCTCTGCTGTGTCGAGGAGCGAGGCCTTGGAGGAGGAGTTTCATGAAAAATCGAGTGACGGTCACAATCGGGGGCCGGGAGTACATCATGGTGGCGGTGGAGGACGAAGCCTACGTGCGTAAATGCGCCGCCCTTGTAGACGGGGAGCTTCAAGCGATCCAGGGCGGCCAGCTCTCCCAGACGGACGCCGCTACGTTGGTCGCGATGAATATCGCCGATCAGTATTTCAAAGAGCAGGAGGTTTCCGAAAACCTGCGCCGTCAGGTGAAGGAGAGCCTGGAAGAAGCCAGCCGGTTGAAGCTGGAGCTGTCCGAGGCGAAACGGGAAATCTTCCGGCTTCAGAAGAAGTAAGGGGGGGTGCCTGTGCTGGAGCTTCTCGCGCCCGCCGGGTCTATGGAGGCGGTCCAAGCCGCGGTGCAGAACGGCGCGGACGCGGTCTATCTCGGATACGGGAATTTCAACGCCCGCCGCAACGCCAAAAACTTCCGCGAAGAGGAGCTTGCGGCGGCGGTTTCTTATTGCCATCTCCGGGGCTGTAAGGTCTACCTGACCTTGAACACGCTGCTCACGGATCGGGAACTGCCCGCCGCGGCGCGGACCGCCGCGCACGCCAACGCCATCGGCGTGGACGCGGTGCTGGTGCAGGACTTAGGCGTGCTGCGTATGCTGCGGCAGACGGTCCCGGATCTGCCTGTCCACGCGTCCACGCAGATGACGGTCCACTCCGTGGACGGCGCGAAACAGTGCGCAGATCTGGGCATGACGCGGGTGGTGCTGTCCCGTGAGCTGAGCCGGGACCAGATCGCGTACATATGCCAGAACGCCCCCATCGAAATTGAAATCTTCGCGCATGGCGCGTTGTGTATGTGCTACTCCGGGCAGTGCTTTTTTTCCTCGGTGCTGGGGGGCCGGAGCGGGAACCGGGGTATGTGCGCGCAACCTTGCCGGTTGAAGTACGGCTGGAACAGCCGAGCGGACGAGTACCCCTTGTCTCTGAAGGATCTGTCTCTGGCGGGCCACTTGAAAGAGGTGGAGGAACTGGGGGTCCGGTGCGTCAAGCTGGAGGGTAGGATGAAACGTCCGGAGTACGTGGCCATCGTCACCGGCGTCTACGCGCGGGCCATCCGGGAGGGACGCGAGCCGACGGCAGAGGAGCGGTCCGCGTTGGAGAAAGCCTTCTCCCGTCAGGGGTTCACGGACGGCTACTTTCAGGGGGAGAAGGGTCCAACGATGTTCGGCACCCACCAGGAGGAAAAAGAACCACGGGAGTTATTCGCCCAGGCGCGGGCGTCCTACACGGGCGGAGAAAATCGGAAGGAACCGGTGCGGCTGTACGCCCTGATGGAGTCCGGACGACCGGCTCAGGTCGCGGCGGAGGATCGGGAAGGACGGATCGCCCGCGTGCAGGGTCCCGAGCCGGAACCCGCCCGGAACGTCCCGCTGACGCGGGAGAAAGTGGAAGGTCAGCTCTCCCGCACGGGCGGGACGCCTTACGTCTGCGAGTGGGCCGCTGCGAAGGTAGAAGAAGGACTTTCGTTGCCTTTGTCCGTGCTGAACGGCCTGCGGCGGCAGGCGTTGGAAGCGTTGTCCGTCCAGCGCATGGCCCCGCCGGAGCGGCGGCAGGAGGAATTTCACCCCGGCGTGCGGTACGAGAACCGCCGGGACCCGCCGGTGTTCACCGTCTCGGTCCGGGACGCGGGCCAACTCAGCCGGGAGCTGCTGGCTCTGCACCCTGCGTTGGTCTACCTCCCCGCGGAGGAGGGCAAAGCCCACCCGGAAGCCGTGGAACGCTGCCAAAAAGCAGGCGTCCCCGTCGCCGCGCTGTTGCCGCGCATCTGCGCCGACGGCGAGACGCTGGCTTTGGAGGAAGCGTTAGGCGTGTTGCGCGGTCTGGGCGTGGAGGAAGTTCTGGCCGGCACGCTGGGAGTCGCCCGGAGAGCGTTCGGATTGGGGTTCCGGGTCCGGGGCGATTTCGGCTTGGGTGTGTACAACAGCCAGACCTTGAAGGAAATCAAACGGTTCGGGTTCTGCTCCGCGACCGCCTCTTTTGAACTCAAACTGGCCCAGCTGCGGGACCTGTCCAAGTGCCTCCCGGTCGAAGCAATCGTTTACGGACGGCTGCCTTTGATGATTACGGAACACTGCATCGTCCACAACCATTCCGGTCAGCACACCTGCGGCAGCGTGAACCAGCTGGTCGATCGGAAAGGAGAACGCTTCCCGGTCGTCAAGGCTTGGGGGTGCCGCAACGAGATCCTCAACAGTAAGAAGCTGTTTTTGGCGGATAAGTGGGCGGAATGGCAGCGTGTTGGGCTATGGGCGGCGCGGCTGATGTTCACGACGGAGAGCCCGCCGGAATGTGTCCGTACTTTGGAACGCTACATGGGACGGGGCGATTTTCAGCCGAATGCGTATACGCGCGGTTTGTATTACCGCGATGTGGAATGAGAATTGCCCACGAAGAGGTCACGCGAAATCAGGGTTCAGGGGGCCGGGCCCCCTGGACCCCGATGCGGCGGAAAGTGGGCAGTCAGCAAAGGCCAGCCCTCTGAACCTCGGTGCGGCGAGGCGTGGGCAATCAATTAAAGGAGGAACCACTCATGTTGATCGACTTTGAACAGATCGAAGCGAAAGTCATCCCGCATATGCGCGACGGCGAGGGAGAAGCTATTTTACGAATGCACGTCGACGGAGAGAATAAGATCATGCAAGGGCTTTTAGCGCCCGGCTGCTCCATCGGCCTGCACACCCACGAGACCAACAGCGAGATCATCTACATCCTGTCCGGCAGCGGTAAGGCACTGTGCGACGGCGTATACGAACCGTTGCGCGCGGGGTCCTGCCACTACTGCCCGAAAGGCCACGCGCATAGCCTCATCAACGACAGCGACGGTGATTTGACCTTCTTCGCCATCGTTCCAGAACACGGAGCGTAACACGGTGAAGGTAGCGTTCTACACACTCGGTTGCAAGGTCAACCAATACGAGACCCAAGCGCTGGAACGTCTGTTTACAGACCGGGGTCACGTTCTGGTCCCCTTCGAGGGACCTGCGGACGTCTATATCATCAACACCTGCACCGTCACGGCGGTGAGCGATAAAAAATCCCGCCAGACCATCCGTCAGGCGCGGAAACGTACCCCAGACGCTTTGATCGCAGCGTGCGGCTGCTACCCGCAGACCCACCCGGAGGATATGAAACGTTTGCCTGTCGATCTGATCGCGGGGACTGGAGACCGGCTCGGTTTCGTGGAGCTGGTGGAACGGGCTTGGACGGAACGGATTCAAATCCCAATCACCGCTTTGGACGACGCCCTGAAACGCCGCTGTTTTGAACCGCTCCCCGCCGGAGGATTGGAAGGACGGACGCGCGCTATGCTCAAGGTGGAGGACGGCTGTGTCAATTTCTGCACGTACTGCATCATCCCCTACGCCCGAGGCCCGGTCCGGTCCTTACCACTGCCGGACGCCGCCGCGCAGGCGCGGAAGTTGGCGGAAGAATGTTACCGGGAATTGGTCCTGACCGGGATCGAGATCTCCTCCTGGGGCCGGGACTTCCAGGACGGCACGTCCCTGATCGACTTGATCGAGACCGTTTGCGCCGCCGCACCGGATTGCCGTATCCGGCTCGGCTCCCTGGAACCCCGGACGATCACCGACGACTTCTGCCAACGCGCCGCGAAATTGGACAACCTCTGCCCGCATTTCCACCTGTCCATGCAGTCCGGCTGCGACGCGACCTTGAAGCGGATGGGCCGTAAGTACGACACCGCACGGTTCGCCGAAAGCGTGCGGCTGCTGCGCCAATCTTTCCAGCTCCCCGCCATCACGACCGATCTGATCGCGGGCTTCCCCGGCGAAACCGAAGAGGAATTTGCTCAATCCCTGGATTTCGTCCGGCAATGCGCCTTTTCCGCAATGCACATCTTCCCGTACTCCCGCCGCCCCGGCACGCCTGCGGCGGCAATGCCCGGTCAGGTCCCCAACGCCGTCCGGGAAGCCCGCGCCCGGGAAGCCGCCGCACTCGCGGCGCGTCTGGAACAGGACTACCTGCGGCTGTGGACCCATGCCGAGGTCCTCTTCGAGGAGCTTCAGGACGGCCTGTGGCGCGGGTTCAGCGACCGTTACGTCGAGGTCCGAGTCCAAAGCAAAGAGAACCTTCACAATCAGCTCCGGAACGTACAAATCACCGCCGTGGAAAACGGTTGGCTTTTGGGGGAAGTGTCAAATTTGGAAAAAGAGTAGCATCTCCGCTGGGATGGTGCTATAATAACCGCGCTGCGGCGATTATTTTCACCCCGCCCAGGCGGGGCTGCAAAGAACGAGAGGAGTCCTCCCCCATGAGCATGGAAACTTACAGCGCCAACCCCGGCAAAAACTTGATCCGCACAGTGGACGGCGTGGATTACCTGCGTATCCCCGTCAAGACACACCTCATCACGAAAGCGGACGATATGGCCGACGTGGTCCGGAAGTACCCAAAAGATAAAATGCGGCCTGGCGATATCCTGTTCATCTCCGAAAAAGCCGTGGCCTGCACGCAGAGCCGGGCGATCCCTATGGAGGAGATCCACCCCCGGAAACTGGCCGTCACCTTGAGCCGCTACGTCACCAAAACCCCCGCCGGGATCGGGTTAGGCATCCCGGAGACGATGGAAATGGCACTCCAGGAATGCGGCACACTGCGTATTTTGTTCGCGGCGTTCTGCTCGGTGCTGGGCAAGCTGCTGGGGCAGAAGGGGTGGTTTTATCTCGTCGCCGGACCGAAGGCCAGAGGTATCGACGGTCCTACAGAAGGCACCATCCCGCCCTACGACCACTACGTGGTCCTGACCCCCGCCGACCCAATGGGTACTTCCAAACGTCTGGCGCAGGCGTTAGGCTACCCGGTGGCCATCGTGGACATCAACGACTTGGGCGCGAATATTTTAGGGTTCTCGGAGAAAAAGCCGACGTTGGATTGGCTCGCCAAAGCGTTGGGGGACAACCCCTTGGGACAGGGCGAGGAGTGTACCCCGATGGGCATCCTCCGCAAGGCGGAATGAAAATAAGATTCGGGCCGTCTACGGTTTGCGCACCGCAGGCGGCCCATGCTATTTTGTTCCGCTTTACCTAATCTGCAATTGACGTATCCGACTCTTTTGATTTCAGCAAACGGCATTTTTCCGAAGCGCTTGTTGGAAATTCAGGGAGAAGTTCCAGCCCATAATACGCACTTCTGAACATGGTAGTTTCTTTATATATTCTTTCCACAAGCGGTTGTCCTTGTTTTGCCAAGTCTAAAAACCTCTTATCCATACCGCTGTAATTATTTAAGGTAACAAGTGCATGAACCAATTTATCTCGTTCCCGGCACCAAGCGATAATTTGTCCAAGGGTGTTACTGTCAAATTGTTCTGTTCCAACATATCCCTGCTTACGTAACCGCTTCAAACATTCTATTCTTCTCTTAATGCCAACCCTCGGGTTTTGGAAACACGTTCGACCGGGGCATCGTTCAGAAACCTTTTCCAGCGTTCGGACGATTCTGCTTTCAAAACAAGCATAACAAAGCCAGCAAGCCTCAATACAGTGTTTCTTCTCAATGGCAGTAGCAATACGTAACAAAACGTCATCGTGCATATCTGCCATTTCAATACGCACCTCCAAGGACTCCTTTGGCCTCATAACACACCCCCTTTTTTAATTGCGTCTTTTGAATCAAAGATACTTACCAGAGTTTGTCTTCATAGGGGGTATCTTCAACACCCTTAGCATTCAGATTGGCAATCATGCGGTCCAATTTGCCTTTCCAAAGTTTCTTGAACCACTCGGTTTCTCCGAACCATTTGACTAAAGTGGGACTGATGGCATAGTAGGTACGGATAAAAGCTCGGCCGTACCAAGTTTCGGCTAATGTATAGTCACGGTAGCGGCGTAGCGTCCAAACCTGTGGGCAATCATAGGAACCATAGACCGCAGTGGCGATATAACAGCCGTTAGATGGTTTAGATTGTTGCACAATTAAATCTACAAGTTCCTTTTGCACTGCTTCTGTTCTATCGTCAAGCTCTTTTTGTCTGCTGGATATATCATAATCAGGTTCAAATTTATGAACGGCGTTTAGCCATTCTGTTCTAAACGGTTCCACAACTCCTCCCCATAGTCGCTCTTTTAGATAGGGAATACCGACTATAAGTATGGGGTCATCGATAAAATACTTGCAAAGACCAATACAAATATCCCTTTGTATCGTGCCTGCGGCAGCCGTTCTGTCAAGCTGCTCAAGACGATATTGTTCTCGGATAGACGCATCAATGCTATTATAATAGTTATCTGCTGCACTCTCGAACACTTTTGAAATTTGGAACGCCCTATCACAAACTTCCCCAAGAGCCCTTTTTCTCTGTTCTTCGTCTGGAAGATTTTCTTTAATCATGGAAAACACAGAGGGTATGCAATTTGAAACAGACTCTGCAGCTGAGGTAATCTCGGCTATCTTACAGTTGGCTGCTTTGTAATAAATGGAATAAAAGTATGCTTCCCAACTTGTTGGATCTTTCACGAGAATCATGTCGTAATATCTGGCAGCATTTTCACCGATATTATCGTTCCTTGCGCGACGAGCAATTTGGTAAAGGTTCGACAATTCATCAGATACATCCACTTTGACAGTACCCACAACCCCAACGGTTCCCTCTACCATCATTTTTTTTGCTTCTTCAACAGAATATTTTGTTCCACAGGCTTGGCAAACGAAAATACCATCCTGCATGATAAGATTAGTGCTACCGCATATCTTACAAGTAAGTTTTATAGTCCCGTACATTGCATTTATTGCGCCTCCATTCACTACAACAATGTGTACTTTTTTGTAAGCCGACCTCACATTTCAAAATTCCCCATTTTC
Organism: uncultured Bacillota bacterium; assembly: GCA_947385365.1. Taxonomy (GTDB): domain Bacteria; phylum Bacillota; class Clostridia; order Oscillospirales; family Oscillospiraceae; genus Lawsonibacter. Next base: position 10,595 of record CANDKT010000021.1, on the reverse strand, counting down.
CTATTGAAAACCCAACATTTTTCTGTTATACTACATTGTGGAAAGGGGGCTTAGGGGTTTACAAAAAAGTACACATTTTTGTAAATCTACTCCTCTTGAAATGGAACAAAAAACCGCCCTGACGGGCGGTTCAATCTATCGAAAAGTCTGCCGCAGGGCAGACTTTTTCGCAAATTCAGGGAAACTCTGAGCAGTCAGCGGATGCGTAAGATCTCCGTTGGCCGGACGCCTTGCGCGTGGAGCGCGGCGAGGTACAGCACGGTCGAGAAGAGGAACACCACCGCGCAGGCCAGGAGCGCGTGCAGACCGGAGTCCTTGAGACAGCGGAGCAGTAAGTTCCCGGTAAGCGCGGCCAGCAGTGCGGACAGACCGGGAGCGGTGAGCCATTGGAAGAGTTCCGGGCGCAGCGCGCCGTAACGCACCGCGCACCAGAAACATAACGCCGCTTCCGCGACCGCGCACACCAACGCGCCGGTGACATAACCGGCCATGCCGACCCCCGGCAGAGGAACCAGAGCTAAGGTAAAGACCAGCTGGACCGCGCTGCCCAGCAGCGAAATACACGCAGTTGCTTGCTGACGCCCAACTCCGCTGAGAATGGAAGCCAACACGGAACAGTAACAGCTCAAAGCCATCGTGGCGGCCAGCGGGACGAGGTACTCCCCGACCCGCTCCTGCCCGAACATCATCCGGCCCAGATCGCCGCCCAGGACGGTCATCAGCGCCATAGCGGGCAGCGTCAGCACGGAGACCGCCGCGACAGCCCGACCGGCTAAACGCTGCACTTCCCCGCCGCGCCCTAAGGCGTTGGCGCGGGCCAGACGGGGGACTAACACAAGGTTCAGCGGCCCCAGAAAAACCGTGGGCAACGCCAGCATGGGCAGAGTCATCCCGCAGACGATGCCGAACCGTGACACCGCGTCGCCTCGGGTCAGACCGCTCTCCACGAGTTTGCGCGGGATCAACGCGGCGTTCGCCGCGCTCATGAGGTTGCCCAGCAGGGCGTTCAGCCCAACCGGCAGCGCAATGCCCCAAATACGCCGCCAGCGGACCCGGACCGGTTCCCCAGCCCCCGACCGGCCCATACGGGCCATATGCCGGCGGTACAGCCACAGGAGCGTCAGCGACGAGAAGACTTCACAGAGGACCATACCGGTCACGATCAGCCCCACAGCGCGTTCCGGGTACTGGGGCAGGAAGAGCATCAGCAAACCTAACACGGCGGCGGTCCGGATGAACTGTTCGAGCAGCTCCACCACAGCGGGCGGACGGACCATCCCCGCGCCGTAGAAGAAGTGTTTGTGGAAGTTCTCCACGCCCGTGAGAGCCACGCAGGGGACCAGTAAGATCAAGCCTAACTGCGTCCGGGCGTCCCCGAGGAGTTTCACCGAAATGGCGTCCGAAGCGAAGATCACCCCCGCGCCGACGGGCAGCAGAAGCAGAACGAAAATCTTCAAACAGGCGGAGACGTTCTGCGTGGCGGCCTTGCGGTTGCCCAGTGCCAGGTGCTGGGAGGTCAGATTGGAGATGGCGGAGGTCAGCCCGACCGCCGTGACGGAGAGCAGCACCGAATACACCGGCATGAGCAGCTGATAAAGCCCCATGACTTCCGCCCCGGCCAGACGGGACAGCGCCGCACGATAGAAAAACGCTAAGATCTGGGACACCGTACCCAAGGCCGTGAGAAACAAGGTCCCCCGTCCGGCGGACAGCGTGTATTCGCCCAAAGCCATCCCCTCCTTCACGGAATCCTATTCCGGACAGGAGTGGGATATTCCCCCCGAAGCGGGAGCCTTCCGGTAAAATTGCACAGAAAAGATAGCCCAGGGCCTTGCAAAGGGAACGTGTTTGTGTTAAAATAAACGTCGGGTTTGACGCCAATCTAATTCAGAGAGGAGCATATCTTCAATGTCCGTTTCTATGAGCCAGGCCATCGGCGCCGTGCGCGCCCTCATCGAGGGAAATCAGTGGAAATATGAGTACTCCGCTGAGAAGCAGCGCTTCCAGCTGAAATTCAACCTGAGCAAAACCAAACTGAGCAACTGCACCATCTTTATCAGCGTTCGCCCCCGCTCCGATGACGAGAACTCCTGCTCCCGCATCATCAGCTACGGCTATATCAGCCTGTCCGGCGACGCCGAGAGCATGGCCAATGTGTGCGAGTACCTCACCCGCGCCAACTACGGCCTGAGCATCGGCAACTTCGAGCTGGACTTCCGGGACGGCGAGATCCGCTACAAGGTGTCCTGCAACGCCCGCGACGCCCTGCCGGGCGAGGACGCGCTGGACGATCTGATCTCCCTGCCCATCCTCATGTTCAACCGCTACGGCAACGGCTTGCTGGCGGTGTCGATGGGCATGATGACCCCGGAGCAGGCGGTCGAACAGGCCGAGTCCACCTGATCCCCGCAACGCGGACCCCACCTCACCTCTCCGACGCGGCCTCTGGCCGCGCCGGGATTTTTTATCGGAAAGGAGCATGATATGGCTGAAATAGAGCGGGATTTTGAACTTTCCGGCGGCACGCTGGTGCGGTACACCGGCGTGAGGAAACATGTGACTGTCCCGGAGGGCGTGACGCGGATCGACGCCGGGGCGTTCGTCGGGAGGAAGAATCTGAAAGGCGTCGTCTTCCCCAAAAGCCTGGAAGTGGTGGAAAACGGCGCGTTCGACGGCTGCCAAAAACTGCGGAAAATAACGCTCCTGCAAGACCTACCCGCTTTGGAATGTCTTCCAACCAACGGAAGGACCGTTTTCAGCGGTTACCTGGGCGACGTGAAAATGCGTTTTCATTTCCGCTATACCGCTGGAGGCGGAGGACGCGTCTACAGTCAAAGGCGTCAATTTACCGGCCTGTCCTGTCCCCTGACCGTGCGGGACGGCGCGCTGTTTTCAGGTCAAACGCTGCTCCATCCGCTGGGCGCGCTCCGGGGCGTCTACACCATCCCGGACGGGACTCAGGAGATCGGTCCCTTCGCCTTCGCCGGTCAGACGGACCTGACCCGCATCGTCTTCCCGAACACCGTGGAGAAAATCCACTACAGAACATTTGCGTACTGCTCCGGTCTGACAGAACTGAACTTGCCCGGTTCGCTGTGGATGGCAGGGCTGAGAGCGGAAGCCTTCCGCGGCTGCGCCGGGCTGACCGCTCTGCACCTGCCCGACAAGTTGAAGGGGAGGATCATAATTCCCCAAGGCGCGTTCCGCGACTGCACCGCTTTGCCCGCCGTTGTCATCCCGAAGTGTGTGACCGACATACGGGACGGGGCGTTCCAGAACTGCACGGCTCTGAAAGACGTCTCGCTCCCCAATGGCCTGACCGCTCTCGCGGCCAACGCCTTCCTGGGCTGTACCGCTCTGGGACAGGTGACGCTTCCCGCGTCCATCCGCCGCTTCTCCAACTGCGAGTACAACCTGCCTGCCGACAGCCCCCACTATTTGACCATGCCGGAAGGTTTCCTGCGCCAGAAGGGTACGATCAGCAACACCATGTTCGATCACTTCCAAACGTACTGGATGGACCAGGCAACCGAGGAGGATTGGTTGTGGATGCTTCTTCTCCAGGACGGCGCAGGGTTCCGGAACCTGTGCCGGGAGCGGATGACGCCGCCTTACGACGTCCACGTCACGCGCATGGCGCAAATGCTCCGGTCTGGGGGCCGGGACAAGCAGATAGAAAAAGCTGCCGCTTTCGTCCGGGAGAACCGGGAACAGGTGGGACCGGAAGCGGTCCAAGCTCTGTACGACACCGCCGCGGCGCGGGGAAGCAAACGCGCTCTGGAAATGCTGGAACCGCTTCTGGACGGCGGGAACCCGGACGATCTGCGGCTTCAGTTCGACATCAGCAGCGGAGCCCTGCGCCGCTACAACGGCCCCGGCGGGGAAGTCACCGTCCCAGATCACATCACCGCGCTGTGCAAAGGAGCGTTCCAGGGCTGCGAAACGGTCACGGGCGTGACGCTGCCGGAAGGTCTGCGGACCATCGGGAAGCGGGCGTTCTGCGGCTGCGTGAAGTTGGAACGCGTCACGCTGCCCCAGAGCTTGACCACCATCGGCCCTTACGCGTTCCAGAACTGCGCCGCCCTGCGCTCCATAGACCTTCCGCAAACCTTGACGCGGCTCGGTCGGGAGGCGTTCCGAGACTGTACCAGCCTGAGGCGCGTGACAGTGCCGCAAGGCGTCAAGGTTTTGGAGTACGGCGTCTTCGCCGGAACGGAGCTGGAAGAGCAGAATCCGTTAAGGAAACACGGAACGTCTTGACTTCCGGTCCCAGTTGTGGTATCCTGTTACCGACATATGCCGGTAACTCCCTGCGAGAGGAGATGGTCCTATGCCCAGACCGACCCGCTGCCGCCGGGTCTGCGCGGAACCGGAATGCCGCGGCTTCGCGCCCCTGGAAGCGAACCCTTCCGAGACGGTCCTGCTGACCGTGGACGAGTACGAGACAATCCGGCTGGTCGACTACGAAAAGCGGACCCATGAACAGTGCGCGGCGCAAATGGAGATCTCCCGCACGACCGTGACGGAAATCTACGAACGCGCCCGGTTCAAGCTGGCGGACAGCCTGGTCAACGGAAAACCTCTGTACATCAGCGGAGGCCACTACCGGATCTGTCAGGGCGGCCGGACGCGAGGCTGCGGGCAGAATTGCCCGTGGGTCCGAAAGAAAGGGGAAACTACTATGCGAATCGCGGTACCTTACGACAACGGACAGGTGTTCCAGCACTTCGGACACACCAGCCAGATGAAACTCTACGACATACAGGACGGGCAGATCGTGCAGGCGCAGCTCGCCGACACCACCGGGAGCGGTCACGGAGCTTTAGCCGGGTTCCTGTCCGACCGGGACGTGGACGTGCTGATCTGCGGCGGCATCGGCGGTGGCGCGCAGACGGCTTTGGCGCAGGCGGGAATCCGGCTCTGCGGCGGCGTGACCGGCGGCGCGGACGACGCCGTCCGCGCCTTCCTGACTGGCACGCTGGACTACGACCCCGACGCCCACTGCGACCACCAGGGACGGGAACATCACGGGCAGTGCGGTCAGGACCGGCACGGCTGCGCCGGGTCCGGCGGGGATTGCGGCGCGTGACCGCGCCTCTGCGGGGTTTGGGGACACGCGGCAGGTAAAAAACGGTTGTAACTCCCGCCCAAACGCAGTAAAATAAAGGCGGTCCCCAAATCGTTTCGGGGACCGTGTGGAACATGACCGATGAACTTGAAGGAGGAACTCAACATGGAACAGAAATTCTATATCTGCCAGCACTGCGGCAATATCATCGCGATGGTCCGGAACACCGGCGTCCCCGTGATGTGCTGCGGCCAGAAGATGACGGAACTCGTACCCGGTACCACCGACGCAGCGGTCGAAAAACACGTCCCCGTCTACCAGGTGGAAGGCAATCTGGTCAAGGTACAGGTCGGCTCCGTGGAACACCCCATGCTGCCGGAACACTTTATCGAGTGGGTCTCCCTGCAAACCAAGCAGGGTAATCAGCGGAAGCTGCTGCATCCCGGCGAGAAGCCGGAGGTCTGCTTTGCCCTGTGCGAGGGCGACGAGGTGGAAGCGGTCTACGCCTACTGCAATCTGCACGGCCTCTGGAAAGCCTGAGGATAGTTTTGGGGTCCTCCCCCTTCGGGGGAGGACCCTCTTACACGTTTTTTGCGTTCTCCCCTTCGGGGGAGAACGCTTTTTTGCGCCTTTGTGTTCTCCCCCCGAAGGGGGAGAACATAACTTTTTCGAGACGCGCGGTTCAATCGGAAACAACAAACGGTTCGAACAACACCCATTCGTGGTCCAGCAGGACCACGAGTCCCGAATCCGTCACGGCATAGCTCGCATGTCCCAGGAACTGGAAATCCTCTTCGGTTTCGGCGGGCGCGCCGGGACGGTCGTCGGAAACGCGGATGTCGTCTTCGGCGACTTCCCCGGGGACCGCAATCCCTGTGGACTGGTAGAGAACCCCGTCCACCGCGATGCAGACCGGCAGGCCCTGTTCGGCAAAACCTCCGTTCGAGTCCATGCCCGCGCCGTTGCCGGACGCCATACCCCCGCCGGCACTTCCCGTACTTCCTCCCGCGTTCCCGTTGGAGCCGCCGTCCAGCTGCGTCAGCCCGTGCCCCAGCGCGATCACCAGCGCGAGACAGGCCGCCAGTACCGCCCAGCTCCGCCAAACGGTCCGTTTCCGTTCCGGAACGATCCCGGCGTCCAGGATCAGCGCGTCGTCCACCAAGCCGATGGCGGTCAGCAAATGTTCCGCTGTCATATTGCGATCCCCTCCTTTTCCAGAGCCGCTTTCAAACGCCGCCGTATGCGGTGGAGTCGAGTCTTCGCCTGCCCTTCGGTGAGCCGGAACCGTTCCGCCAGCGTCGCGATAGGCTCCATGTAGAAGTACCGCCGGAGAAACAACCGCCGGTCCAGCTCCGACTGGCCCCGGAGAAATTCCGAGATGACCGCGGCGGTCTCCCCGGCTTCCAGCCGCTCCTCCGGACCGGAGCGGTCCGGTAAGCAGTCCTCCAGCTCGTGCAGGGCGATCTCTACCTGTCCGCCGCCTCGTTTCGCGGCGCGGTTCCGACGCCAGCGGTCCAGAGACAAGTTCCGGGCCAGTTTGGCGAAGAACGCCGATAGAATCGACGGCCTCTGCGGCGGCATCGCGCCCCAGGCGTGGAACCAGGTATCGTTGACGCACTCTTCCGCGTCCTCCTCCTGCTCCAAGATTCCTCGGGCGATGGCGTGGCAGTAACCGCCGTATTTCTTCTCGCTCTCCGCGATGGCCTGCTGGGAACGCGCCCAATATAAGTCGATGATCGCCTGATCTTCCATAATAAGCAGCCCCCCTTTTGAATTAAGACGGAAAAACGCGGCGGAAGTTACAGGGGTTTCCCCAAAAAATCGGAACGCCGCCGGAGAGGGATTTCCGGCGGCGTTTTGGGGCAGGCCAGCGGTTGTTTTCGCTCCACACCCCCCGTGCGGGGGGCGACACGGTTCAGCGGTTCTTGAATCCGGGGAGTTTTTCTTTGTTCAGGAACGCTTTCATGGCGTCCTTCTGGTCCTCGGTGGCGAAGCACAGGCCGAAGGCTTCGCTCTCGTAGGCCACGCCGGTGGCCATATCGGTCTGGAGTCCCCGGCGGATTGCGGCTTTGGACTGACGGACGGCGACCTGCGCGTTGGCGGCGATGGCGTTGGCCAATTCCAGGGTCTGGTCCATCAAAGCCTCGGGCGGGCAGACGCGGGTGACTAAGCCGATCTCCAACGCGCGGGCGGCGGAGATATTCTTTGCGGTGAGGATCAGCTCCATCGCGTGGGCCGCGCCGACGATACGGGGCAGGCGTTGGGTACCGCCGAAGCCCGGTGTGATGCCTAAGCCGACCTCAGGCTGGCCGAATTTGGCCTTTTCGCTGGCGATGCGGATATCGCAGGCCATAGCCAGTTCGCACCCGCCGCCCAACGCGAAACCGTTGACGGCGGCGATGGTGGGTTTGGACAGGTTTTCCAGCTTCAGGAACACCTGGTTGCCCAGCACGCCGAAGCGTTTTGCTTCCGCGGCGGAGAGTTCGGACATCTGACCGATATCCGCTCCGGCGACGAAAGCCCGGCCCGCGCCGGTCACGACGGCGGTCAGGATCTCCTCGTTCTCCTCCACCTGGTCCAGTACTGCGCTCAGGTCTCGCAGGACCTGGTCGTTCAGCGCGTTGAGCGCTTCGGGGCGGTTTATGGTGATGATGCCGACGGGGCCTTTCTGTTCCAGCGTTACGAATGCCATCTGAATCGAGTCCTCCTTATTGATTGGTCCTGGTTTTGGGGAAAACCAAGCCGGTAGGATTTGTTCTGCAAAGGTATTATATACCAGACGCGCCCTTGGGGCAAGAGCAAATCAAACAAAAGCGGAGGCCCAGAGGGCCTCCGCAAGAAGTACGGGGGTGGAGAATCAGAACACGCCCTGCGCCATCATGGCGTCGGCGACCTTCTGGAACCCGGCGATGTTTGCGCCTGCGACCAGGTTGTAGCCCAAGCCGTACTGTTCGGCGGCTTTGACGGACGCGGCGTGGATGTTAATCATGATGCCGTGGAGTTTCTCATCCACTTCCGCGGCGGTCCAGGACAGGCGCTCGGAGTTCTGGCTCATCTCCAGGGCGGAGGTGGCCACGCCGCCGGCGTTGACGGCCTTGGAGGGGGCGACGATCATGTTGGTCTGGCTCATGAGGTACTTCAGGGCCTCGTTGGTGGTGGGCATATTGGCGACTTCGATGTAGTACTTGATGCCGTTGGCGACGATCTTCTCGGCCCATTCCATTGTGACGTCGTTCTGGGTAGCGGAGGGCATGATGATGTCGACCTTACGGCCCCAGGGTTTCTCACCGGCGTGGAACTCGCAGCCGAACTTATCGGCGTAGTCCTGCACGCGGTCGCGGCCGGAGGAGCGCATTTCGACCATGTAGTCGAACTTCTCCTGAGTTGTGATGCCGTCGGGATCGTAGATGTAGCCGTCGGGGCCGGAGAGGGTGACGACCTTGCCGCCCAGCTGGGCGACCTTCTGGCACAGGCCCCAAGCGACGTTGCCGAAGCCGGAGATGGCGACGGTCTTGCCCTGGAAGGTATCGTTCTCGTGTTTGAGGACCTCGTCGGCGTAGTAAGCCGCGCCGAAGCCGGTGGCTTCAGGGCGCATCAGGGAGCCGCCGAAGGCCATGCCCTTACCGGTGATGACGCCGTTTTCGAAGCAGCCTTTGATCCGGCGGTACTGGCCGTAGAGGTAGCCGACCTCGCGCGCGCCGACGCCGATGTCACCGGCGGGGACGTCCACATCGGGGCCGATATGGCGGTACAGTTCGGTCATGAACGCCTGGCAGAAGCGCATGACTTCCGCGTCGCTCTTGCCGCGGGGGTCGAAGTCGGAGCCGCCCTTTGCGCCGCCGATGGGCAGGGTGGTGAGGCTGTCCTTGAAGGTCTGCTCGAAGCCCAGGAACTTCATGATGGACAGGTTGACGGAAGCATGGAAGCGCAAGCCGCCCTTGTAGGGGCCGATTGCGCCGTTGTACTGCACACGGTAGCCGCGGTTGACGTGATAGTCGCCCTTATCGTCCATCCAGGTGACGCGGAACTCAATGGCCCGTTCGGGTTCGATCATGCGCTCCAGGAGGGCGGCTTTCTCGTACTCAGGGTGAGCCTCGATGACGGGGTCGAGGGAGGTGAGGACCTCTTCCACGGTCTGCAAGAACTCAGGTTCATTGGCATTCTTAGCGCGGGTTTCGGCCAGGACCCGCTCGATGTACTTGTTCATAATTCCTGATTCCTCCTAATATTTGAATGTCCGCTTCCCATCGTGACAGCGTTCTTGCAACGGCTGTCCTCCGGGCATGGATCTGGGAAGGAATACTCTTTCGTTCCCTCTTTGTATATCATACCACAAAAACCCAAAGAGTAAAGCATTCTTTTTGTTGGGGTCGCCACAATCAAAAGGCTGTGGTCTGCTTTCCGGGACGCGGAACGTCGAAACGCGCCGTCTCCCCGGCGGGGGAGCGGCGCGCGGGCGTCCGATTATGAAAGTTTTTAGTCAAAAGCCAGCCCCAGATAAGCGGTACGGTTCCAGTCCCATTGGGTTTCCGGCTCCGGGGACAGCCATTTGAGCATCCCGAAGGGTCTCGTTCCCGTCCCGTCAGGGACGCGGTACAGGCCCCCGCCTGGGAACAGCGCGGGCGCGAAGCGTAAAAATTCCGCTTCCGCCTCCGGCGAGGCCAGCAGTTCTTTCAGCAGCGGGGTCCCGTCCTCCGCGTACTCCGCGCACAGCAGGACCGGTCCGGCAGCGGTCTCGGCCCGGTACAGGCCCCCTCCGGATAAGGCACAGCAGCCGTTCTGGTAGGCTAACGCCTCCGTTGGGTACGCGATGTGGGCGGTCCTGCGCAGGAAATCTTCCCGGAGCGTCCGGTAGGACTCCGGTCCCACGGGTTCCAGCGGGAAGGGCGCGGGGGTCAGCGGACCCGTCCCCAACGCCGCCTGCCGGTGGACGAAGCATTCCCGGAACCCGTTCCGCCGGAAGAACGCGTGCAGGGACGGTTCCGCCGGTACGGTGGTGACGGCGGGGATCTTCAGCTGCCGGAAGTACGCGTCCGCATCCGCCAGCAGCCGCCCGGCCAAGCCCCGGCCCCGGAACGCCGGGTGGGTCGCCACCGCGTACAGGTAAGCGGCGCGGTACGCGCCCTGTTCCGGGACCAGGAACTCCGTGTCGAACCAGGCGGTCATGGCGCGGACCGCGCCGTCCTGTTCCAGGACCAGGACCCGTTCCGGGCGGTAGTAGTTCTGGTAAAAGTTGTCGAGGTAGCGGTCGCTGTCGCCGAAGGCCAGCTTCCACAGCTGACGCTGTGCCGGAACATCGGCGGGAACCGAGGGGCGCGTCATGCGCAATCACCTGCCCTTCCTGACACGATGGATTGGTTCAAAATCAGCAGCCCGGATAGACGTCGCTCTTTTTGGGGATGAGGACGCCGCAGGCCAAGTAGGCCCAGAACCCCAGGGTGAAGGTACACAGCGTCGCAATCGCCCAGCCCACGCGGACTAAGGTGGGATCAATCTCGAAATACTCGCCCAGGCCGCCGCACACGCC
>CANDKT010000020.1 GCA_947385365.1 uncultured Bacillota bacterium | reverse complement strand
ATTGGCAGACGCCCGGGACTTAAAATCCCGTGGGAGCAATCCCGTGCCGGTTCGATCCCGGTCTCCGGCACCATATCGCGGGGTAGAGCAATTGGTAGCTCGTCGGGCTCATAACCCGGAGGCTGCAGGTTCAAGTCCTGTCCCCGCAACCAAAAAACCGCTGTTTTCACCCGAAAACAGCGGTTTTCCATTTGAAAAAGTTGCAGGTCATTTTCCGTGATGCTTATCTGATGCTTGTTTTTATTTTTCATCCCGGACGCTGATGTTTATCCGAAACCGCTGCTGCTTATTTTTTCAGCGCTCCCACCTGTTTTTGGCCGCCTTGGACCTTGTGGTTACAGGCGGTATTTTTCTTGTCCCGGAGTACAGCTCCCCCAGCTTGCCGATGCTGGCTTTCTTGTGGTCGTCCAGAGCGTGACCGTATTTGTCCAGCGTGATGGATGGATTGGCGTGGCCCAACAGTCGGGAGAGTGTCACCACATCCATGCCCTGCTCCAAGGACCGGGTGGCGAAGGTGTGCCGCAACGCATGAAAATTTGCGTCCGGGATACCGGCCTGCCTCACGCACCGTTTGAACAAATCTTGGTAGGTGCGGGGTTCATAGGGCTGGCCGTTTTCCTGACAGGAAACGTAGCCCTCCGGATTGTAGCCGGGGTACTGCCTGGCGATGGAGTCCTGAATCGCCTTGTAGCTCTCCAAATCGTGGAACAGGTCGTCCAGCAGATAGACTGTTCGTCTGGAGTTCTCCGTTTTGGTGGTGGCCACCGTTCTGACGCTGGTGGCGGCCTCAATGGAGGAGTCATAGTTGGGCAGGCGGTTTCTGGTCTCGCAGACCTGAAACACCTGATGCTCCATACTGACATTTTCCCACCGTAGACCGCACAGTTCTCCCAGACGCAGCCCAGTGAACAGGTCGAAAATAATGCCAAAGGCGGCGGGTTCCGGAGCCAGCCGCGCCGCTAGAATCAGCCGTTCCTGTTCCTCACGGTCCAGCACTCGCATCTCCTGACGCTGGTTTTTCGGCAGCCGGACACCCTCCACCACGTTTCTCTGCATCAGTCCATTCTTGACTGCTTGGCCCAAAGCCAGGTGCAGCATATTGCGCATATTGGTCAGCGTCTTGGGCGAAAGCCCGCCCTGCACTTTCAGATTGCCACTTTTGCCCCGCTCGTTGAAGAAACGCTGAAGGTCATCCGTGGTCAAAGTGTTCAGGTACAGCCCGCCGATTTGGGGCTTGATGTGGGCGCGGATGTAGAGTTCATAGCTGCCGTAGGTGGACAACTTCACTGTGGGCCGGGCGTAGTCCTCCAGCCAGCGGTCCATCCACTCACTCATCGTTATGACTGTGGCAGTTTGTTTCTGCGGCTGTCCTGCAAAGGTCGTTGGGACTTCCGCAGTGACGGCGGAAAGCGCGTCCATAAACGCTTTGGCGTCCGATTTGCGTTTGAACCGTTTCGTTCTGCGCTGGCCGTCCACCTTATACTGGCACACCCAGCTTTTGTCCGACGCCTGGTAGAGGCTCCCTTCTCCTTTTGACCGTCTTGCCATTGTTACGCCACCTCCATCATGCTCCGCTCAACGCCCATCTGCTGGTCAAACCAGCGTTTCAGGTGTTCCCGCGAAATGATAATACGCCTGCCTAAACGGATGCAGGGGATACGGCCCTGACCCGCCATCCGGTACAGGGTCGCTTTGGACACCGGCAGCACCTTCGACAGATCGCCGGGGGAACAGAACTCGGGCAGACTGTCCAGTGTATCGGTCGTTTGTAAATCAGTCCTCATAATGCTTTCTCCTGTTACGAAAGCCCAGCTCTCCGGTCAGGAGAAGCTGGGCTTTTCATGCCTGTTATTCTTATCTGCAAAGTTTTCTGTTATGCGCAGCCCTCCAGGAAATAGTCATCGTCCTTGGAGCTGTTCATGAATTTCTCTATGTCCTTGGGGTCAGAAGTAATTCGCATCTTGGGTAGGGCGTCCAGCACATCCTGAAAATACCGCTGATTTTGAGCAGCCCGCTCGTCCAGGATGGCCACCACGCAGGTGTCCGTCTCGGTGCGGATGGCCCTGCCGAAGCCCTGTTTCAGCTTGATCTGCATCTCGGGCACCACCACTGCACGGATGAAGGCGTGGAGACTGGGGTACTGCTCCCGTTCTTTTTCTTTCACAGCGTCCGGATGAGCGAAGGGTAAGCGGGGAATCACCAGCAAAGACACACAGTCGCCGGGAAAATCGAAGCCCTCCCAGGCCGCGCCAGTAGCCAGTAAAATGCTTCCCGGCTGGGCCTTGAAAGGTTCCGTAATGTGGGTCAGGTTGCGGCCCAGGTTGAACAGAGGCCAGTTCAATTTCTCTAAAAAACCCGCCCTATCACATAGATAAGGTAAATTTTTCACTTGAACAGTTCATCGTAAGTCGTTCCAAGTACTTCCTTGATACCGCGAAGCTGAATGGCCTGTATGTGCTGGATGCCCCGTTCGATTTTTACAAGCGTTTCTCTCGTTATTCCAATACCTTCTAGTTGTAATTTTCTTACCAGTTCTGTTTGTCCAATTCCATGTGACAGACGGATTTCCCGAATATTTTGCCCAATGTGGATTTCGTCCTGCTTAATTTTTTGTCCCATTGAATACACCTCGCAAAAGAACCGAAACTGGTTCTTTTTACCTTGATTTTAATAGAGGCGCATGATACAATGGGACCAGAACCGGTCCACACAAATAGGAGGGATATTGATATGAAGCAGGTGACAATTATTTTGGATGACTATTTATATGATTTCTACAGGAAAATAGGAGAAAATGCGGGAGGCCTTACGCCCAATAAAGCAATGGAAGATGCACTTTTCAAATTGGCTGGTGAATTATCCCTTAACGCAATACACAAAAAAGGGCAAGCTGACCGAAACTAATGAGGACGCAAGTGTCCAGTAAAATGGACTTGTGCCCGCTGCTCCGATGAATAGCGTCGGCCAGCAGAAGGTGGTGGTTGCAGATTTGGAAAGGGTACTGACCCCCGTTGCAGGAGTCCAGGAAATCCAGGTAGCGGCAGCCGTCCCGCTTGCAGTCGCAGACCTTGGGGACGCAAACGCGCTCTCAGTCATAACCGCTGAGGTGGACAGCCTCGTCAGCGTCCAGCCATTCCCGGAGAGAGAGCAGGGCTTCTGCCGCCGCCTGATTCTTTTTCTTCAGATCGACCTGAGTCAGTCGGCGCTCCAGCCGTTCGTCGCAGACATAGTGGGACTTGCCCTTGCGGATCACCGCCCGGAGGGGGCGGGTAATCATGCCCTCTGCCGCGAGGACGGTGGACAGGAGGGGAAGGTACTCTCTCTGGATAGCATTCTGGAGGGCGATGCTGGAGGTGGAGATAAGAACGGGTTTTGCTTCCAGTCCGCTATCGGCCCGGAGGTGGCAGAACGTCGTTCCAGCCACCAGGTAGGCGTAGGTCTTGCCAATTCCCGTTCCAGCGTCACACAGGGCGATGCCATCGTTCAGCATGGCGTCCAGCATCCGGTGACAGAGTGCCACCTGTTCGGAGCGCTCTGCCATGTTCTGGGTGGGGAGAAGGTCTTTGAATACGTGATCTACCTCGTTATGGGCATTTCGCCTGTTCTCGTTGGTATTCATTCTATCATTCCCCTTGTTGGCTCATTTTCTTCTTGGTACTCATCGTATTCTCAGCTCGACCCCCGATAAAGTACAGGGAACAGTAGCGGATAAGGTTTGGCGGACCTTCACGGACACATTCCAGGAGTCTCTACTGTTTTCAACTCAGGGGATGATGGGCGATTTTGCCAAAATCGCCCCGCACAGGCTTTATCGCGGCCTGGAAGGAGCTTTGCTCCTTCCAGGTCATAGCGCGCACTGTGCGTCTGTCCGTGTGGTGATCCGTACTGCTGGTATGAAATTTTCAAAGTGCAGGAGGCTTGTTCGCCTTAGTTTATTGTAAATGATGTGACCCCTCTTTTTTAGAGAGGAATCAGCACATTTCTGTGCTAATTTCGAACATTCCCCTAGATGTTCTCTCTGAACTTTTCGAGTTGCCGAATGAGGTCTGTGACAGACTCTTTCAGGTGTGCAATCTCTTTGTTTTCGGCCTTACCAAAAACAAGGAAATCCAGGGAGATGCCAAAAAGGGTAGCAATCTGCGCAAGAAAATCTACCCCACAGGCATATTTACCAGCCTCAATACGACTCAAGACACTCCTGTCTATGTTCAATTCGTCTGCAAGGCGCTCTTGTGTATATCCGTTTTGCTTACGGATCTGGCGGATACGCGCTCCGCACTTTTCTTGATCATAAAACATTTTCGATCTCCAATCTAAAATTTTTTGGATAGGCGATTTGGATTGGAGATCACGGGTATTGGGCTATGTACGGTAGCCAGTGACCAATAAGATTATCTAAAAAGGACATTCAAAACTTTGCTGACACTTTTGCGGAATCCCTGCTGGATCTATAGTCCTTGTGACAGCTTTAAGTAAAAACAACGAATGTTAGATAAAATCCATCTGTGTTTGCGGATAAGTTCCAAAAAAATCAACTGGTTTCAACGATATTCCCTAAAATAGGGAATACAGTCGAAAACAGTCGAAGAAAAAAGTGGCGCGAACAACCCAAAGGCTGCCCGCGCTTTTTTGTAGATATTGCCTATGCAACCGCAACGTTCTGTAGAGGCTATTTTTGCCACAGGCAAGAACGCTTGCTTTTGTCTATTTTGCTTTTCCCAGGAATGGCAGGGTTGTAGGAGCATATCGATCATCAAGAAGAAACACTTTTATTTTGGAAATATTCCTATGATTTTCCAATCTGTGTACGAAAGCTGCTCCAAACGGAGTTACTGTAGTGCAATCCAACAACCGGCCATCGCTATCATAGGATACTAATAGGCAGCAACTAGTTGTAACAACGTCATTCCCGTCTAAAGTCCCATTTACTATAAGTTGATTACCATTGGATACAACGTTTAGGTCACAGGAATAGTCTGTCCAGAAAAGGTGGCTTTCGGAAAATCGCTCCAAATCCGAATCAAAGTATTCATCTGTTGGAGTGCCTATAATATACCCTCCGTTAGAATAGATATCGTTATTGGAACCCCATGTAGTATCCAAGATAATCCATCGTCCATCAACGTATGCTTCATTCCATGCGTGGTTCTCATAGCGGGCGATGTCAGCGGTAAATCGAGCAAGATCCTGTTTCTCTATATAGGTTTTATAAAGTTGCCACACATCCTCTACGGTGCTTTCCGTATTCACACCTGTGGCAAACCCAGTGACCACCCGGCAGGGGATTCCAATCGCATTGCAGAGCGTCTTTGTCAAGTTCGCGTAGCCAGAACAGATCGAATTTTTATTTGTATACGTTTCCAGTGCAGAAGTCCATATTGGAACAGTTCCATCCAGCATACCATAGTTGTAATAAATATTGGTTGTAACCCAGTCATAGATGGCTTTGAGCTTTTTTCTATCCCTGGACAATCCCTGCACGATGTTCTCAGCCTCATCCCGAATTTCTGACGGAATATCCTGAGATGCCATGCAATACTGCGATGTAGCTGTAGAGGCGTGAAGCGAATAATTTCCATAAATCTGCGTATTCAACCGGGTGAAGTCGATTTCTGTCTCGTCATAGATCCCCAGATATTCCTGAAGCCGTTTCTGGATGCTACGCATACTGTCGCTACCGGAAAAGGAAGTTGCCTTACCTTGGTCCACCACACAGATGATTGGCATTGCTCCAGTCTTATAGGCCCAGGACGGTATGCGACGGCTCTCCACACCGTATACATCAAGATTGTAATATGTCATCCAGCTATTGAGCATCACTTTCCTGAGATTGCTGTTAAAGCAGTCGTGGGCAAAAAACATTACAACAAAGGATTGTCCTTGATGATACATCTGCGTAGCAGTATCGGATGAGATTTCCTGCCAGTGTGGATTGTCAATAAAAGCTTCCTCAGCAAAAGCAGGTACTGAGAGCGATAAAGAGAGCAAAATAACAAACAGAGCAAGTGCAATCCCTCTGGTTAAGTATTTCATTGCATATCTCCTCCTGTGTGCCGGACTTCTTGCAAAACTTACAGTGAATCTTTGCATTTTCTGCATACGCACCTGTGCATCTGGCAGTCAGGCTTTTCGCCTGACTGCCAGAGAAATATTTATCCAGATACTTGTTTTGACCAGGTTCCACGCAGGGGTGTCGATGTGCTGGACGACAGAACAAACGCTTTCACGGTTCGGACGTTCAAGTTTTCAGTATAGGAAACTGTAAGGTCGAGGCTTTCCGATGCAGAGAGCGCCTTGTCCACCGTTTGAATGGCAACCATTTTCCCGTCCTTGTCATACGCAGCGGCTACAAATTTGACGGATGCAGTGGATGCGGTGTGATTGGTTAAGGAAAGTGCTGTTGAGGTTGCGGTGTTTTCCACGAATTGAACGGAATAATCGTTTGATGTAGTTGGTACCATGCCAATATTGACATCTGTCTGCGGCGGAGGAACTGGCATCCAATCGCTCCAAACTGTTTCATAGCCATCCTTCACATACTCAACACGCCACCAGCCTTCGGGAACGTCCCAAGCATACCGTCCTTCGGAATCCGTAAGAATGGGATTGAGTTGATCCCACTCCTCCGCCTTCCATATTTTCCCGTAATTTGTATCAGCAGGTTTGGTGTTCTCATCACACTCATCGAATGGAATCCAATATACTGTCGTAGTTACTCCGGCGATGCGTTCGTTGGAGTCGGCGTCATAGACATAGCCACTGGGATCAATTTTCCAGATGAAGTTGAACGACACACCTTCGCTTTCCGAAGCGTCCAAGAATCCAAATTGACTTAAGATGTGATCCACATAGGCATCGTTTTGTATAGATAGCAATGGTAAGATCATGTTGCAGGGGAATGGAATGGTAATACCAGCAACGCTCAATATAATTTCCAATGCCATTGCTGCCACAACGCCGTTATTTGCTTTGGATGCGTAATCTAGCTTTTGCAACGCCTCCGCTTGATGCTCGGGAGACATTGAGGAGGAAAGAGTTGCCTGCCTTGCCTCTTTGAGTGAGACACGATTATTATCCCAAGTTATCAATGTATCTACATAGTCATATGCATCTACAAAAGAGAAAATGGAGTCAACCTCAACAGCGGCGTTCATATGATTACCCTTGATGCAGAAATCTGTTAATGTATCCTGTACAGTGTCAAGAACCTCTCCACGAATTTCGTCTTCGGCATATTCCTTAATTTTTAAGTGGAGATGTCTTCCATAGCTATCTTCTATAACCATATAACCATGACTTTCGGCATTTGATGCATTAAGCCCCGTTGGAGCCGCATCGGTTTGAAAACTAAAATCAATCTTGCTATTAGCCGCGGCCAAGTTAATCACGCCACTTAATTCTTTATCCGTATTGACCAGATTTTTGATGCAATCTTTTGTGTTTCCGACAAGCGCCGATTTAAGTGGTGCAGTTACCCCATTTACATATTTTGGCGCAGTATAGTCGATATTGGTACTAAAGTCAACTTTTTCATGTGTCTTTGTATATTCGACCGTAATGGTCCCTGGCACATAACTTTTGTTGTAGTTGTCAAAGTAACCCTTAGCCTGATATGATTTTGTTGTACTGTTCCACGTTGCCTCCATCCGTTTTGTGACATTGCTACGGGTACTGCAAATATAAACCTTCTCGATCTGATCCGGATTACTGAATTTAACATCAAAAGAGAATTGATTGGCGGAGGAGAAAATAACGGTAGGTTTTATTGTACCTAGTGAGATGATATCGTAGGTATTTCCACCGTAATCTATAGTGAAACTTTGCAGCACTGGCGCACCGACTGCATACTGGATATCCCTTGATGCTGTAATCTCATTCCCATTGGAATCTATTGATTTCACCGTTAGCGTGTACGTAGCATAGTCCGAAACCGAAGGAAGGGTTACGGACGTACTATATGTCCCAGATTTATTGGTATGTGCTGTGCCTGCAAGGCTCTCATTGACATAGAGAGTCACATCCATATCTGCCGGTCCAACACCTGTAATGGGCACTGTAGCAGAGTTTGTTTCATCATTTGCCAATATGGTCAGTAGGGGTAATTTCTTGTTGATAATGCCAATGACTTCCCTTGCAGCTGTGCCGTTGTGCTTGAAATCCATAATGGCATACGTTGTAACTATATTGTCGCCTGTTGGCTTCAAAGAGAAGGATATACTGCCGGAAGTTTTAGTAAGGTTGACCGTCAACAAATTATTAGCATATTCGTAACCAGTTAAAAGATTTCCGTCTAGTTTCAAGGTCTTCTCAAGCAGTATCATACTGGATGGGATATGGATAGAGAGACATTGATTCGATATGGAATCCACCACATTTGTTTTATACCCATAGGCGATATTCATCGTGACATAGCCATTGGTCAGCGCTCCTACTGTATTAGCTACATAGTAAGTATTATTGCGGTCCAGGCACAGATTTGGACTATTTACAAAGGATTCATCGATAAACTTAACAGGTATTCCAGCATCAATACAATAAATTGTGGCAAAAGAATATTCTTTACATTCGACTGTCAAATTTCCACAATCCTGGAAAATATTGCTCCCATAAGTGGTTACGGTATCCGGAAGATAGAGCCCTTTGAGATTTATACAGCCGCTAAAAGCATAGTTACCAATAGAAAGTAGACCCTCAACAAGTTCGATATATCTTAACTGTGGACAATCCCGGAATGCATAATTACCTATCGCCTGTAAAGAAGATGGAAGTATGATGTTGATTATACCTGTGCAACCCTGGAAGGCACGATCGGGCAGCTTGGTGATACCTTCCGGCACAGTAATGTTGGTTAGCTTGCTACAGCCGGAGAAGATGTAGCCCGAAGAAGCCGTTGTCCAACTCAAAGGAATATTGATGCTCTGAAGATTTGAGCAGTTTTCAAATGCACGGTAGCCAATACTTGTCACACTGTCTGGAAGGTTCATACTTGTGAGGCCGGTACAGCCATAAAATGCGGATCCGCCTATCGTTTTGAGGTTGTTCGAAAGTTCCATTGAAGTCAGGCTGGAACAATTATAAAAGGCACTAGTTCCAATGCTGTTCAATGTGGATGGAAGAGAAATACTCGCCAAATTCGTACAGCCTTGAAAGGCACAATCGGGCAGTTTGGTGATACCTTCCGGCACGGTAAGGCTGGTTAGCTTGCTACAGCCGGAGAAGATGTAGCCCGAAGAAGCCGTTGTCCAACTCAAAGGAATATTGATGCTCTGAAGATTTGAGCAGTTTTCAAATGCACGGTAGCCAATACTTGTCACACTGTCTGGAAGGTTCATACTTGTGAGGCCGGTACAGCCATAAAATGCGGATCCGCCTATCGTTTTGAGGTTGTTCGGAAGCTCCACCGAAGTCAGGCTGGAACAATTATAAAAGGCATTAGTTCCAATGCTACTCACAGTATATCCATCAATTGAAGCTGGAATAACAACATGGGAAGATGTTCCACTATAGCCAGTAACACTAATGAATGAGCTATTAAGAATAGAATATGTAAAATCTGAGCCGTTGCTATCGATTGTCGAATAATCCGTTCCCAATAAAGAAACTGACTCGTCGCTGCTTTTTAAAGTTGTTTTGTCCACGAATGGATTATCAAAAGCAGGAGAACTAATAGGAGCAGATATGTGTGCCAAATTGGTGCATCCCATAAACGCGCTTTTCCCTATGAACTGTACTTCATTTGGTAGGGTAAGATCAGTCAAGCTATCACAATCAATAAACGCTTCGTCACAAATCGTTGTAACACCGCTGGAAACGTAAACAGACATTATCTCCGTGTTTTTCTGAAACGCCTGCGTACCGATCCCAACTACGGGATATCCGTTCAGTACTGCAGGTGTGATGATAACGGGATCACGCCCAATATAACCCACAATAATTGCCGCATTTTCAGAAATTGAGAAAAGGTAATCGTCCTCATTACAGACAGCAATCTCAATACCTGCTGGTGTAGCCACAATCTCACCTAAGGCATTTTCTCCCGGCACAGTAATGCATTCCAGCAAATTACTGCTGAAGCTATACCCAGCCTTATAAAACCGAATAATATATGTATGATTCTCTGCTACCGTATATCCAGAAGAAGACCACGCACCGCTCTGATTGGTCATACAAAGGGCGAGTACCGCATTCTCATCCTGGTCATAGATCTGTACGGATACATCAGCCATGCCTTGACCGTCTGTATCAACAATTCTTCCGCTTAGTGAAGAGAATACTGGAGTTGTTTCTTCTATTGGCCCATCGGAGTTGCCACTCTCCAGAAAATCTTCCGGTTGCTCTTGGTTAGCCCCTTCAACAAAATCAAGGTCAAAGGAACCTGCTGAAACAAGAGATTCGTTCTCGCTCCCATCTTCAGATGGCGCAAAAGCTTGGGAAGGTACCATAGTGATAACCATCACTACAGCCATGAATACGCAGACAAAGCGCTTAAATACATTAGACATATATCTCTCCCTCCTAAAAACTGTCTGTGTAATATTCCTGATCTAAAGGCTACTCCGCACTCCTTGAAACAGGTCGTACCCCCCAAAAAATAGCGGACAATATTTGTCTTAATTTGGCTGGACTCCACGGCGGCTAGCCGGGAGGTTTGTCTCTCTCAAGCCAAAGCTCCAATAACACAACTAAGGGGAGCAACTAGCTGACCTTCACCTTCTCAGGCTATGCAATTCAACAGACAGACTGTCAGCTATCCTCTTGTTGAAGCGTTCAGTTTAAGCAGGTTGCGCTATTTATATAGAAAATCCGACTTTCTCACACAACGGTGTCATTTCTCCTTCTCCGTCCAGAATAAACATTTGCAGTTCACTGATTGACTGATCGTAACTCACATCCGCAGAGATCTGGGCGATACCGTTTTGATCGAAAGAAACCGCGTCGGTAGGAATGGAAATGAGGGACATTTTTCCGTTTGAATAGGAGGCAAGGATGATCTGGGCAGTGCTGGTACGCACATCGCCGCAAAATTCCGCGTCATATAGCGTAGCCTGGATTCCGATGGAGTGTTCTGTCTGTACCAATTCGGCGACAGGATCTTGCAAGCTGGAGGAGGTACCGATTTTTCCGCCGTTAATCGCAGTATTTTCGATTGTTTTGCCTTTTTTATCTCTTAGGGTGGCATTTTCGAGTTTAAGTAGAGCTGGGGTGTTTCCGTTCATTTGGAAGGTCAGTTCTAGGATTGTTTCATTGTCCAATGCTGGGCTATCCTCCGCCCAGGAGACAGCGATTGTTCCGTTAGTGTTATTTGGATTCACCGCGACGCAGGACATTTTCGGAGTGATCGCCGTGAGGACGCATAGGGTGGGGTCGTAAGATACTTGGAATGTTCCACCGCAAACCATCCCAGCGCCATCAAGCGCAATCTGCACAGTAGCGGAAGCGCCGTCATCCGCCAGCTTGCCGCCCACCACGTACAGGGAAGGCTGCTCTTTATATTGATTCACCACGTTCACGAGGCCGTCTTCCGTCGTCAGGCAATCCATACGAGTACCGTTTTCATCGAAAAATCTCAGATTCTGAGCTTGGACTCGCGTTTCTCCGGCGGCGTTTTCGGAAACTGCAAAGATGATTGTGCATAGACGCCCGTTTGCCCCGATAGGTTCCGCTGCCGCCCAAATGACATGGATTACCCCCGCGTCAGCGTCTATATGATAAGAAAGGTTAATGGCGGTATTCCCCATTTTCTGTTCCCATTTGAGCGATCCGGCGGTGAGGAGGCGGGTATTATAGGCAATGTCAAATTCTCCTCCGGCGGGGTAGAGTCCGCCGCCTAGGCTGAGTTCCAGTTTCACAGCCTGTCCTGGCAGGCAGCTGTCCGAGCTGAGAGCAAGTTCCACCGCCTGCACGGAAACGCCGCCTGACACGGACTCTGCGGAAATAGGTTCTGCATTCACGTTGTAGAATTTCTGTTTTTCGACGTTGACAGGCAAAAACCCTAGAGCCGCCTCTTCTTTGATACGGAAGGTCAGCTTCATCAAGCTGCCTGGAGATTGCAGAGGCATTACGTTCGCAAAAGAGATTCGCACAGTGTCCAAGGCGTAGTGGGGATTGACGGAACCACCGCCAATCCCCGCTTCCGCGCTGACAAGAGCGAGGCTATTGTTATCGTAGACAACATTGAAGCTACCGCCTGCGATCCCATTGATCTGATCCAGTGAAACATTAACAACTACCGTACTGCCGCGGCGTCCAGCGGTCTGGCTGACCGTGAGGTGACTAGTCCCTTCGGCATGGGCGGTCATGGAGAGGCAGGAGAGGAGGAAAACAACGCACAGAAGTTTTCTCCAGACGTTCATTTCATTACACCTCACTTTTTCTTACCGGGAAACTCTTGGATAAGGCCGGAATCGTAACGGAGAATTAGGATAGCATCGCCGGCATCAATAGAGTTATCGCCATTCACGTCCGCGACGGACTTCTGGGCCTCGGAGAGGGTTATCAGCTTGACGCTGCTGCGAAGGATGAGCAAGGCGTCAGCGGTATCCACGACGCCGTCGTTATTCAAGTCGCCGAGGGGGGCGTTTGAGGAGACGCGCACGGTAATGGAGGCAGTTTTTGCGCCGTCGACGGTAGTAGCGGTGATGATGGCCGAACCGATATTCAAGCCGGTAATCACGCCGCCGCGGGAAACGCTGACGATATTCTTGTTATTGCTCTCCCAGGTGACGGATTTATCGGTAGCGTTTGCGGGGGCAATTATGGGGGCAAGCGTATTGGTACCGTAGAGGCCCAGTTCGAGGGTATCGCTAGTGAAGCTGATTCCGGTCACGCGGGTACGGGCGGGCTGAACGGAAACGGTGCAAGCGGCTTGGATTGCATTATTTTCCTGAGCGGCCACGCGGATAGTCGCATAGCCTACGGATTGCGGTGTCACAAGTCCGTTCTGGTCGACTGCGGCCACTGCGGGGTTGTCGCTGGACCAAATAATCTGTTTGTTCGTGGCGTTGCTGGGGTAGATGTTGGCCGTAAGCTGCGTTCCCGGTTCGCCCATATAGACGGTCGCCGCGCCCATATTGAGGCTGATGCGTTTGATGGGGCTGGTCTCATCCGGGACACTGATGTAGTAATTCGCGGAATAACCGCCGTCTACTGTTGTTACGGTCACATAGGCGGAACCGCTCCCGATGGCCGCGACTTTGCCGTAATCGGTAATGCTGAGTACGGAAGAATCGCTGACAGTCCAAACAACGTCCTGATTTGTGGCTCCCTCCGGCGTTGTCTTGTAGGCGAGTTGGATTGCGGTATTGAGAGAAAGAATCTTGGCGTTAGTTGGCTGATTGCCGGGATTTCCCACTTCATTGGACGTGACGCTGACGCTCTGCACGGGGACGGGGGCGGCGACGGTGATTGTGCTTGTGGCGGTGAAGCCGCCCTGAGCGGTCGTGACGGTAATCTGTGTTGTGCCGGGGGAGACGGCAGTGACCACGCCGTTTTCATCTACGGTGGCGACGCTGGGGTTGCTGCTGGTCCAGGTGACGTTCTGATTGCTGGCGTTGGCAGGGGTGATGACCGCGTAAAGCCCCAAGGTCTTGCCCTGGTAAATCGTGGTGCTGGCGTTGCCGATGGAACTGACGCCTACCGCCTTGATGTCGATGTTGTCCCGGCTGATACTGTACCGGAAGGTTATGGGGGTATTAAACGAGGCGTTAGTATAGTCGTCTTCACAGGATAGACAGATATAATATTCTCCATCCTCTTGCACCGTATATGTTCTGCTATAAGAAGTAGTGTGCTTGCTTGTAAGATAGATAACACCACCATCGCCATGAGTGGGTCCGACATCAGCTTCAGTTTTGTAGCTGATCGTATCATTGAGGATAAAACGGAGGGTATTAAAGGGATTTCCGGGGAGATTACTAAAGTAAACGGTGATCTTATCTCCCGGGGTAACATCGTCTAGTTTAAACCACTCTCTGTCATTGACAGCAGGAAGTGTGAAGTATGTGCTGGTCTGTGCGTGGAGTACAGTGGCCTTCTTCCAAGTGTTGTTGTTCTCATTGGCATCAGGGCCAATCAAAGTGTAAGTAATGGTAGCGTCCTCGTCAAAAATGTAAATATCTTTAACATAGCCGTTAATGCTGTTTTTGTAAGGGGACAATTCAATGTAGTAATCCCCTGGTTCTTCCAACAGATAGTAGCGGGTGTCTCTTCCGCTCCAACTGATTCTGTAATCTGCACTGTTGCCGTTGAGCGCGTAATCCGCCCCGGCGTACAAATACGCACTGACGTTTCCATTCCCTGGAATGGTCAGGTGGATGGCAACGGTTTGGTCAGGCTCCGTTGTGGTCAGCTTGAAATAATCCACATCATTGCTGGCGGGAAGGGTAAAAACAGAGGCGACCCCTTCATTCAAAGTCGTAGCAGTTCGCCAGGTGCTATTCCTCTCATTGCGGTCCGGTTCGATGAGACGATAGGTCACTGTATTGTCTCCATCTACAACGTAGCTAGTGCTATACGGAACTATTTTCAAATAATAGGTTCCCGCATCCCCTAGCATCCAGCGCGTGGCTTTTTTACCCGCATTAGCGAAAAAGGAGGTCATATACGATGCGTCATCGCCGTCAGCGTTAAAAGTGTTGCCAGAATACAGGTATGCGTAAACATTTCCTCCGGCAGGGACGGTCAGTGTGAACTCCACAGTCTGGTCTGGTTCCTGAACGTCGAACTTGAACCAGTCCACATCATTGCTGGCAGGCAGGGTAAACGTTGCTGCAACGCCTTCGTTGAGCTGTGTTGCTGTCTTCCAGTTGTTATTTCGCTCGGCTTCATCCGGCGGGATGAGACTATAGGAAATAGTAGCATCGGCTTCAAATATTGCGTCGCCGTTGTACGGAGAAATTTTTAGATAGTATTCCCCTTCGTCATTCAGCATCCACCGCTTGGTTTTTATTCCTGCACCGGAATATTCGTTATAGAAAAAACTCTCCATCCATGATGCATCATTGCCATAAAGGTCCAACGAGCTGCGGGAATACAACTTTGCGTTGATGGCACCCCTGGCAGGGATATTAAAGGTAAACTCCACGGTCTGATTTGGCTGGTCCACCGTGAAGCGGAACCAGTCCACATCCGTTGAAGCAGGCAGATTATAGGTCTGGGGGCTGTTCTCATAGAGCGGCGTGGCCTGCTGCCAAGTGTCATTGGGCTCACCGTTGTCGATAAGCACCGTCCTGTGTTCCATTTTAAAGTGCAGGGTGTTCTCAATGGGCACTGTTCTATACAAGTCGATTCTGACGTAGTGTCTCCCCGGCGTTTCAAATTGCACTGTCCGTTTGCCACTGCTGTTGCGGTCAATACCTTGTGCGCTGTGCAGAGTAGTTTCTTTGTTGGTGGTTCCGTTGATATCATAGACATAAAAATTGAGGCTATTGGAATAGTCTGTCTCAAAACCGCTGATGGTGAAATACACAATCTCATTCACCTCGCTGGTTTCAAACCAGAACCAGTCTTCATCATTTTCTCCGTTGAGCGTAAAGGGCACCTCGTAGCCGTCTTGGGGAATTGGAGTGGCGGTCTGCCAAGTGTCGTTGAGTTCGTACTCATCGGGAGCCACCAACTCATAGCGCACCTTGAGACTGCGTTCAAAAAATTCGTTGCTGTTCGCTGGTCTCAGCCACAAATAGTAGGTTCCCGGTTCATTGGCTTTGTAACTAAAGCTGTAGTCCTTGGAAATGCTGCCTTTGCTGATTAAAGAGCCGCGATTCGTTTGGACTTGGGTTTCCGAATAGAGAGTGGCGTAAATCGGCTTGACCGTGTAATCAAAATTGCTCAACATAACTTTGATTGCCTGACCGGGATACGTCGTGGTGATTTTGAACCAGTCCACATCATTGCTGCCGTTTAGATTGAAGTAGCTGTTGACGTTCTCCGTCAACTCCGTGGCGTTGCTCCAAGCGTCGTTGTTGCCAAGCGTCCCGTCCTCATTGCCATCCCCGTCCACCAGAGAAAAGGTCACTTTGGCGTTGACGTTGTCGAATGTATAGTTGTTGTTGGCGGGACAGAACATGATGTAGTATACGCCAGCATAGTCCACCTTATAGCTATAACTGACGCTACCGCTGAACGAGCTGTATCTTATCAAATAATTGTTTGAGCTGGGGCCGGGACTCGTCAGCGTGGCTTCAGAGAAAATGTAAGCGTACATGGACTTCGGCACACTCGAAAAGTCCATGCGTATAGCTTGGTTGTCATGCTCCACGTTGACCGCCAGCCAAACTTGGCTGTCGGTGAACTTGTCGTTATAGCTGTCCAGCATGAACTCCACCGGTGTGCCAAGTGTGACCACAGTGGCGTTCTGCCAGGTTGTATAGGGTGCGCTGGGTGTGCCCGCAAAAAGCGAAACCTCTTCCGAACGGGTTTCTTCCTCTGTCTGCGTATCCTTGCCGTCCAACGATTCGGCCACGTTGTTTTCTTCCTGCGCGAAGTCCTCTGAGTCGTCAGGGTTCAAGAGCTGGGCTGGTTCCTCCGTGGACACTGTTTGCTTCGTTTCCTCTTCGGACAGATTAGAGTCTCCACCCAACTCTGTTGCCAGTGCGTTGCCGGAAAGCGATACCGTCAGGCACACGGCAAGAAGTGCGGCCAGTATCCTTTTGATTTTCATAAAATCGCCTCCTGATTGATTGTAAATATTTTTTTCGACTTTTCAGAACGTGGGGATAGCCCAAAGAGCCATCCCCACATTCATAAAGGGTTTTCTTATTTTACAGTGAACTCTACAAAATTCTCCAGAATAGCAGCGACTTCCGCTCGGGTTGCGGTAGCGGTGGGCGCAAGGGTATGATTCCCACGGCCCTGCACCAATCCAACGCCGATAGCCCAATCCATAGCGTCCCTCGCCCAGCTGGAAACTTGATTGCTGTCACGGTAAGAATCCGTGTTTCCTTCGACAGCCGTATCAAATCCCTGGCTCATGGCGTAACGGTAGAGGATAGTGCAAATCTGCTCACGCGTGACGGGCGCGTCAGGAGCAAACTTGCCGTCGCCTACACCAGCCACCAGACCGTTGGCAGCACCCCAATTGACCGCATCGCTATACCAGGAACCAGCGGCAACATCGGAGAACGTGACGGCTTTATCCGTCTTGCGTTCACCGTCCAGGCTGTAAAGCACTGTGACCAGCATACTGCGGGTCATGTTTTCGTCAGGAGAGAACTCGCTGTCGCTAGTGCCTGCAAACAGCCCGCGGGCCGTGACAAAGTCTACGTTGCCGTTGGCCCAGTGATTGCCCATGTCGCTAAAGTCCTTGCTCCGGTCCTCAATCTTTACCGTTGCGGAACCGTTCAGGGGAACAACCAACGTATCATCAACAAGAACAGACGTCCGTATAACCTGTTCCTTACCATCAGAGTCCACCAGTACGGCTACCGTACCACGGCCAGCTGCCTCAGCTACCGGAACCTTGGCGGTCATAGCACCAGAAGCAGTTTCCAGATCCTTGCCATCGGCGGTGACATGGATTGTCACGTTGCCGTCATTGGTCTTTTCCGCGGTAACGCTGATCGTACTCTTGGCGCGGTCCGCTAAACGGTCCAATGTTTCGCTGCGCAACGTCACCTCAGTCACTGGCGTCTGAATCACAACCTGTTCCACCTTGTTCTTGGCAAGACCTTGAGCCGTAGAAGCAGGCAGGGATACCGCGACCTTATCCGTATCCTGATCCGCATCGACCCCGATCAACACGTTACCGCTCTTGTGCTGGTTAACGGTATTTACTAATTTCTTGCCATCCGTGCTGGAAATTGTGGAAGTCAAGCTGCCATCCTTGTTCTTGGTGGCGTCCACTGCTACATGAACAGAGTTATTACTTCCAATCGTGATTTCAGCTTTATTCCCTGTTGTAGTTGTTCTGCCAGAAGAACCAGAACTGCTGGAGGATTTGGGGGTCGCCTTAACTTCACCTGCCGCACTACTGCCAATCGCATTGATTGCACTAACATGGAAGGTGTACTCTGTCCCGTTAGTCAGCTCTGTGAATACATAGCTGGTTTCCGTTGCACTTACATCGACCGGTGTCTGATCGTTCACTTGGACCTTGTAGCCAGTTAAAGGAGAACCGTTATTTTCAGGAGCGTTCCACGAAACAGTCACCTGTCTGCTGCCCGCGGAGGCTTGTACAACAGGCGCGTCCGGAACTGCGGCGGGAATGTCAATACCATCAGAAATCAGTTCTCCAACATAAGAATCGCCCTTGGCAGTCACCTTCACGGTGATAGCCTTTCCTTGATCCGCTTTGGTAATCGTGTACTCTGTGCCAGACGCTCCTTCAATGGCAACGCCATCTCGAAGCCACATGATATCGTAATCATCGGCGGTGGCCTCGCCCGCTGTAATGGTAGCGATCAGCTTACCGCCCACCGCAACAACAGCTTCTTCAGGCGCTACTGTCACCGTACCAGTCAGGGTTGACTTGTCCACTTCCAATACAGTGGAAGTCAACGTACCTGCGTAATCTTTACCGGGCGTTACAGTAACAGTGAGTTTTACATCGCCTTCTGCTACAGTATAAGTTGCCTTCGTCGCACCATCAATCGCGGTCCCATTGTTATACCACTGATAGGTGACAGCAACATCAGGTGTGACGGTTGCGGTAGCGGTGAGCGTATCGCCTTTCTCAATCTTGCCCACAACGCCCCCAACTACGTTTTCGGTTTCTGTCACGGTCACACTGCCTGTGATAGTGACTTTCTCCACAGTTACAACATCGCTAGCTGGTGTGGAACCAGTGTAGTTGCCGTCTGCCTTTGCCGTAGCCATAACGGTAATGGGCTGGTTGGAATCGACAAGCTGAACCGAATACGTGACGCCAGCACTGACGCCGCTTTCTCCTACTGTCCAGCTCCAATCAAGTTCGCTGTTGTCTACACCGTTCAGGTTGGCGGTAAGAATATTACCTGCTGCAGCTGTACCAGTGATGACAGGTTTCATCTCAGCCAGAGATGCCTTCGCAATTTCAAAGGTCGTGCTTGTAGTCGTGGAATCGTCGTAGTTGCCCTTACCGGTCACGGTGATAGTCGCTTCACCCGCATCGCGATTGCGGGCGTAGGACACAGTGTAGTCCTTATCTTTCACCAACACGGTTTCCCCATCTTTCACAGTGACCTCAGGGGTGTGGGCTTCTTTGTTGTAGGTGGCGGTAAAGCCGCTGGGCAGTGTTACGGTTGCACCTACGATGGTCTTTGGCGCGATGGTGAGTGTAGCGGTTTTTGTACCTCTGTAGTTGTCGTTTTCCACAGTGACCAGCATGGTGTATGTCCCTGCATCTGTGGGTTTTCCTGCTACAGCATTTCCACTCTCGTCCGTATAGGAATAGTTCTTAGTCACGGTCGCATCGGTATAACCATCCTTGGTTGCCACGGTAGTAGTTGGGGTATAGTTGGTACCGAACGTGGTAGAAATTGCCTCGAAGGTGATGTCCTCTGCGGGAATGGGATTTTTGTAGAAAATTGTAATGACTGTTTTTGGCAGAGGTGCTTCCCATGTTGCCCATGCAGGGAAGTTATCATCGCTCAATGTCACTTCGACTGTCTGGTTTGTCGTTTCAGTAACTGTGTCGGCCACAGCCTGCACGTTGGCAAGGGTCTTGTCGAAGGTAGCATTCACTGTTTGAGCGCCCACACTGTTATCAAAAGTCAGCTCCACTTGTGCAGGCAACCCCAAATCAGCCCACGTTTTCGCCCCAGTGACTACGGCCTTAGAAAACGCCAAACTACCAGGAACTGCGCTGATGTTGGTAATCTTTACCGGAGCAACTGTCAGTTTGGTGGTCAGAGTCTTGTCGGTCGTGTTGAAGTTCCCGTTTACTGTCACCTTACCAGTGAAGGTATACTCTGCGCCCTTCTGGGCGAACGCCTTGTCCGCAGTCCATACGATGGGGAACTCAATGGTCTGATTGCCGCTGTAGGAAGCGGTCACTTTCGCGGGCAAACTCAGCAGCGTCTTCAAGGTATCCAGACTCACGTTTTCCGCAGCATTAGCCAGAATGGATACAGATGCAGGAGCCTGAGTCGTAATGGCTGTAATATCCGCTTTGCGGATAGTCAGGGTTCCGGCGGTCACAGTGATCGTATAGTTGTCAGCGGAACCTGTACCAGTGATTTGTTTCGTTCCTACATCCGTGGTCGAGTCGGCGTCGCAACTTAGGTTTACAGCCAGGTCTTCTTTGCTATCGCCTGCTGCCAGTTCACCGGCAGGTACGGTGAACGTGAGCGCAGGTCTTGCCTCGCCGTACTTCATTTCTTTGTCATCCGCGAGAACGGAGATGGCTTTCTTGGCTACGGTCACGTCGTATTCCTTGGTAATCTTCACGCCCACATAGCCTTCCCCACTGGTGATGGTGAACTCCACAATCACCTTTTGGTTTCCGACAGGCTGGAAAACAGTGGCATCTTTCACAGAAAAAGTACCGGCAAGGGATACGCCGCCAGCATCAGCTGTGCCAGTATTGCCAGCGGGTAGGGTAATCGCGGCAGAATTGGGCTGGCCATAGGTAATGTTCTTGGCGGACACCCCATTCCAATCCACATTCACGTCAGTAACTGTAATGATGACTTTCTTGCTGTGATCGCCCATAGTGGCGGTCAACTCCACTGTACTGTCCTTAGTCGCGCCGGCCTTAACGGTCAAAGTGGCAGCAGCGGCGTCAAAGGATACGTGGGAGCTGTCGTCAATGGTCCCAGTACGCCAGGAAGCAGTCTGGCCTGTGATCTCTGTAGCGTACTGATCGAAGAGCTTAGCGGTGTAGGTGTAGGACTTGTCCGCGCCGCCAGCCACAGGCATGACCACTGTGTCGGTCTCGCCTAACTCGGCATCGTTTCGGTAGAGCGTCACAGTAGTAGCGGTAGCTTCCGCCCGTTTTACGGTAATGGTTGTGGTATCTGTGACACCGTTACAGTCAGCGGTCACGGTAAGCGGTTTCCCAACGGCATCCAGAATGGCGTTCTTTGCCGCATTGGTCA
Organism: uncultured Bacillota bacterium; assembly: GCA_947385365.1. Classification (GTDB taxonomy): domain Bacteria; phylum Bacillota; class Clostridia; order Oscillospirales; family Oscillospiraceae; genus Lawsonibacter. The sequence goes on along the minus strand of CANDKT010000020.1, from coordinate 6,962 downwards.
CAGTGACTACGCCCGCATTGCTGATAGACACGCCGGGTGTAGCCGGGGTGATACTCCAAGTCACGTTTCCTGTGAAGCTATCGCCAAACTGGTCCTTTACCGCAGCAGTAAAGGCGGTGGAAGTATTGTCCGCTTCACCATTAGCGGGTACCTCAATGTTTGTCTGACCGCCAAAAACAGTGACCTCATTGGCCGTGGCATCAGCCCGCTTCACAGTAAAGGCGGCTGTTTTGCCATCGCCTGTGACTGTGTATGTACCAGCTACAGCTTTAGCACCAACTTGGATCTTGCCATCAACAACCTTCACATTTTCGCTGTCCGCAGGAGACACAGTCAGGTTCTGAATGGTAAAGGGCGCGTCATATTGATCAATAGCGCTAACGGTAATTTCATGTGCAGCAGTGCTTCCGCCCTGAACGGTAATCTCAGTTTGGCTCAAAGTGATTTTTTCAATGGCAGCAGCGTTCCGTTCCACGGAAAAAGCAGTGCTTCCGGAACCTTTGGACAATTCCTCATCCTGCTCGCTCTTGCCGTCGGCTTTCACAGTGTACTCGCCAGCCACCGCTTTGGCTCCCACGGACACTAAGCCGCTAGCAGGGTCAACCGTCACACCTTGGCCAGCAGGAAATACGCTCCATGCCACTTTGTTTGTAATGTTGTTGCCTTTGGCGGAGGTAGCGGTGGCCTGGATGGTTTGCGCCGCAATATCGCCGCCCGAAACGGTTACAGGGCCAGCGTTATCCAGTGTTACGGTTTGAATTGTGGGAGCGCCTCCAACTACGTCAAACTCAAATGTAGCTTCATCATTCACGGTATGACTTACACCCAACGGAAGTCCCGCTACATTGGAGCCATCCTTTCCTGCTTTTGAAACGTCAAAGCTCAGTGTAGTCTTACCAGATTCAGCTCCCTCGGCATTTTCAAATACCAGTGTTGCAACTGTCATACCGCTGGTGATCTCATGAGCATTTGCTTGACTGGTGTACACCAAGATAGCGTCGCCAATCAGGTTGGAACCATTTGTATTGCACGTAAACTGCATGGGCAATTCATCCCCGTCGTCATTTGTCCCCATAGGGATATTGCCCATTTTCCGGCTTTTCAGCTGAATTACAGTCTGGTCAAAGCTCACATTGATTTGTGCGTTTGTGATGTTGAACTTTTCTGTACTGCCGGATAAAGTGATATCAATGGAATACGTTTTTGTCTGGTCGTCATACTTATAGTTGGCGAACCCAAAGGTCACAGTCACCCCGCTGTCTACGGCATACGTCGGAAAGGCCACGAGAGAACTCAGCAAACTCAGCACTAAGATCAGCGAGGTGATTCGCTTCAAAACACGCTTCATCATCATTCTCCTAAACTAATTTTAAAATTCCGTGATGCGCTTCACGATGTAGTCCAGAATCCTTTGGACATCTCCCACATCAATCTTACCATTCGCTTCCACGTCTGCCGCAAGACGGCCGGTCTCGTTCAGTGATCTCTTTTGGGTAATGTGATCCAAGATACTTTGGGCATCTTCAACATTCACGATATCATCTTTGTTCACATCTCCCGGTTTGTAAGCTGCATAATACTGGAAGGTCGCCACCTGGGTTAGGCCGGAGATATTGCTATCGGTATTGCTGGACAGGTAAATGCCATAAGTCGTTCCTGCTTCTAATTTGTCTGGATACAAGGTAAAACTCACTCCTGCTTCACCCGCTCCGCTTTGGTCGATATAGGCGATGTTTTCCTGTGTGGGGATGCCTGTGATATCGCGCAAAAGAAATACCACATACTGATTGTTCGCTGTTGCTCCGGCATAGGTCAGCTTCAACTTCACTGCCTCCTGATAGAAGGCAACGGTCGCGCCGTTGATATCCGCGCTGGCGGCGCTGATATCCGTCCCATCCGCGGTCTGAGGCGTGATTTGCACCGCAAGCGTACTGCTGGCCTGGCTCAAATTCAAATTGTATATGCCAGGCTTGCCAGGGGATTCTGCCGCAAATGCTGTAACGCACAGGAGTACCGCCAACACCCCGGTCAGCAGAAGGATTCGCAATCCTTTCTTCATTTGTTCTCACCTCCTCGTCCTTGAACGTCAGCGAATCGGTCCAAGTAATCCACCATGATGTTTGCCATTTGCGCTCTGGTGGTATTCATCAGGGGGCTTAAGGTTTTGCTGGTTGTCCCCGAGATGATTTGGTGATAGACTCCCCAATACATAGCCGTCTTAGCCCAGGGAGCGATTTGTTCACTGTCAGAGAATGCGTTGTCATAGGTGCTGGTAAGCATAGTTTCCAAACCCGTTTCACTTCCTGCACAGCGGTGCAGAATGGTCAGCGCTTCCTGCCGGGTCAATGCTTTCTCCGGTGAAAAAGTGGTATCGGAAGTACCCTTGATTCTGCCGGTTTCGTAAGCCCATCGAATGGCTGTCTGAAACGCGGGAAGCTGATTTCCGATATCCGTGAAGGGAGTCTCTCCGTTAGGTTCCGGAGAACCTGCCGACCGCCACATTACCGCGACAAACTGAACCCGGCTCACCGCATCGTCCGGACGAAAGGTGTTATCGGGATATCCCTGAAACAGCCCTAATTCCGCAGAACGGATGATAGCGTTCTCGCCCCAATGACCTGCAATATCGACAAATGAAATCGGTTTCGTAGATTGGGAGTCGTTTTTTGGACTATCTGTGTCTCCTGAAGAAGTCCCAGACGTAGAAGGTCCCTTTGATGGATGGCTGGAACTGGAATCAGTATGTTGTGTATCATCCTGCGGCTTATTGGGAGTGGAATGGGAACCTGATGTCGGAACGACTGTGTAGCTTACTGGCATTCCCGCTTCATCGTTCAGTATAATATCAACCAAACGGAAATCCAGAGTCGGCACATTGCTTTTCGCTTTGAAGTGCAGAACCGCAAGTGTTCCATCCCCTTGCACTGAGTCCGATGTAACTGCGGCTACCATAGCCATTCCCTCCTCGCTATTGGGATTGGAGGCAGCCAACATACCACTCAGCAGTGTGCCTGACTCCACCTTTGTGCATTCCAACGCGGTACTGTCAAAGGGTATCGAAAATTGTACGGCACAAAATCCGGGGTTCTCTGTCAAGTTTATGGAAACAGAAAACGTATCGCCGGTTTGCGGCAGCTTTTCGGGACACTGTATCGTCAACTGCGCGGATTCACTCGCCGCCAGGCTGACCGAGGCGGGAACGATAAAAAGAAACACAAGCAAAGCACTGATAATTAAATTCTTTCGCATTCTTCATCATCTCTTTCTGATTCATTTGGTTAGCTGATCTTTCCGAGGCGCGTTAAAACGCACAATTTAGCCAGACACTTGCTTTGACCAGGCCCCGCGCAGGGGGGGCCGATGTGCCGAACGACAGGACAAACGCTTTCACGGTTTGGACGTTTAAGTTTTCAGTATAGGAAACTGTAAGGTCGAGGCTTTCCGATGTTGAGAGCGCCTTATCCACCGTTTGAATGGCAACCATTTTCCCGTCCTTATCATACTCAGCGGCTACAAATCTGACGGATGCAGTGGATTCAGTGTGATTGGTTAAGGAGAGCGCCGTTGAAGTTGCAGTGTTTTCCACCAATTGGAGGAAGCATGGTCAACCGCCCTTTGGGAAGAGGGCGCCCGCCCATAATGGCGGGTCATATTTGTATTGACACCGCTTTTGTCCAAAAATACCAGATGTTCCACCATCTCAGGCTTTATCGTTTCCTTCCAGTCTTTTCGTTTTTCCCGTATATCGAACTCGATCACGCTCACTTGCGTACAGGGATTTCTTTTTCAATGTATAACCCATAGCCTTTATAACCCGTTCCACCGTGAAATAGCTAGGTGAGAGTTTTAATTTCTCACGAATTTCTTCTATCATTATGTCTGACTGTTCCTCTATACACCAAATTTGATTAACGGGAAGAAGACTTCATATTATAGGACATTTCACGCAGAAGTCGCGACCGCAACCGCAGCTGGGATCATGTTCTTATCGCAGAGGAATGCTTTGGCATAGGCGCAGCCCTGCTCTGTGACAGTAAAACTGCTCTGGCCCTCAGGGATCTCCCGGCAGACCAGCATCTGCCCGTTCTCGTCGTAAAGGGCAATCATTGCCTTGAACTCGCTGTAATGGAATTCGTCGAAGGTGAAGGAGACAAGGCCGTCCTTAACAGTGAGGTCAACGAGCCAGTTGTCATAGGGCAGGCTATGGACGGGGAGGGAAACTTCATTGTCTTCGCTTCCCTCAACCGACAACCCGGCATTCATCTCGATTTCCCAGGTGTAGTAGCTCGCGGAGTTGCGCTCTTGTACCCAGGTGTTAAGATGTTCCTTCAAGTCCGCAATACCGTTTATCGTGTAGGACTTTGCGCTGGACACTGCGGTGGACAACTCTGCGGGATAAAACACGTTGACAAACTCTCCGCCAGTAGCCGCCTGGGTAATCGAGTCGCTGTACTCAGCGCCTGAAACCGTCCCGGCAAAGAACACATTTTGCATCTTCACATTTTGGGCAGTGCCGGAAACACCGCCCGCGTTTGCGCCGCCAATAAGGTCCGCGGAGACGAAGCTGTTTTCTATCGTCGCGTTCTCTGCCGCGCCGGTCAGACCGCCCAGATTACCGGAGCTGACCCGCGCAGAACCAGTGAAGGAGCAATTGGTCAGGATACTGTCCGTGCAGACCGCCGCAATGCCGCCCGTGCCGTCGCCGCCCTGGATGGTGGCGCTGACTTTGCAAATATTCGCCTGCGATCCGTCCAGCAGTTGCGCGGCGATTCCGCCTGCGTTTTTGCCACTGGTCAGGCTGCCGGAGACTGTGCAGTTTGTCAGCTGAGAGTCCTTCGCCTGGACAACGAGAATCCCCGCCTCCTCTTGGCTCTCAATATGCGCCGTCAAGGTGAGATTGCTGATTTGCGCCCCATCTGTATAGCCGAACAGTGGCGCGTCAAGTCCACTCACCGCACGTCCGAGACCCTGGTAACTGCCCTTGAAGGGGTTATCCCGGGTCCCGATGCCCGTCCAGTCCGTTACAGTGATGTCTGCTGTCTGTTCAAATTTTACTCCGAAGGTGTTCCCGGTATAAGCTGCCAGCGCATTCAGGTCCGCCGCGTCGTTGACCCGATAGATTTCTCCGGCGGCAGCGGTTTTATTTCCGGTCAACTCCTTCGCGTCGCCGGCATAGACGGTCTCGGGATAGTACACCACAAAGAAGTCCAGATCATACCCTGGCATGATGCCTTTATACTCCACATCATTGGTGCTGTAGCCTTCAATCTTGTAGGGGTCGACATCGTACTCCGCCCCTTTCTCATAATACACCACCACAGTAGGCTTGGCCTCGCTACCATCGGCGTAGGAATAATGTACACGCAGTGTGTAGACCGGCGGCCGCGTTGCAAATACCGGGTAACCGCCGTTCCTAAAGTTCCCCTGACTGTCCAAGGCATCAGCATACCAGTGGTTATACTTGTCCTGGGGATCAGAGTCCGGAATCGTCTGCGTACTTGGCTGATTTTGCACCTCATCGTTTTGGGGCTTGTCAGACGGGACGTTCACAAACGCGCCGAAGTCGGCATACCAGAGGTTGAGCGCCTCCAGCAGGGTAGTGGCGCTGGCATAGGGCACGCTGCTGTCCTCGGAGATGGACTGGACGGACTCGGTTCCCTTTGCCTGGGCGTCAGTCAGGGAGAACGCCAGTGGGTCAACTCCGTCAGCGATCTCCCCAAAGGGTGTGGCGGTGTCAAGATAGTAGTCGTACATCAGCCCTGTATTTTGAGACGCGTCCGCAACGACCTGCCCGCACAGCGCTCCCGCCTTCCCGCCGCTGACCTGGGCGGTAGAATAGCAGTTTGCGATTTCACTCTCGCCTGCGGCGGTGTAAGAACCCACGAGACCGCCTGCGTACTGGGACCCGGTAACGGTAAGCTGACCCACGTAGCTGTTGCGGATACTGCCGCCATTCATGCTCCCCGCGATACCGCCCGCAATTGTGCCGCTGACGGCACCGGAAACAGTGACATCGGAGATTTCCGCATTGCCCTTGATGACATCGGCCACCGCGCCCAACGGATTTCCTTCATCGCCGTTCAGTGACACGTCAGACAGGGTGAGGTCATGCACCCATGCGCCGTCGCTGACCGCGCCGAAGAAGCCCCGGTAATTTGTACGGTTCTGGGGATCCGCAGGCACGTGGAGGCCGGTGAACGTAACGTGCGAGCCGTTGAATATGCCCCGGAAGGGATTACGTTCATTTCCAATAGGCACCCAATCCAACTCAGATAAATCGATCTCCTTCTCGTTAGTACTCATGTAAAACTCAATACATTCACCGGTCTCACTGACAGTAGGCTTCCCTGAAATGGTATACACGGCAAGCAGTTCCAAGTCTCCCGCGTCCTCCAGGTTAACCTGGATGCCCTCCTGAAGGTTCTCCGTGATTAAATTCTTCAGCTCATCGTCCGAAAATGTACTCCACTCTTTCATACTATAGAGGACCGCTTCGTTGTTGGTTTTGATGTAGAGGGATACCCTCTCATTCACCGGCGAGGAACCGACATAGACGCCAACCCAGTCATCCTCATAGGAGCCGTGCCTGAGGGCAAGGTTGTAATACTGTCCAGATTGGAGGAAGCCACTGACCTTTCCGTCGTTGCCGGTTTTGCCAAGCCGCTCAACATCAACGCCGGACACCGGCTTGTTAGTCGCCCCGTCCAGCACCGTGATGGTGACCCGATACTTCTTGTTCGGGCAGGTGCCGTAACCGCTGACCCAGTTATTGCCGCCGCGCCAGGAAACATAGAAACCCATAATTTTACTTCGCACGCCGCTTCCTGCCTTACCGGCCAGCTGCTGAAATTCGCCAACAACTATGTATTTCCGCACCCGCAGGGAGAAGGACGGCCTCGCGTAAACATAGAGGGAGACGTCCATACAGGCGCGGCACATATGCTGGTAGTCGGCCGTACTGT
>CANDKT010000019.1 GCA_947385365.1 uncultured Bacillota bacterium | reverse complement strand
GTGTGCTCTTCCGATCTCTTCACGGTCAGTTTCAACCCCCAGCCCGCGTAAAACGCCAACGCCGTGAGCATATGGTCGAAAAATCCAATCCCGCTCTGAACGTCGATCTCCCCGCCCTCCAAAGTCAACTCCAAACGAATGTCCGTCTCCTTAGTCGCTCGGGATACCGCAGCTGTACGCATAAATTTCCCCCCTTATCCTTCGCCGTCCGCAAAACGGACCTCAATCGAATTGGCATGGGCCGTCAGCTGCTCAGAACGGGCCAACGTCACGATCTCCTTCGCCAGAGGCCGCAGCGTCTCCCGGTCAAACTCCAACACGCTCATGCTCTTCAAAAACGCCTCCACGCTCAGCGGAGAGAAAAACCGCGCCGTGCCACTGGTGGGCAGTACATGACAGGGTCCCGCTAAATAATCCCCCAGCGGCTCCGGACTGTACGCCCCTAAAAACAGCGCGCCTGCGTTCCGGATCTTCGGCAAAAACGCCCTCGGCTCCTCCGTCACCACCTCAAGGTGTTCCGGAGCAATCCGGTTCGCTAACTCCGCACAGCGGTCCAGGTCCTCGCAGACGATAGCACAGCCGAAATCCCGCAGCGACGCCTCCATGATCTCACGCCGCGACAGTCCAGCCACTTGACGCTCCACTTCCCTGTCTACCGCCTCCGCTACCGCTCGACTGTCCGTCAGCAGCACCGCCGATGCCAAACGGTCATGTTCCGCCTGCGCCAGCAGATCCGCCGCTACATACTTGGGGTCCGCCGTCCGGTCCGCGATGACCAGCACCTCAGACGGCCCCGCTATCATGTCAATGTCTATCTTGCCATAAGCCAACCGCTTCGCGGCCGCAACATAGGCGTTGCCAGGCCCAACCAGTTTATCTACCTTCGGAATCGGCCCCGCACCATACGTCAGCGCGGCTACCGCCTGCGCCCCGCCCACCGCAATGACTCGATCTACTCCGGCAATCCGCGCCGCCGCCAGTACCCCATTGCTGAGATGCTCCGTGGGCGGCGTCACCATAATCACTTCACCCACTCCCGCCACCTTAGCCGGAACTATGTTCATCAGCACACTGCTGGGATACGCCGCCGTCCCGCCGGGAACGTAAACGCCTACGCGGCTCAAGCCGCGGACGACCCGTCCCACCGTCCCGCCGTCCGGGGAACGCCACTCTTTGGACTCGGTCAGCAGCTTCTCGTTATAGTCCCGGATGTTCGCCGCCGCATGTTCCAACGCCTCAAGCAACTCCGGCGAACACGCTTGACAGGCTTGCTCCAGTTTTTCCGCGGAAATCTCGTATGGCTCCGTGTGGTCAAAGCGTCTGGAGTATTCACACACCGCTTCATAGCCGCCCTCCCGCACGCGCTCCATAACTGCACGGACCGTTTGCTCGATGTCTGCGTTCCGCTCCGCCGCACGGGCACTCATCGCTTCAAGTTGATTCTCCTCCGCCGCTCCATCTGCCGTGATAATCGAAAGCATACCTTTTCTCTCCTCTCACATTCCGCCGGAACGGGAATCCCTCTCCGTCAGCTGCGCTCGACACTTCACAATAAAATCGTCGATCTGATTCTTGTACAACTTCATACTGGCAATGTTCACGATCAACCGCGCCGATACCTGCGCCGCCGTCTCTACCGGTACAAGACCGTTGGCCTTCAAAGTCGCACCTGTCTCCACAATGTCCACGATAGCGTCCGCCAAGCCTAAAATCGGCGCAAGCTCTACACTGCCCTCGATCTTGATGACGTCTACGTCCATACCCTTGGCCGCAAAAAACGCACGCGTGAACTCCGGATATTTCGACGCGATACGCTTGGACTTGTAGCTGCCATAAAAATCACTGCCCTCCTGTATGGCCAGCGCAAAACGGCAGGCTCCAAACCCGAGGTCCAGTACGCTGAAAAAGGTCCCTCCCTTCTCCAAAATCGTGTCCTGACCCACAATGCCTAAATCACATACGCCGTGTTCTACATAGGTAATGACATCAGGGGCTTTGGCCAGCACGACGTCTAACGGGTAGTTCGGGATGGAGTGGACCAGCCGACGGCCCGGGTCCCGGACGGGTCCGCAGTCTAACCCCGCCGCCTCAAACAACTGGATGGACTGCTCCAGTAACCGGCCCTTTGTAATGGCAATCCGCAGTCTGTCACTCATACCGGTTCCACCCTTTCTCCGTTCTTATCAAAGACCAACACCGATTCCGCGCCCTTTTCCCTGGCCAAATTCCGGCTAGATTCCAGCGTCCGGCACGGGGAAAGTTCACAAGTCCCGGCAGGACGGCTGTCCACCGCCTCCAGTGCTTGAGCCAAGTAGCCCGGTTCATAGTAAACCACCGTGCGCAACTGAGGCAACGGCGTTTCCGGCAGTGTGCGGGCTACGCTGTCCACATCTACGCCAAATCCCGTGGCTTGGGTCTCCCGGCCAAAAACACCTACCAGATTATCGTACCGGCCACCAGACAAGACCGCATCTCCCGCGCCCTCCACATAGCCGCGGAACACGACCCCCGTGTAGTAATCCATCTGATGCAGCATACCCAGATCAAACCGGATGTACTGCCCGTAACCCGCCGCGGATAACTCGTCATACAAAGTCCGCAGCAGTTCCACCGACTCGGAACCGCCAGACAACCGCTCCGCCTCGGTGAGTACCTCCGGCCCGCCGAACAACCACGACAGACGCTTGAGCGCTCCACAGGCCGGGCTGTCTCCGTAAGAGGTCAGGAACCGGTCCAGCGCGGTCAGGTCCTTGCCCTCGATCAGCAGCCGGACCGACTCCATCTGCTCCCGGTCCATGTTCAAACGGCTGGTCAGGTCCCGGAAAAATCCAGCGTGGCCCAGCTCTATGTGAAACCGCGCCGCGCCACAGGCTTTCAGCGCGTCGATGGCCATAGCCACGATCTCCAGGTCCGCCTTTTGACCCGCGGCTCCGATCAACTCAATGCCACACTGCGGAATCTCTCGGCTCCCGCCGTCATGAGACGTGTTCACACGGTAAACGGTCTGTTCGTAGTACAGCCTTTGAGGCAGGCAGACCGAACGCAACTTCGTCGCTGCGACCCGTGCAATCGGCGTGGTGGAGTCGGGCCGCATGACGCAGAATTTCCCGCTGGGATCGTCCACCTTCACCATGCGCTCCTGCGGAATCGCGCTGTCGGAAAGCGCGTACAAGTCGTAATACTCGATATCCGGGGTGGAGACTTCCAGATACCCCCGCTGCCGGAACAGCCGCGTCAGCCGTTCCTGTACCTGGCGGCGTTCCTGGCACTCGGTAAACAGGCGGTCACGGGTCCCCTCCGGCGTGTTGATGGTCAATTTCATAGTACCTCTCCTGTTTCAGGTTTACTTTTCTTCTCTACTTCGCTAATATACTACTCTGATAAATTGCTGTCAACCGGCATATCATCTAAAAACCGTCTGTACAGCTGGGCCGCTTTTAGGCAAATAAGAAACGCCCCTGCCTGTTCGGGCAGGGGTGTGTATCCCGATGCTGCGGTTTACAGAGTCAGGGAGGGCGCGGAATAGGTCCGGGCGGCCATCTCGCTGTTGAGCATATACAGGCCCTTGGCGTCGCTGCCAAAGAGCTTCATCTTCTTAATCATATCCTCCGCGTTCTTCTCCTCCTCGCCCTGCTCCTTGACGAACCAGTCCAGGAACTGCATGGTGCGGAAGTCCCGTGCGGAATAGGCCACGTCATAGATGGCGTGAATCAGCCGGGTGACGTACTGCTCGTGGTCCAGACCCAGTTCCAGAACCTGGAGCTTATCTTTCAGCTCTTTGTCGGGCTTGGCGATAGCGGTCAGCGTCACCTTCTCGCCGTTGTTCTGGAGATACTGGAGAATGAGCATCGCGTGGTCCCGTTCCTCCTGCGCCTGGATCTTGTACCAGTTCGCAAAACCGTCCAGGCCCTCCTCCTCGTAGTACAGCGAGAAGTCCAGGTACAAATAGGCCGAGTACAGTTCTTTGTTGATCTGATCGTTGAGCAGTTCGGCAACCTTCTTATCCAGCATTGGAAACACCCCTTAATCATTCTTATTTATGTAACCGCCCGCTTTCGGGCCACTCTATCTTAGCACGAATCATTCCGGCCTGCAACGGGTTTGCAAAAATATTTCCCCTTATCAAAATTCCTTTCCCAGAAATCGACCTTTCCCCCTTGCAATGCCTGTCAGTTTCTGCTATAATATAGGCGAAAAACAAAAATGCGGCAGCTTACGGGTGTTGCAGCACCCGCAAAGCCTGCATAGGTGGAACGATCACCTACACAACGGCCTAAGGCCGCACCGCATGGGTATTATACAACAGGTGAACCTTTTTGTAAAGGGTTTGCTTCGTTGTTGTTGTACCCGTGCCCCGTGTTGCCGAAGAGTCCTTCTTTAGCTGTGTAGGCTTTGCACCTGCACAGCGTTTTTGTTTTTCCTCAGCCCCCGGGGTTTAGAAACATGCCCCGGGGTGCTGCGGAAAAAATAAATTTTTACAGAAAGAAGGTGAACAATCGCCCATCTTCGTTTTTCTATCCCCAGTAAACCTGATATGCACGCATTAATACCTTTAAGAAAAAATATAAATATAAAGGAGCGTCTAAAATGGCTAAGTGTCCCTACCTTGACTACACAAGTGGTGGTATGTTCTCTTATAAGGGTACATGGACTTGTCTTCTCACTGGTCTGAAAATGGAAGGAGACAACCTTACCTTAAAGCACGTGTGCGACTCGGACAGCGGTCACGCCTATGAGCAGTGCCCCGTTTACAAAGATAAGTAATTTCAAAATTGCACGAGTTACCATTAAAAAAACCTTGTTTACAGGGATAAAACAGTTCCGCCGGAAGTGATTTTCCGGCGGAGCTGTTTCGTTTTTTAGACTCCAAACATAGCAAACAAATCCATCTGGCTGGTTTCGGGCAAGTCGCCGAACGCGCCTGCTTCTTTCAAGATCTGAATGTGCGTCTTCGACACCTTCGGACAGGCCGCGGATACTTCCTCGATGGAGATGAACCGCTTCCCCTGCCGCTGCTCCGCTAAGGAAATCGCCGCCGTCTCGCCTAGCCCCGCTACCGCTACAAACGGCGGGCGCAACGTGCCCTTTTCCTCGTTCATCGCAAAACGCGTCGCTTGTGACTCGTATATGTCTAATCGCTCGAACTGGTAGCCCCTTAAATAGAACTCATAGCATACCTCCAACGTCGTCAGCATATCCTTCTCGACCGCTGAAGCCTCCTTGCTCTGCTCCTTCGCCTCCAGCTCCCGCATCTTCTTTCGACATATATCCATCCCACGGCACATGAACGCTTCGTCAAACGCCTTCGCCCGTATCGAAAAATACGCCGCGTAAAACGCCAGCGGCCGGTGGACCTTGTACCACGCGATCCGAAACGCCATCATCACATACGCCACCGCGTGCGCCTTCGGAAACAAATAGGCAATCTTCTTGCAGGAATCTATGTACCAGTCCGGTATCCCCGCCGCCTTCATCTCCTCCTCCGCACCTTCGGGAAGCCCTCTCCCCTTGCGCACCGCCTCCATGATCTTAAACGACCGCTTCGGCGGCATCCCTTTCGAAATCAAAAACAACATGATGTCATCCCGGCACCCTACGCATTCCCCTACCGATACCCCGTGCTGGAGTATCAAATCCCGGGCATTGCCTACCCACACGTTAGTTCCGTGCGTGAAACCTGATATCCGCAACAACATATCAAATTGCGTCGGCTGTGTCTCCTCCAGCACCCCACGCGTGAACGGCGTGTTGAACTCCGGCACCGCTACCGCCCCCGTCGGCCCAAGCACCTTGTCGTTCTCAAACCCTAGCGCCTTGGACGAGGTGAACAGCGACATCGTCTCCGCGTCGTCCAGCGGAATCTCCCGGGCGTTGACCCCAGTCAGGTCCTCCAGCATTCTCACCATCGTCGGGTCATCGTGCCCCAGCATATCCAACTTTAACAAATTCGACTCCATAGAATGATACTCAAAATGCGTCGTGATGATATCACTGTCCGGGTCGTCCGCCGGATGCTGCACCGGACAGAAATCGTAAATCTCTTTGTCCTGCGGTATCACAATCATTCCCCCAGGATGCTGGCCGGTGGTCCGCTTCACCCCTGTACAGCCTACCGCTAAACGGTTTTCCTCCGCTTTGGAAACCGTCCGCCCCCTCTCCTCCAGGTACTTCTTGACGTACCCAAACGCCGTCTTCTCCGCCACCGTCCCAATCGTCCCAGACCGGAACACGTGCGTCTGTCCGAACAGCTCAAACGTATACCGGTGCGCGTTGGCTTGGTACTCCCCCGAAAAATTCAGGTCGATATCCGGCACCTTGTCCCCGCCAAAGCCTAAAAACGTCTCAAAGGGAATGTTGAACCCGTCCTTGACGTACTTCGTCCCGCAAATCGGACAAACCGCGTCCGGCATATCTACCCCACAGCCGTATAAATGCTCCGGGTCCTGCGCGTACTCGAAATCTGTGTGCTTGCACTTGGGACACCGGTAGTGCGCCGGTAATGAGTTCACCTCCGTAATGCCCGACATAAAAGCCACCAGCGAAGAACCTACCGAACCACGAGACCCTACTAAATAACCATGCTCCAAAGAGTTTTGTACCAGCTTCTGCGCCGACATGTAAATCACGTCGTATTTGCAGCGGATAATATCTCCCAACTCCGCCTCAATACGGTCCACTACCAGTTGCGGCGGGTCTTCTCCGTACAGCTCGTGGACCTTGCCCCAAACTAACCGCGTCAACTCCCCGTCGGAGTCCTCCAACTTCGGCGCAAATAGCCCCTGTGGCAGCGGCTTAATAGGATCACACCAGCTCGCTATCAAATTCGTGTTCTCTATTACAACTTCTCGCGCTTTCTCCGCCCCTAAATACGAAAATTCTTCCAGCATCTCCTCCGTCGTCTTGAAGTAGATGGGCAACGCTTCGTCCGCGTCCTCAAACCCCTTCGACGCCAGCAGTATGTGCCGGTAGATCTCATCCTCCGGGTCCAGAAAATGTACGTCCCCCGTCGCACATACCGGTTTCCCAAGCTCCTCCCCAAGCCGCACGATCTCCCGGTTGAACTCCCGCAGCTCTTCCTCCGAATGCACGATGCCCTTCCGCAGCATGAACATATTGTTGCAGATGGGCTGAATCTCCAAATAATCGTACCACGACGCGATGCGTTTCAGTTCCTCCCAGTCCTTCCCGTCCACCAGCGCCCGGAACAGTTCCCCCGCTTCACACGCCGAACCGATAATCAGCCCCTCCCGGTTCTCGTTGATTACCGACTTCGGCATGATCGGATAACGCTTGTAATACTTCAAATGCGACAGCGATATCAGCTTGTACAGATTCCGTAACCCTGTCTGGTTCTTCGCCAGAACAATCAGGTGCTTCGGCTGACGCTTGGCCTTGCCCTTCTTCCGGAGACGGGGCATATAAGCATTGATTTCTGACAGGTTATGTATCCCCATTTTCTTCAACTTCTCGAAAAAATGAGGCAGCATATAGGCTACTGTTGCCGCGTCGTCACTGGCCCGGTGGTGATTGAAAGCGGGTAGATGAAGATACTCCGCTACGATATCCAGCTTATACTTGATTAGCTCCGGCAGCAAGTTCTGCGCTAGAACCAGACTGTCAACAGAGGCATTTTTGAAGGGAATCCCATACTTCCGGCACCCCGCTGCGATAAATCCCATGTCAAAATCCGCATTATGCGCCGCTAAAGGCCGGTCCCCCGCAAATTCTAAAAACGCGCGCAGCGCTTCCTCCTGAGAGGGCGCGCCCTCCAACATCTGGTCCGTTATCCCTGTCAGCTGCGTGATTTGAGGCGATAATAATCGCTCCGGCGCTACAAATGTGTTGAAACGCTCCGTGATCTCCCCGTCCTTCAACACCACTGCCCCAATTTCAATGATAACTTCATACTTCCGGTCCAGCCCCGTTGTCTCTATGTCAAAACACACGATCTCGCTCTCAAAAGACGCCTCCGTCTCCCCGTGGACCGCGACCCGGTCGTCTACATCGTTGATAAAATAAGCCTCCACCCCATACAAAATCTTGATCTTTTTCGCCGAATGCCACGCGTCCGGAAACGCTTGCGCAACTCCATGATCCGTTATGGCTATCGCCGGATGTCCCCAGCTCTCCGCACGCTTCACTACATTCCGGTCCGCCTCAAGCTTCGGGTCTACCACAGTCAGCGCGTCCATCGACGACATCGTTGTATGCAAATGAAGCTCCACACGCTTGTCCGTCGCAGCATCCTGCCGGATCTGCTTCTCCGCCAACACCACCGATACCGGTTCCAACACAACGTCTCCATAAAACCGGTTCAAGCTCAGCCGCCCCTGGACTTTGATGTGCATCCCCTTCTTGATCCCGTCCACCAAAGGCTTGCCTTCATCCCCAGTAAAAAATTTGCTCACTCGAATGGAACCCGTATAATCCGTCACGTCAAAGCCAACTACCCAAGCACCTCGCTTCTTCAGCTCCCGGTTCTCAATGGCAAAGACGTCCCCCTCTACGACCACCATACCCATGTCCAAATCTAACTCCCCAATCGGTTGAGCCGACTTCGTGATCGCTTTGCCAAAAATGACCCTGTTTGAAGGCTTCTTTCCCTCCTTCGGCACCACTGCCGCTTGCACGCTCTCCTTCAACGCCGCCCGGCGGATGGCCTCCGTGCGCGCAAATGCACGTTCTTCCTGTTCTTCCCGCTCCGGCACTGGTGGCTCCGCCGCTGACGGAACGTCTGGTTTTTCCTCCACCTCACCGGTCTCCTCAAGCAGAACCAATACAGGTGCAGGCGTTTCAATCTTCACACTGTTCAGCCTGTAGCACTTGCAAATCGCTTCCTCCGCCTGCGTGACCAGATTCGGCCCCGCTCCAGCTGCCCCCTCCACAACAATCTTCGCGCTGCGGCTCGCCTTGTCAATCGCTACCGACTCGATCAACCAGCCCTCTACCCCGTTGGACAGCTCCGTCCACCGGTACAGAGCCGAAAACATCTCTAAAAATGGTATCTTTTGGGACATTTATTCTTGATTCTCCTTTGTCCATGAATGTTCAGATATGAAAACGATAAAATCAGAGTGCTGCCCGTTCCACGCTTCGCTCCAATCCCGGAAGTGTGCATGGTCCCCGTTCCGCTCCTGCGGAGCGGAATCCCGAAATGCCTGGAGCATGACAATCAGAGCGTCTAACTCCTCCCGCGTGCAAACCAGACTGCTTTCCCGCAATACCTGTGGACGTTCCTCCTCACTGTCCCATGCATAGCCATAAGCTAACATCTACCCTACCTCCTTGGAAGGCGGCCACGCCCAATCATACAGAGTCTTTCCGTTTTTGTGCCAGATGTGAATATCCCGACGGCCCCAACCTTTCTCAATCGACTGCGACGCCAACATCAGCTCTTCCGAAAAGTACGTGAACGCGTTCCTCAGCACCGTCTCTTCGTCTCCCAGACACTCCAAAATCGTGACCCCCACGATGTTCTGCACGTCATCGTCCCCGTTGGCGTACATATCCTCTACGAAATCTATGTACCGTCTGATCCGCTCCTTCTCCTCGTTGGACCCCAAAAGCCGTTCCAAAACACCCAGCAACGTTTCCCCACCAAAAAAGACGTGGCCTAAAAGTTCTCCGTAATCCGCCAGATGTTCCTCGTAAGCCTCCCGAAATTCCGGGAACTGCTCCGCCAGCTTGCGGGCAAAATATTCCTTGCTGTTCTCCATCATAGCCTCTCTATCAATGCGAAAAGTTCCTCTACTAACCGTTCCTGCGGTACTTTCTTGATAATTTCCCCCTTCCGGAACAGCAATCCTTCCCCAACGCCTCCGGCTATGCCGCAGTCCGCCGCGGAAGCCTCGCCAGGACCGTTGACCGCGCACCCCATAACCGCTACCGTGATCGGCTTGTCCACCGTTTTCAGCCGCTCCTCCACTTCACCCGCCAGCTGAATCAAATCAATCCGTGTGCGCCCGCAGGTCGGACACGACACCAGTTCCGGGCCTTCCCGCCGAATCCCTGCCGCTTTCAGAATGTCCCGGGCGGCGTAGACCTCCTCCACCGGGTCCGCGGACAGGGATACCCGCATCGTGTCCCCTATCCCTAACGCCAGCAGTCCGCCAATGCCTACCGCTGACTTGAGCGTCCCCATCTTTACCGTCCCCGCCTCCGTCACACCGATATGTAAGGGGTACTCACTGCGCTCCGCCATCAACTGGTACGCACGCATCGTCACCGGCACGCTGGAAGATTTCAGGGACACGCAGATATCGTCAAAGTCAAACTGGTTCAGCAGACGGATATGCCCAAAGGCAGACTCCACCATCGCTTCCGCGCAGACTTTCCCGTATTTCGCCAAAATTGCCTTCTCCAGAGAACCTCCGTTGACCCCCATCCGAATGGGAATCCCCCTTTGCCGACAGGCGTCCGCTACCGCCTTCACACGGTCCTCCCCACCGATGTTCCCCGGGTTGATACGTATCTTATCCGCCCCGGCGGCTATCGACTCCAACGCCAGCTTGTAGTCAAAATGAATGTCCGCCACCACCGGAACAGAACTCTTCTCCTTGATCTTCCCCAACGCCCGCGCAGCTTCCAGATCCGGAACCGCCACCCGGACGATATCACATCCAGCCGCGGCTAACTTCCGGATCTGCTCCAGCGTGGCAGCTACATCCTGCGTCGGCGTGTTCGTCATGGACTGAATGCTGACAGGCGCTCCGCCGCCAATCGAAACGCCCCCTACCTGAATCTGCTTTGTCATATCCAGCAAAACCTCTTCTCTTCTATCGCAGGCGAACCATACTCGCTCAATGTCCCAGCAGCTTGCCCACATCGCTGAGCGTCACCACTGCCATCAGGCCCATCAGAAGCACCAAACCGGTCAGATGAACGTAGCCCTCATATTTCGGCGAAATCCGACGGCGGAACAGCGCGTACAACACTCCATTCAGCACCAAAAACAGAATGCGGCCTCCGTCCAGCGCGGGCAATGGAAGCAGATTCATCACCGCCAGGTTCACCGCAATCAAAGCCGCCAGGTTCGCCAGGTTCAAAGCCGCATCCAGCGGCGTGGGCGACAGCTGTGGGTCGCTCCCCACCTCCGTCATGACCTCCACGATCCCAACCGGCCCGGACAAATCCCGTAACCCAACCGCGCCCCGGAGTATCTCCCCAAGGCTGATCCAAACCAACCGCACATAGTCCAACGCACTGTTCCACGCAAACTGTACCTTCGTGACCAGCGTCGCCGGAACCCAGACCCTGTTGATACTCAGCCCACGGTAATAGGTCGTCTGCCCATCCTCCCCAGTACGCGCCTGCGGCGGCATATCGACCCCTTTCAATTCCACCCGTTGCCCGTTCCGCTCGACGACCCAATCAACACGGTCCCCCGCGCGATCCAGAAACAACGTCAGATCATTATAGGCGTACATACGATGCCCGTCTACTGAAAGCACCATATCTCCCGCTTGCAAGCCGCAGTCCTCCAGACCGTAACCCTCCAGAAAACCCGCGATCCCCGGCATGGCAAACGCCGTCGCTTGACCGCAGAGTATCAGCAAAATCAACAGCCCCGTCAGAAAATTCATGGCCGCCCCAGCACATAGGATGATGAACTTCTTCCATCCCGCCGCTCGACCAAATGCCCGCGGGTCTGTGGAATCGTCGTCCTCCCCCTCCATCGCGCAGTAGCCGCCAATCGGAAACGCCCGGATGCTGTAAAGCGTATCCCCTTTCTCACGCTGAAACAACAACGGTCCCATCCCTATGGAAAATTCATTCACCCTGACCCCTAACAGCTTTGCCGTGAGAAAATGCCCCAGCTCATGCGTGGCAATCAGAATACCGAAAATCAAAATCGCAATGATGATGTAAAGCATATGTGCCTCCAGAGATTCTGCTGAATTTTTTATCGAACCGCTTCCCGCGCGGCGCGGTCCGCTTCTAAAATATCGCTGAGTCCGGGGTCCTGAACGACCGGAACTTGGGATATCGCCCGCTCTACCCGGTCCGCGATCTCCAAAAATCCGATCTTCCCCGCCAGAAATTGCCCTACCGCCGCCTCATTGGCTCCGTTTAGAATCGCTCCCGCCGTTCCGCCGCGCTTCGCTGACTCCAACGCCAGCGCCAAACAGCGGAACGTCTCCAAATCCGGCTCCCCAAAGCTCAAAGTCCCGCAATTCCATAAATCCAACGGCTTCGACGGTCCCCCGCTCACCCGCTTGGGCCAGGTCAGCGCGTACTGAATGGGCAAACGCATATCCGGCGCCCCCATCTGGGCGATCATGGCATTATCACAGTATTCCACCAGAGAGTGAATGATACTCTCCCGATGTATCAGTACCGAAATTTTTTCCGGCGGCATTCGATACAAGTGCATCGCTTCGATCACTTCCAGGCCCTTGTTCATCAGCGTGGCCGAGTCAATCGTGATCTTCGCCCCCATCGACCAGTTGGGATGCCGTAAGGCATCCTCCTTGGTCACACCGCTCAGCTCCTCCGCGCTGCGCCCGTAGAACGGCCCGCCCGAACAGGTCAGAATCAACCGCTTGATCTCCCGCCGGTCTTTGCAACCTTCCAAGCACTGGAACAACGCCGAATGCTCCGAGTCTACCGGCAAAATCCGCGCCCCGTAATCCCGCGCCTCCTCCAATACCAATGGTCCAGCACATACCAGCGTCTCCTTGTTCGCTAAACCTATGCGTTTCCCTTCCCGAATCGCCGTGAGCGTCGGCCTGAGTCCCGCCATGCCTACAATCGCCGCAATCGCCGTATCTGCTCCAGGAAATGCTGCCGCCTCCAACACGCCCGCCTCGCCGGAAACCACTCGGACGTCCGTATCCGCCAGCCGGACCCGTAAGTCTGCCGCCGCCGCTTCGTCCATCAACGCCGCCAGCTTAGGCCGGAACTGACGCGCCTGTTCCTCCATCCGCTTGACGTCCGAGTTGGCCGCTAACGCCGCCGCCTCCATGCCGCAGGCGGCAATCACTTCCAATGACTGCCGCCCTATCGAACCCGTGGAACCTAAAATTGTGACCTTCTGGCTCATCGCTTTGGTCTCTCCTTACCAAAAATTTCAGAAACGCCTCCGCGCCCTTCAAAATGCCGGCAAAACCTCCACCAGAAGCAGCAGCATCGGCGACGCGAAAATGGTGGAATCAAACCGGTCCAACATCCCGCCGTGTCCGGGCAATAGCGTCCCGTAGTCCTTAATCCCATACTGCCGCTTCACCAGAGAAAAGGATAGATCGCCCAGCTCAGCCACCGCGCTGCCCAGCAAACCGTAGAACGCCATAACTCCGAACGATACCTCTACCCCGGCAAATTGCCGCACCAGAAGCCCGTAGATCAGCATAAACAGACATCCGGACAAAATGCCTCCGATGTAGCCCTCCAGCGATTTGTTGGGGCTGACCAGCGTCACGCCCCGGTGCTTTCCCAGAAAAACTCCGGCAAAATACGCCCCGATATCCGTGGTAAACGCACAGATAACCGGCAACAGCACGAAAAACGCGCCGTACTCCATACGTTTCAGCTGCACCAACGCCGAGAGAAACAGTGGAATCACAATCCCTCCAAAAAGACAGACCATGATATGCTCAAACCGGATCTCCCCCGCCCTGCCGTATAACCGGATCGCTAAGAAAAACAGCACCGCCATCAGCAAGATCGACACCGCCCGAGCAGTCCAGCTGCCATACCCCAGACCATGCCCAATCGGAATCACCGCCGCCGCAACCGCAGTGTAGATATACATCCCGTTGTGGTGCGCTACCCTGGTCGCTCGGAGCAGCTCAAAGGACCCAATGGCCGCAATGCACGACATCACCACCGACAGCCAAATGGGCGGCAGAAAAAATAACGCCGCCAGAAACGCCGGTCCCAAGGCTACGCCTACCATGATCCGAGTTACCAAATCACACACCTCCAAACCGGCGGTCACGGTCCTGATAGGCCGCAATCGCCCGATGCAGTTCCTCCTTCGAGAAATCAGGCCAAAGTACGTCGGTAAAATAAAACTCCGCATACGCGCTCTGCCACAGCAAAAAGTTTGACAGACGCAACTCTCCGCTGGGCCGAATGACCAGATCCGGGTCCGGTATGTTTCGGGAAAACAAATACCCGCTGAACTGCTCCTGACTCAGGTGGTTCGCATCCGCTCTCCCCTCCACGCAGTCCCGCGCGAATGCCTGCGCCGCCCGTATCAGCTCGTCCCGGCCCCCGTAGTTCAAGCACACGTTCACCTGACAGCCCTCGTAGTGCCGCGAGATCTCCCGTGTGCGCGCGCACAGCTGGCGCAGTTCCGGCGTCAGAGGCGTCAGGTCTCCGAAAAACTCCATCTTTACCCGGTCCCGCTCCATCTTCCCGATGGCCTCCAACAGGTACTTCTTCAAAAGCCCCATGATCGCCGACACCTCTTCCGTCGGCCGCTTCCAGTTCTCCGTGGAAAAGGCGTAGACGGTGAGATAGTCAATGCCAATCTCCTTGCAGTATGTCGCTATCGTGCGAAAATTCTCCGCCCCCGCTCTATGCCCCGCCGTGCGGGGCAGTCCGCGCCTCTTCGCCCAACGGCCATTGCCGTCCATGATGATGGCGATATGTCGGGGCAGACGCGAAAAATCTACCCGTACCCCAGCCTCTTTCTTCTGGAAAAAAACCATTCCGCAACACCTTTTCGTCTTCGTTTCCGCCTCGTTGCAAAATGCAGAACACAGAACTCATTCTGCATTCTGCATTTCACATTGTCCGTATGCCTATACCGCCATCAGTTCCTTTTCCTTTGCCGCGGTCAGCTCGTCGATGTCCCGGCACCGCTTGTCGGTGATATCCTGAAGCTCCTTCTCCAGCTTCTTCTGGTCATCCTCCGTGATCTCCGACGCCTTCTTCATCTTCTTGAAGTCCTCCATCGCGTCCCGGCGGATGTTGCGCAACGCTACCTTGCCCTCTTCCCCGTACCGCCGGACCTGCTTGGTCAGATCACGCCGCCGCTCCTCCGTCAGCTGCGGAAACGCCAGCCGGATGATCCGTCCGTCATTCTGCGGGTGAATGCCCAGATCGGATATCTGGATCGCCTTTTCAATGGCCTTCAGCAGAGACGCGTCCCAGGGCTGGATGACCAGCGTCCGGGGGTCCGGCGAGGAAATCGCGGCCACCTGATTCAACGGCGTGGGAGAGCCGTAATATTCCACCGTGATACGGTCCAGCACGCCTGCGTTCGCGCGGCCCGCGCGCACCGCCGCGAAGTTCGCCTTGACCACCTCAATGGTTTTCAGCATCTTGTCATCGTATACCTTGTTCTCTGGACTCATGGTCTTGACTTCCTTTCTATCCTTCAGTTTTATGACCTGGGAGCGTGTCTCCCTTACCCTACAATCGTTCCGATCTTCTCCCCCATCACGGCCCGGAGAATGTTTTCGGGGTCCTTTAACGCAAAGAGCAGCACGGGTATGCGGTTGTCCATGGAAAGAGACGTCGCGGTGGAGTCCATCACCTTCAAATGCTGCGCCAGAACGTCGTCGTAGGTGATCGCGTCGTACTTGACCGCACCAGGGTCCAGCTTGGGGTCCGCGCTGTAAACGCCGTCGATATTCTTCGCCAGCAGAATGACGTCCGCGTTGATCTCCGCCGCCCGAAGCACCGCGGCGGTATCGGTGGAGAAAAACGGATTGCCTGTTCCGCAGCCGAAAATGACTACCCGGCCCTTCTGAAGGTGACGGATTGCTTTGGACCGGATGTACGGCTCGGCAAACGCCTGCATCGTGACCGCAGTCTGTACCCGGACCTCCACGCCCTTCTGCTCCAAAACGTCTGCCACGGCCAGCGCGTTGATCGTCGTCGCCAACATCCCCATATGGTCCGCCCGTACCCGCTCCATCTGGTCGCCTCCGTCCTTCAAACCGCGCCAGAAATTGCCGCCTCCTACCACAACGCCAACCTGCACGCCTAACTCCACGCACCGCTTGACGACGTCGCACACGCGGCCAATCACCTGAAAATCCAGCCCCCGGGACGCGTCCCCCGCCAGAGCTTCCCCGCTGATTTTCAACAAAACCCGCTTATACTTCGGCTGTCCCACAAAAACTCCTCCTCTTTTTCGCGCCTCGCTCCGTCATTCCGCCAGACGCTTGCTCCTCTATTGTAATATAATTTTTACCATTTGCATAGAGGGTAAGAAAAAGTTTTTCAATTTCTTCCGCTCCGCCTCACCGACAAGCGGTAGTCCTGCGCCTGAGACAGCAGCTCCGCCGCGCTGCGGCGCAACGATTCCGTCACCGCTCCTCCGCCGATCAAACGCGACAGCTCCTCCTCACGCCCCGCCTGATCCAAACGCTCCACACGCGTGTAGGTGCGCCCGTTCTGCTCCCCCTTCTCGACCGAAAAGTGAGCGTCCGCCATCGCCGCAATCTGCGGCAAATGCGTCACGCACAACACCTGCTTGCTCCCCGCTATCGCCGCCATCTTTTCCGCTACCTTCTGCGCCGCACGGCCAGAGACTCCCGTGTCTACCTCGTCGAACACCAGACTGCCGATGCCGTCGTCCTCCGCCAGTACGTTCTTCAAAGCCAGCATGATCCGCGCCAGCTCGCCTCCGGACGCCACCTTTTGGATCGGTTTCAGCGCCTCGCCCACGTTGGCCGACATCAGAAACTGTACCCGATCCAGTCCCGACGACTCCATCCCGTCCTCTGCGTCCCACTCGGAAAACTCCGTCTCAAACCGTACCTTCGGCATATCCAGCTGACGCAGTTCCTCCTGTACCCGCCGCTGAAGCGTCTGCGCCGCCTCCTTCCGCGCCGCCCGAAGCCTTTCCCCACGGCGGCGGGCCTCCTTCCGCGCCTGCTCCAGCTCCTTGTTTAGACGGGCTATCGTGTCATCCGCAAACTCGATCTGCTCCAATTCCTGCCGGCAACGTTCCAGATACTCCATCATTTCGTCCACCGTGGGACCGTACTTCTTCTTTAAGCGGTAGATCACATCTAAACGGCTCTCGATCTGGTCCAGCTCCCCAGGCGAGAAGTCCATGTCCCGGCCAAGATCCCGTACCAGCTCCGCCGCGTCGTCCGCGTCACAGCGCAGAGCCGCCAGCTTTTCCGCCAGTCCCTCCAGCTGAGACGCTAACCCCGACACAGAACGGACCGCTCCCTCCGCCTCGCTGATGAGATCGCACGCGCCTTGGCTGTCTTCACTCCCAGATAACGCGTATTCCGCCTCCTGCACCGCCTCCATCAGCTTCCCAGCACTGCGCAGCAGCTGACGCCGCTGATCCAGCTCCTCGTCCTCGCCAGAACGCAGCTCCGCCCGTTCCAGCTCCCGGATCTGGTATTCCAACGTGTCTACCCGACGGGAACGCTCCGCTTCGTCCATCTCCAATCCCGCGATCTCCTTCCGCAACGCGCTCACCGCCTGGTAAGCCTTTCGGTAGTCCTCCAAAAGCGCCTGCGTCCGTCCAAACCCGTCCAGATAGCCCAGATGACACGCCGGGTCCAACAGCTGCTGGCCGTCATGCTGGCCGTGTATGTCCAGCAGCTGGCGGCCCAGCTGACGCAGCTGCGCTACGGTCAGCGGCCGGCCATCCAAACGACACACGTTCCGCCCCTCGCCGGTGATCTCCCGCTGGAGAAGCAGCTCCTCCCCCTGCGGGAACCCGCTGTCCTCCAACCACTGGAGCTTGGGCAGCTCGCTGAACACCGCGGTGACTAAGGCGGACTTGGCCCCCGTCCGAATCAGCTCCCGGCTGGTACGCTGGCCCAAAACCGCGCTGATGGCGTCAATGACAATGGATTTGCCCGCGCCCGTCTCCCCGGTGAGAACGTTGAACCCCCGGTCAAAGGCGATATCCGCCGACTCGATAATGGCAATGTTTTCAATATGGAGCAATGAAAGCATAGGACCTCTCCTCCTGACCCTTCCGGCCTATTTCAGCAGGTTGTGGATCTCGCCGCAGAACAGCTGGGCTGAGGCGTTGTCCCGCATAATCAAAATCCCCGTATCGTCTCCGGCCAGACTGCCCACCATACCAGGAACCTGCATACTGTCCAGCGCGGAACAGGCCGCCGAGGCCAGACCAGGCATCGTTCGGACCACTACGATATTCTGCGCCGCGTCCACCGAGGTCACACCCTCCTTGAAAATATTGCGCAAGCGCATATCCAAATTGGTCACGTTCTTCCGGTCCGACAGCGCGTACCGGTACCCGCCCCGGCCCGTCAGCTCCTTGACCAGTCGCAACTCCTTGATATCCCGCGATATCGTCGCCTGCGTGGCGTTGTACCCACGCCGCCGCAGCTGCGCCAGCAGTTGTTCCTGCGTGTCGATCTCCATGCTCTGTATGATGTTCAGGATCTCTACCTGACGGTCGTTCTTCATGAGGATACTCCTCCTAGCTTCTGATTGATGACCTGATAAAAATTCCGGTTCGCCAGCAGAATCAGCTTCGTCGTATGCTGCGCCCGGCGGATCTCTACCCGATCTCCACCCGATAAACGCAACGCTTTCCCGCCGTCCACCGAGAGATACAAATGCTTCCGGCTCCCACGCTGAAGACGCACCGTGATGGTCCGCTCCGGCGACAACACCATCGTTCTGGCCGCCAGCTGGTGCGCGCACACCGGCGTGATAATCATGCACTTGGAAGTCGGCTCTACAATCGGTCCGCCCGCCGCCATCGAATAGGCCGTCGAACCGGTGGGCGTAGCCACGATGATCCCGTCTCCGGTTACCGCCGTCACTTGGGTCTGGTCCGCCAAAACCTCCATCTCTGCTACCCGCGCCATAGAACCTTTGGAGATCACCGCGTCGTTCAGCGCCAGCTCCTGGCTAATCAACCGCTCCCCACGCAAAACGCACACGTCCAACATCATGCGTTCCTCCGTGGCGTACTGGCCTCTGGCCAGATAGGCCAGCAGCGACAGCTCCCCACGCTCCAGCTCCGCCATAAAGCCTACGCTCCCCATGTTCACCCCCATGATGGGAATGCCATGCAGCGTCGCGTCCCGGGCCGCGTGTAAAATCGTCCCGTCTCCGCCAAAACAGATCATCAGATCCGCTTTCAATAACTCCTTGTTCAGATCGGACAGCGTCAGCTGACGCGGGATATCGAACCGCTCCCCCTTTTTCAGCGCAAACGGCAGGCAGATGACCGTCTCGGCCCCCTCCTTCTCCAGAATGCGCTGCGCCTCCAATGTCGCCCGCAGACCCCGATCCCGGTAGGGATTCGAACTGAGGATAATTTTCATGGACGCTCCTCCTTCAAAGCCTCGTGGGAACGCTCCACAAGCGCCGCGAAATCTACGCCGCAATCCGCCCCATCCCCCACAACAGTCAGCCAACCCAGATACTCAATGTTTCCCTCCGGGCCTTTAATCGGCGAATAGGTCACGTCCTTCACGGAAAAACCAGACTCCACCGCATCCTTCCAAAATGCCTCCAGCACCTCCAAGTGGACGGCTGGGTCCCGAACGACGCCGTTCTTCCCTACCTTCTCCCGCCCCGCTTCAAACTGCGGCTTAATCAGGCAGACGCCCTGCCCCTCCGCCGCCAGCAGAGAACGTACCGCCGGTAAAATCAACCTCAGCGAGATAAACGACACATCCACCGAAAAAAAGTCCAGCGGTTCCGGAATCTGCTCCGCCGTCAGATAGCGGGCGTTGGTGCGCTCCATACACACCACCTGAGGGTGCGTGCGCAGCCGCCAGTCCAGCTGATTGCGCCCCACGTCTACGGCGTAAACCTTAGCCGCCCCGTTCTGAAGCATACAGTCGGTGAACCCCCCTGTAGACGCCCCGATATCTGCGCAAATCAGTCCGCTCAAAGAGAACTTCCAGCGTTCCATCGCCTTCTCCAGCTTCAGACCGCCCCGGCTGACATACCGCAGCTGCTTCCCTCGGGTCTCGATCTGATCCTCCTCCTTGACCGGCATACCGGCTTTGTCCGCCCGCTGCCCGTTGACATAGACCTCCCCGGCCATGATGACCGCCTGCGCCTTTTGACGGCTCTCCGCCAAACCGCGCTGGGTCAGCGCTACGTCCAACCGCACTTTATTCGCCACGGTCCAGCACCTCCTCCGCCCGCTCCACGATACCGGCACAGTCCAAAAAAAGCTCCCGGCGTAAGCTGGCCAGATCTCCATGATGTACAAACTTGTCTCCGCAATTCAGCAAAACCGTCTTGGCCCGCAGACCCGCTTGCGCCAACGCCGCAGCCAGACGCTGCCCTACGCTCCCGCTGCGCGTGCAGTCCTCCGCCGTCAGCAGCACCCCCGTCCGCCGAACAGACTCCAACACCAATGCCGGATCTAACGGCGTCAATATGTTCAGCTTGACGACCTCCGCCTGGACGCCCGCCTCCGCTAAACGCTCCGCCGCCGCCAACACGTCGTTTATCATCAAGCCATACCCCACCAGAGTAATGTCCGAACCCCGGCGCAGTACAACCGCAGACGCTTCCCCGCTGTCGCCAGCGTAAGCGCCTTCCCCGCCCCGGGGATAGCGCACCGCAACCGGTCCGTTCAGCTGAAAAACAGCCCGTTCCAACATACGCTCCAGCTCCGCGTAGCTGGACGGCGCAAACACCGTGATCCCAGGAATACTGTCCAGATAGCCCACATCAAAAATCCCTTGATGCGTCTCGCCGTCCTCCCCGACCAGTCCGGCCCGGTCTACCCCCAACACAACATGAAGCCCGTCTAACGCCACGTCATGCAACAACATATCATAGGCCCGCTGCAAAAACGTGGAGTACACCGCAAAAACCGGAATCGCGCCCTGCTTGGCCATGCCCGCCGCCATAGAAACCGCACAGCCCTCCGCGATACCTACATCAAAAAAACGCTCCGGACAGGTCTTCTGAAACTCCTCCAGCCCCGTCCCGCCCGTCATGGCCGCCGTGATCGCGCAAATCCGCCGGTCCTCCCGTCCCAAACGGGCCATAACAGCACCAAAAACAGCAGAAAAATTGCGCCCCGCCGCTTTGACCGGCTTGCCCGTGATCGGGTCGAAGGGCGACACCCCGTGAAACGCGTCCGGGTTCTCCTCCGCAGGCAGAAATCCCTTCCCCTTCACCGTCTTGACGTGGAGCAAAACCGGTTCCTCTAAATCCCGCGCGTAGCGCAGCATTTGGGTCAGTTGAGCCAGATCGTGCCCGTCTACCGGACCCATGTAATAAAACCCCATGTTCTCAAACATGCTGCACGGAAGCAGATTGTGCTTGAGCGCCTGCTTGAAACGGTGGACGACTCGATAAACCTTCCGCCCCAACCAGGTGGCGTTCATGAAACGGCGGTAGTACTTCTTGAAGGTGAGGTATTGCGGCTTCAGACGCTGCCGGGCTAAGTAACCTGCTACCGCACCCACGTTGGGCGTGATGGACATCCCGTTGTCGTTGAGAATGACCAACAGCTGTTGGCCGCACTCCCCCGCGTTGGACAGCCCCTCGTAGGCTAACCCCCCCGTGAGCGCGCCGTCCCCTATCAGCGCCAGCACCTTGTAATCTTCCCCCAACGCCGCCCGCGCCCGCGCCATACCTAACGCGACCGCTACGGAGTTCGACGCGTGTCCCGCTATGAAAGCGTCATGAACGCTCTCCCGCGGCTTCGGGAACCCCGAGATCCCTCCATACTGCCGCAGAGAACACATCGCTTCCCTCCGACCCGTCAGTATCTTGTGCGGGTAACACTGGTGCCCCACGTCAAAGACCAGCCGGTCCCGGCTGGTGTCAAAGACTCGATGGATCGCTACAGTCAGCTCCACCGCCCCCAAGTTTGAGGCCAAATGTCCCCCCGTCTTGGATACGTCCTCTACCAGCTCCCGGCGCAGCTGCGCGCATAAATGCACGCCCTCTTTATCCGTCAGATCCCCTAAAAGCGGACCCTGTCTGTTTTCCTCTCCCATTGCCCTCACGCGCTTTCTTATCTCTCCCGGTTCGCCAGCGTCTCGGCCAGCCAAATGTGAAAGCCCGGCGCGGCAAAACCCTCCAACGCCTCCACCGCCTGCCGGGTCAGCCGCTCCACCAGAGCCGCACAGCCTTCCAACCCCAACGCGGTGACAAACGTACTCTTCTCATTGGCCCGATCCGAACCGACCGGCTTCCCTAACGCCTGCTCCGAACTGATGACATCCAACATATCGTCCCGGACCTGGAACGCTCGCCCCAGCGCCGCCGCATACCGGCGAAGCTGTTCCATCTGCTCCTCCGTGCCGCCGGCCGCGATACAGCCCAGCTCTACCGCAGTCGATATCAACGCTCCCGTCTTCAAATCCTGGAGCTGTTCCAGCTCCTCCAACGTCAGGGAACGGCCCTCGCCTGCCATGTCCAAAGCCTGCCCGCCGACCATGCCCGCCGGTCCCGCTCCCTTCGCCAAGCACTCCACCGCCTGAACCAAACGCTCCGCAGGTAAGTCCGCCCGGAGCAACCGGCTGAACGCCGCCGTCAGCAGACCGTCCCCTGCCAGAATTGCCGTGGCTTCCCCGTAGACCATATGGTTCGTGGGACGGCCCCGGCGCAGCGCATCGTCGTCCATAGCTGGCAGATCGTCATGGACCAGAGAATACGCATGGGTCATCTCAATCGCCGCCGCAAAAGGCAGAGCCTTTTCCAAATCGCCGCCGCACATACGGCAAGTCTCCAGCGTCAGAACAGGACGCAGACGTTTGCCGCCTGACAGCAGCGAGTAGTCCATCGCTTCCTGCAAGTCCGCGCACCGCGGCTCCCCCGCCCATAGGCCCGTCAGAGCCGCCTCGATCCGTTCCACATCCTCCGCCATCCGACGCGCGTAGTCCTGCCCCATCTTCACGCCTCCCCGGAAGAAAACGGCTGCTCTTTCACCTGCCCGCCTTCCCCCGCGGTCAGCAAAGTCACCCTCTGTTCCGCTTCGTCCAATTGCCGGGTGCAGGTCCGCAACAGTCCCGCGCCCTCCTCAAACAATGCCATAGCTTGCTCCAACGGGACGTCGCCTCGCTCCAACAGCGTGACGATCTCTTCCAACCGTGTCATGGAACCTTCAAAATTCAGCGTTGCTTCCGACATAAACGACTCCTTTTCTTTTTCCAAACCTATCTTTTACCGCTTCTTCTCGACCAGGCAGTCCAGAAATCCGTCCGACAGACGCAGCTCGAAACGGTCCCCAACATCGACTTCCTGAACGGAATCCATCAGCTGACCGTCCTCCCGCCGGGCTATCGCATACCCTCGCCCCAATACCTTCAAGGGACTCATGGCATCCAACCCCGCCGCAAAACGCCCTAGCCGTTCCCGATACTCCGAAAATACGCGCTCCAACGCGTGGCTCAGCCGCTGGCTCTGGTAGTCCAACAGCAGACGTTTGTTCTGAAAGTACGCCGCCGGTCGCGTCATCGCTTGACTTCCAGCCAAACGCTTCAATATCTGCCGCTCCCGAACCAAACGATTCCGCATCGCGCTTGCCAAACGCTCCCCGCCCCGACCCAACGAAGCGGATACCTCGTTCCAATCCGGCACCGCCAGCTCCGCCGCATTGGACGGCGTCGCCGCCCGTAAATCCGCCACAAAATCCGCAATGGTCACATCCGGTTCATGCCCCACTGCCGAAATCACCGGGATGTTCGCGTCGTAGATCGCCCGCGCTACGACCTCTTCGTTGAACGCCCACAGGTCCTCCATAGACCCACCGCCCCGGCCCGTGATAATCAGATCCGCAACCCGATTCCGGCAAACCCAGCGAATCGCCGCCGCAATCTCTCCAGGCGCTTCCTCGCCCTGCACCCGGACCGGTATGACCCGTACCCGCGCCATCGGCCAACGCGCTCCTAAAATCCGCAGCATATCCCGTACCGCCGCACCTGCCGGGGACGTCACCAAGGCGATCATCCTCGGAAAACGCGGTATGGGACGCTTGTGCGCGGCTTCAAACAAGCCCTCCCGCAACAGCTTCTCCTTCAGCTGCTCAAAGGCTACATGGAGATCGCCTGTTCCCTCCGGCGTCAGCCGGGCGCAGTACATCTGATACTGGCCATCCCGCGGGAACACCGTGACTCGACCCGCCGCTATGACCTGCATCCCGTTCTCCGGCCGGAACCGCAGCGAAACCGCTTCCCGCCGGAACATCACGCACCGTACCGCTCCTTCCCCGTCCTTCAACGTGAAGTAGTGGTGCCCAGAGGGATACACCTTATAATTCGATACCTCCCCACGGACCATCAGACTGCTCAGAATCGGGTCCCGGTCCATGAACCCCTTGATATACTGCCCTACCTGACTGGGCGTGAGAATCGACGGCTCCCTCCTCATAACAGCTTCCCTCTCTCCAAGGCACGCTCCGTGAGCGCCGCGATCCCCATCGCATTATCCGACGAAAATTCTGACATGCCAAAGACAGCCTGGCAGTACTCCACCAGCCTGAAACGCAGGCGTCTGTTGGATGCTACCCCGCCTGAGCAAAGTACCGGCAGTCCAGGCCACTGGTTTTGCGCTTCCACCGTCACCCGATGGACTACTGACGCCACCGTCTCGATCACAAAACTTGCAATCGCTTCCGGCGGCTCGCCCCGCTCCGCCATCTCCTTCACCTTGTTCTCTACCCCAGACAGCGAAAATTTCAGGTCCTTCTGCTTCACTGGGAACGCCTCGACCGGCTCACCCCGACGGGACAGTTCGTCCAACGCCTCCCCCGCCGGAAACCTCAAGCCTAAATAAACCCCTGTGCGGTCGATCAGCTGCCCCGCCGAAATGTCGCTCGTCCCGCCTACGATCTCCGCTTGCAGCCCGTTCCCCAAAGGCTCCACACGCAACAGCTCCGTCGTCCCTCCGGACAAATGCCACGCCAGAAATGGCGCTTCCAATAAGTCCATCCGCTTAACCGACCACGCCGCCGCCGCGAAATGCCCCTCCTGATGAGACCACCGGTAAAACGGTACCCCTAATACACTCGCCAGGCTCGCCCCTTGAGACGCCCCCGCCAGAAAACACGGCATATAGGATTCCTCCACCGGCCGGGGCTGGGTGGAAGCTCCCACCGCCTGGATCTCATAAATCAGATCCTCTTCCTCATCCGCCAGCTGATCCAGCAGTTGGGGCAGGTTCTTTATATGCTGGAACAACGCCTCACTCTGCCGCAGGCCCAGTTCTCCAGCCTTTACATTCAACAGACAACTGACGTTCCTCCCTTCCGAACCCTGCACAAGCGCCACCGATGTGGTGTAGTTGCTGGTATCTATCCCTAACACTGACACCTTACTCCACTTTCCCTTCTTCCGTACTCAACGCCTTCTCTGGCTTGGGCGGCGTTTCCGCAAACTCTGCCCGCACAAATGTCCCCAAAATCCCATTCAAAAACGATACCACTTCCGGCGGCTCGTAGCCCTTGGCGATCTCTACCGCCGCGTTGATTGCCGCCGCGTTGGGGATATCCGGCATATACAAAATCTCATACATTGCAGTGCGCATGACTGCCGCCGCCATGCGCGGAATCCGCGCAAATGACCACCCTACCGCATACTCGCTGATGTAACGGTCCAGCTCCGGCCCGTGCGTGAACACCCCCTGAACCAGCTCCCGTATGTAAAGCTCCTGCTTCGCATCGGGAAACTCAGCGTACAGCGGCAGCTCCTCCTGAAGCTCCTGAAACCGCTCCTGCGTCAACTGACTGCCCAGAACCTCCTCCGCGCTGACCGTCCCGAACCCCAGCGAAAAAATCAGCTGGACCGCGATCTCACGGGCGTTATTCCTCGTCATCTCTCGTACCCTCCCCGCAGCCGGTGCAAACCACCTGAGCCGCTCCGATATCCGCCCCGCCGCCAGCGGAGCGTCTGCAATCTCTTCCTCCGCTATTATATACATGAATATACAAAAAAGAAACCCCCAATTTCCCTAAATTTTAAAAATCCCCCGCCAAAAACGCAAACGAAAAGGACGGTGGCAGCACCGTCCTTCTCGTTTCGATTCAGTGATAAAATTTGTGGTCCTCGATCACCGCGATGCACTCCTTATGCCGGGATGCCCAGCTGTTCACGGCGGAATCAAAGTAGAGGGCGTCCTCCAAACCGGACACCATACCGCCGTCCAAAACCAGCTTCGCAGCAATCACACTGCTTTGCCTCGGTTCCCGCTCGGCCAGCCTGCCGGAGCGGTACGTGGAGAACTGATTCTTCTGCGCCAGCACTCCCTCCACCGTGTCGGGGTAATGGGGGTTCTTCACGCGGTTCATCACCACAATGCCTACTCCCATCTGACCTTCCAGTACCTGGTTGCCGCTCTCCGCGGTGATGACCCGGGACAGCCAGAACAGCGTGTTCGAATCGTAGTATTCATCTCCCGGCAGAATCGCGCCGCTGCCCCGCGTCACGGTGGCAGTTCCGGTACTCGCTTCCCAGCCCACCGACGCGTCATAAGCCTGGGCCAGCGCCCACAAGGGTACCATCACTTGACCATCGGTCAGCTGCACCCGGTCCGGTAAATACAAATACCTGCCATTGGCAATCAGATACAACTGTCCGACCTTTGCGGTCAGCTCCAGCTTCTCCGTCTTCAGAACGGCGGTCTGCGTACCGGCATCCCAGCTCACCGCTGTCGTCTCGTCCAGTACCTTCGCCATAGGGGCCAAGGACACATAGCTCACCCCGTTCTGACGGTTCATAACAATGTCCGCCGGAGCGCTCTCGCCGTCAATCAGCAGATCGTCCCGCCTGTTTTGGGCCAGCTTCAAAGGGTCCGGACCCGCTACCGCAGGAATCGCCGCGCTCATTCCATAAAGGGGCTGAGTGTCATGTGCAAGCGCCGCTCCAGTCTGGATGACGCTCTCCTCCTCTGCCAAGACAGCCGCCGGTTGCTGCGAAACAACTCCAGCGCCCATCAGGAGGAGTAAGGCAAAGGCGCACAGCGCTGTGGAAAACAGCTTGCGTTTCATTGTCTACACTCCTATTTCAAAAAATTTGTCATAATTATGACAACCAAAAGCATCTCCTTGTTACTTTTGTAACCATATTGTAACCACTTTTGCCCCCCGATGCAAGGGCAAAACTGCCTAGACTTCCAACCGTAATCTTGTCTATTTTGTCTGTATTGTTGGGCATAACACCCTTTTCCCCACTTTTCTGCCATTTTCCCGGAACACTCCCAGAATATTTCCTCGCCCCGGCCAGCAAAAAAACGCTCCCGTCCTAGGCGGAAGCGTTTCCTGTTTCGCTCCATTAGCGTTTTTCACAGCCTTTGAAAGCCCTCCTGCCCGCGCCGCTCCTCAATCATCTGATACAGACTCTGCAACGCGTCCGCTAAACCGCCGATCCGATCAATCAACCCCAACTCGACCGCCTCCTCGCCATAAATAACGCTCCCTACATCCGCCGCCAGCTCCCCCGTCTGGAGCATCAGTTTCGTGAACATCTCCCGCTTGATCTTGCTGTTCGCCGTCACAAACTGCAAGATCCGCTCCTGTATCCGCTCAAAATAGTAGAACGTCTGCGGTACCCCGATCACCAGCCCGTTCAGCCGCACCGGGTGAATCGTCATCGCCGCCGACGGCGCGATAAAAGAACGCTTCGCCGAAACCGCTAAAGGTACCCCAATCGAATGGCTCCCCCCCAGCACCAGCGACACCGTCGGTTTCGACATGGACGCGATCACTTCCGAAATCGCCAGCCCAGCCTCTACATCCCCGCCCCCGTTGTTCAGCAAAATCAACAGCCCGTCTATCTGCTCGCTCCCCTCCACCGTCGCCAGAAGCGGCAGAACGTGTTCGTATTTGGTACTCTTGCTCGTGGGCGGCAACAGCTGATGCCCCTCTATCTGCCCCACAATCGTCAGTACATAGATCGTTCCCCGCTCCGTCCGGATCAAAGATGACCCGAAATCCAATATGGGCTGTAATTCTTCCTGCTCCTGGTTCCGTTCCTCCTCCATGAATCCCCCTCCTTTGGGCCTAGTTTGCTCCAAAAAGAGGCTTTCTACTCCTAACCCAAATCGCTCCGCCACAATATGCGGAAAGGCCCGCCATTCGGCGGGCCTCCCTTTTAATTGGTCTCGAATATCGCTTTCATCGCCTTGTACGTCATATAGCAGTCCAGCTTCGCCACCGTCTCAAACGGCGCGTGCATGGACAGAACCGGTACCCCTGCGTCCAGCGTGTCAATGTTCCGCTCCGCCATATACGCCGCTACCGTTCCACCACCGCCTGCGTCTACCTTGCCCAGCTCCGCCATCTGCCACACGAC
>CANDKT010000018.1 GCA_947385365.1 uncultured Bacillota bacterium | reverse complement strand
ACACATACCAAGACACTCTTTCCCTACACGACGCTCTTCCGATCTCCTCATCCGCTCCGAAGGCAAGGAGTACGTCGTCCAGGACGGCGATATCATCCTGTTCCGGTTCAACGTGTAAGGCGGCGGGCAAATCAAGGGAGGCAATCCTGTGAATATTTTTGCTGATCTGTTCCTCACCTTCGCCAAGGTGGGCGTATGCACTTTCGGCGGCGGTTACGCTATGCTGCCTATCCTTCAGCGGGAGGTCGTGGAAAAAAAGGGCTGGGCCACTGACGAAGAATTGACCGATTACTTCGCGGTGGGGCAGTGTACGCCGGGCATCATCGCCGTGAACACCGCCACGTTCATCGGCTACAAGTACAAAGGCGTCCTGGGCGGCGTGCTGGCTACGCTAGGCGTCGTGTTTCCCTCGCTGGTCATCATCACCGCCATCGCCGCGTTCCTGTCCAATTTCGCTGACTTTCCCGTCGTGCAGCACGCCCTGGCTGGCGTCAACGCCGCCGTCGTCGCGCTGATCGCCTCCAGCGTGGTCAAACTGGCAAAGTCCAACCTGAAAGACGCCGTGTGCGTCTGCATCTTCCTGGCGGGCGTGATATTCGCCTTTTTCCTGGGCGTGTCGCCGGTGCTTCTCATCGTGTGCGCCGGTGTGGTGGGCTACGTCGCCCGCACGCTCTCCCAGAAGGGAGGCAACGCTTAATGTTACTTCTCCGGCTGTTCTTCGAGTTCGCCAAAGTCGGCCTGTTCGCCGTAGGCGGCGGCTTGGCTACCATTCCGTTCCTCCAGGACATGGGGACACGCACCGGTTGGTTCACCAACGTCGACCTGACCACCATGATCGCCGTCTCCGAGTCCACCCCCGGACCTATGGGGGTCAATATGGCCACTTACGTGGGCTATGAGACCGCAGGTCTGCCGGGCGCGGTGGCGGCGACGTTAGGGCTGATTTTCCCGTCCGTCGTCATCATTATCATCATCGCCGGGTTTTTGCAGAAATTCCGCCAGTCCCGCACCGTGGACGCGGTCTTTTACGGCCTGCGCCCCGCCTCCACCGCGCTCATCACCTCCGCCGGGTTGAGCGTCGCCATGTCCGTCTTCTGGGGCGGACGGGACAGGCTGGCTCTGACCAATACCCGTTGGCTGTCTGTCGCGCTGTGCGCGGCTGTGTTCCTCTGCATGAAATGCACGCCTTTGAAAAAACTTCACCCTATCGTCTTTATCGGCGCGGCGGCAGTGGTAGGGATCATTTTGCAGCTATAAATGTGGAAAGGAGTTCTGTTTGCCATATGAAATTCTGGAAAAAAGCCGCGGCGCTGTTGTGCGCCGCTGGTTTGATGCTCCCGACGCTTCCAGCGGCGCGGGCCGATGAACACGTCGACGAGGTCCTTTACCAGCCGAACCCCCTCTGCGGGACCTATTTGGGTCAAAACGACAGCGGTCTTTATGAGTTTGACGTCACCATCCCCGCCGACCGCGAAAATCAACCCAAACCCCTGGTCCTTGGTCCCTACCAGTCCGCAACGGAACTCAGCAACGTGACCCCGGAAGACAGCGGCAAATCCGTCGTCGGTATCCGCGCCGATTACTTTTATGGGATTGCCCCAGGTACGGCGGACGTCACCTACTTCGGCTACCTGTCCGGTGAGACGCCCACACCCCGCGCCATCGTCCACGTCACCGTCCTGAGCCAGGCGGACTACGACGCGCAGATGGACAGCGATTCCACGCCTCACCCTGACGGCCACACTCACCGTTGGAGCTACAGCTGGGTCAACCCCACCTGCCAGCAGGAAGGCCGCCGAACACGGACTTGTAGTCTTTGCAAGACCACAGAAACCTTGGACTCCTGCGGGACCGTGGCCCACGCCTACCGCGTCAGCATCACCAAAAAACCCACCGCTACGCAAGAGGGCGTCCGAACCTACGAGTGCAACGTCTGCGGCTACAGCTACACCGAAACGCTTCCCAGCTCAGGCGGCGGCTCCGCCTCAAACCCCGGCGGCGGGAGTTCTACGACGAACCCCGGCGGCGGTTCTACCAGCAACCCTGGCGGCGGAAATACCAGCACAACGCCTGTGTCGGACGCCGTTTATGGAGACGGTATGGCGAAGTCCGACCGGGGCGACCCGCTGAATCTACGCGCCGACGGCAATTATGAGCTGTTCTGGGTGGACGGCATCCAGGTCTGGGACAGCGACGAACAAAAATACACCTCCGACACCCGGAAGATCAAAATCTCCACCTACAGCCCCGACTTCAAAGAGACCAGCGTGAAACAGCTGGACATCGAACTGCCGGAGATCGGCGCGATCCACTACGGCGAGGACTATAATTTCCT
Source organism: uncultured Bacillota bacterium (assembly GCA_947385365.1). Lineage (GTDB taxonomy): Bacteria > Bacillota > Clostridia > Oscillospirales > Oscillospiraceae > Lawsonibacter. Next base: position 26,061 of record CANDKT010000018.1, on the reverse strand, counting down.
GGTCTTCGGTCAGGACAACTTCGAGGAGTCCCGCGAAAAGGAAGTCCTCCGAATCGTCAAGTACTCCAAGGACTGGGAACGTCTGGGGGCGGCCTCCCTCCGGGACGCCAACACCATCGACGTCATCCGACAGCACGGCAACTTCAGCTTTGCCGAGGGCGGCGGGATGCTCTACATCCACAGCGGCCACGCGATGTTCGTCAGCTCCGACGGCCTCAATCATCAGGCCAACATGACCTTGAGTATCCGCATCTCCGACATGACCATCACGGACAAAAACTGTGCGATATCCAACAACTCCACCGGCTACGTCTCCCACTCCCTGGCGGATGATATCATCATAGACAAGAGCGGCAATCTCATCACGCTGGACACCGGCGACGGCTCCCCCAACGGCGCAATGCTCTACCGTTACGGCGCGAAGGCCGGAGAGGAGAAGTTCACGTCCAAGGCGGGCACGGCCAACATCTTTATCAAATGGCCCGGCGAACGGGCCGATATCCGCACCGGCGGTATGACCTGCGCGCTGGCGGAGACCAGCAAGGGTTATCTGAGCGCCTACCTCGACACGAAGAAGGGCGCGGCTTACGACTATGCCAACGACCCTTGGAGTCTCTACCTCGCGTTCACGCCGAAGGACGATTTCTCTGCGGAGGCGACCAAGATCCGTACCGTAGTGGACCTTCCCGCCGGGGCGCAGGAGATGGTCAGCCACGCCTGGCTGGTTCCCACCAGCCCAGAGGGCGGTTATCTGATGTGGTACACCACGGAGAAAACCGAGAAGGGATTTTTTGGGGATTACACGCTGTACTATACCACCTACGCCGCCGACGGCTCCACCGGCGCGGCAAAGAAACTCGACGGCGTTCCCATGCCCTATAACGGCCCCATCTGGACTGGGAAAGAGATCGTCTGGACCGGCGAAGCCAAAACTTTGATGGGCCTGGAGTTCTGCACCCTAGACCCCGGCTCCGGAAAGACCCAGACCGCTTACGCCTCCGGCGAGCTGAAAAGGATCAAGGACTTCTCCGACGTGCGGGAAGGCCAGTGGTTCAAGCCCTACGTGGACAAAGTCACCGCCGCGAAGCTGATGACCGGTATGAGCGACGACCTCTTCGGCCCCGACAACAACCTGACCGTCGCGCAGGCTCTGGTCCTGGCCTACAGCACCCGCCACTACTACTTCGACGCGGACGGTGAGACCCTGCCGGAATCGAACGGTCCGTGGTATATGCCTTACTACCAGTGGTGCGTCAACAAAAAGATTATCACCCCCGCCCGATTCCCCGCCGACAGCCTGGACCGCCTGTGTACCCGCTACGAGATGCTCGAGATCTTGGACAAAGCCTATTGGGAACCCGACTTTCCGCAGGTCAAAGAAGTGGACAGCATCCCCGACGTGCCCGCAGGCACCGTGCGCGGCGATATGGTCTACCGCTGGTACCGGGGCGGCATCGTCACCGGCAGCAGCGACGGCCTGTTCCACGGCGACAGCAACATTACCCGCGCTCAGGTCTCCGTCATCCTCTGCCAGCTGGAAAAACTCTGAATTTGGCCCCCCGCAGGGGCGGGAAAAATCGGAGATGTTCAAGTTGGAAAAGACAAATGCGAATTTCAGAAAAATTTTTGTGAAAGATTTGAAAGAAAAAGGATTTGGTGGTTGCTTTTTTTGCCGTCCTCCGATATAATCTAATTCAAGAGCAGGACCCAACCCCTGCGCATGGGCGCAACACAAAATTTTGGAGGTAATAGAAGCTATGAAAGAAATCTATGTGGTCAACTGCTGCCGTACCGCGATCGGCTCGTTCGGCGGCTCCCTGAAGGACGTCCCCGCCCCTGAAATGGGCGCAATCGTCATCAAGGAAGCCCTGAGCCGCGCCGGGGTCAAACCGGAGCAGGTTGACGAAGTCATGTTCGGCTGCATCCTCACCGCCGCCCTGGGTCAGAACGTCGCCCGTCAGGCCGCGATCAAGGCCGGTATCCCCACCTCCGTCCCCGCCTACACCGTCGGTATGGTCTGCGGCTCCGGCATGAAGTCCGTCATCGAAGGCGCGCGCAGCATTCTGGCTGGTGACGCGGACATCATCGTCGCGGGCGGCACCGAGAATATGTCCGCCGCTCCCTACGCCGTCCCCACGGGCCGCTACGGCGCGCGTATGGGCCACACCCAGATGATCGACACCATGATTAAAGACGGTCTGTGGGACGCGTTCAACAACTACCACATGGGCACCACCGCCGAGAATATCTGCGACGTGTGGGGCATCACACGCGAGGAACTGGATCAATTCGGCTACAACTCCCAGAAGAAAGCCGCGGACGCCATCGCGTCCGGACGGTTCGCTGACGAGATCGTCCCCGTGATGGTCAAGCAGAAGAAGGAAATGGTCGAGTTCAAAGTGGACGAGTTCCCCCGCCTGTCCCCCCTGGAGAAGCTGGCGAAACTGCGCGGCGCGTTCCCCGTCGGCCCCGAGGGCGTGGAAGACGAGATCGTCCACACCTTTGAAGTCACCGGCATCCACGAGGCCGATACCCGGAAACACGTCCAGCGCGTCACCGCCGGTCAGGCTTCCGGCATCAACGACGGCGCGGCGGCCATCATCCTGGCTTCCGGCGAGGCGGTCGAGAAATACGGCCTGAAGCCTATGGCCAAGCTGGTCAGCTGGGGTCAGGGCGGCGTCGATCCCAAGATCATGGGCGTAGGTCCGGTTCCCGCCTCCCGTCAGGCGATGGCGAAGGCCGGTCTGGCGATCACGGACATGGATCTGGTGGAAGCGAACGAAGCCTTTGCGGCGCAGTCCATTGCTGTGGCCCGCGAGCTGGGCTTCGACATGAGCAAGGTCAACGTCAACGGCGGCGCGATTGCTCTGGGCCACCCCGTGGGCGCATCCGGCGCGCGCATCATCGTCACGCTGTTGTACGAGATGGCGAAGCGTCCGGAGGCCAAGAAAGGTCTGGCGACCTTGTGCATTGGCGGCGGCCAGGGCGTTGCCACCATCTTCGAGAAGTGCTGAGCGTTTCAGGAGACTTAGTCTAGGAACAGAAACCACCGGCGGCGTATGGAAGAGATTCCATACGCCGCCGGTTTTTGGGTGCGTTTCTTATTTTGCCGCCCAGTTGCCTGTCGCCTCGGCGGTGAGGTACGCGTTGATGAAGCCGTCCAGATCGCCGTCCATGACGGCGTTGATGTTGCTGGTCTCGAAGGCGGTGCGGTTGTCCTTGACCATCTGGTAGGGCATGAAGACGTAGGAGCGGATCTGGCTGCCCCACTCGATTTTCAGCTGGACGCCTTTCAGGTCGGAGATTTTCTCGGCTTTCTCCTGCATTTGGAGTTCCACCAGCCGGGCGCGGAGCATTTTCATACAGTTGTCCTTGTTCTGGAACTGGGAACGTTCCTGTTGGCTGGCGACGACCACGCCGGTAGGCTTATGGATGAGCCGGACGGCGGAGGAGGTCTTATTGACGTGCTGGCCGCCCGCGCCGGAGGCGCGGTAGACCTGCATTTCGATATCCTCGGGGCGGATCTCGATGTCGGCGTCCTCGGGCAGGTCGGGCATGACCTCCACGGAGGCGAAGGAGGTCTGCCGCCGGGCGTTGGCGTCGAAGGGGGAGACCCGGACCAGACGGTGTACGCCGTGTTCGCCCCGGAGGTAGCCGTAAGCGTTTTCGCCTTCGATCATGATGGTGGCGGATTTGATTCCGGCCTCGTCGCCCTCCTGGTAGTCCATGATCTGGTAGGAGAAGCCGCGGCGTTCCACCCAGCGGGTGTACATACGGTAGAGCATCTGGGCCCAATCCTGGGCTTCGGTGCCGCCGGCGCCGGGGTGGATGGTCAGGATGACGTTGGAGCGGTCGTACTCGCCGGTGAGCAGGGTCTCCAGGCGGGCGGATTCCATATCGGCCTCCAGCGCGGCGAAGCCCTCCTCCAGCTCCGGGAGCAGGGAGGCGTCCTCGAACTCGTTGCCCATCTCGCACAGGGCCATCAAGTCCTGCCACTGGCCGCGCCGCCGGTTCTGTTTGTCGACCTTGTCCTGAAGGTTTTTGATCCGCTGCTGGACTTTCTGGGCTTTGGCCAAGTTGTCCCAAAACCCGTCGGCGGCGGACTCCGCCTGGAGCATATCCAGTTCACGTTCCGCGCCGTCCAGGTCCAAGGCCTGGGCCAGCTCGGTCAAGGCGGGGGTCAGGTTGTTCAGTTTGACCTTGTACTCGTCGAATTGGAGCATATGGGCTTTCCCCTTTCTATTGTTCCCCGGCGGGCGGGGCAAGTGAGTTCTCCGCCGGAGCGGACGGGCGGTGGAGTCCCGCGTCCGGTCCGTTCAGACCAAGGTGTTGTCGCCGTGGTTTTGCGCGGCGGCCTGAGTTTCGACCGCGCCGGTCTGGAAGAACGGGACGCTGCGGTCCTCCGCAGGTTCTTCGGGGGGCGTCTCGGAGGTTTCCCCGGCAGTTTCGCTGGGGAGGTTTCCTTCGTCGTCGATGGGGTCGCTCTGGCGGTACTGGGCCAAGCCGGAACCGGCAGGGATCAATTTTCCGATGATGACGTTCTCCTTCAAGCCCTGGAGGTGGTCGACTTTGCCTTTGATGGCGGCTTCGGTGAGGACCTTGGTGGTCTCCTGGAAGGAGGCGGCGGACAGGAACGATTCCGTTGCCAAGGAGGCTTTGGTGATTCCCATGAGCAGCCGGGTACAGGTTGGCAGGGTCAGGTCCTCGCCCAGTTCGGTTTTCTCTCCGGCGTCGATTCGGGCCTGGACCGCCTCTTCGGCGTCCATAAACTCCACGATGTCCACGGTGGAGCCGGACAGCAAGTTGGAATCGCCCGCTTCTTCCACGCGGACCTTGCGCATCATCTGGCTGACGATGACTTCGATGTGTTTGTCGTTGATATCCACGCCCTGTTGGCGGTAGACTTTCTGGACCTCGCGGATGAGGTAGTTATGGCAGTCGGACAGGCCGCGGATACTCAGGACCTCGTGGGGGGACAGCACGCCTTCGGTCAGTTCCATCCCTTTGGTCACGGTGTCGCCGTCCTTGACCTTGATTCCGGAGGAGTAGGGCAAGTCGTAAGAGGCGGTCTCGCCGTCCTCGGCGGTGATGGTGACGTTACACATGACGTTGCGTTTGGTCTCCTTGAGGGAGACGGTGCCGCTGATTTTGGCCAGCTGAGCCATTTTCTTCGGCTTACGGGCCTCGAACAGTTCCTCGACGCGGGGAAGGCCCTGGGTGATATCGCCTCCGGCCACGCCGCCGGTATGGAAGGTGCGCATGGTCAGCTGGGTACCCGGTTCGCCGATGGACTGCGCGGCGATGATGCCGACGGCCTCGCCCGCTCCGACGGGCTCGCCGATGGCGAGGTTGATGCCGTAGCACTTGGAGCAAACGCCGCTGCGGGCGCGGCAGGTCAGGACGGAGCGCACTTTGATTTCCTGGATGCCGTGGGCTTCCAGGATTCCGGCGTGATCTTTGGTGAGCATGGTGTTTTTATCGAACAGGATCTCGCCGGTATCGGGGGCGACGATATCCTCAGTGGGGTAGCGGCCGTGGATTCGTTCGGCGAAGGGTTCGATGATCTGGCCGTTTTCTTCGATCTGGCTGACCAGGATTCCGTTCGATGTGCCGCAGTCCTCCTCGCGGATGATGACCTGCTGGGAGACGTCCACCAGGCGGCGGGTCAGGTAGCCGGAGTCGGCGGTCCGCAAGGCGGTATCGGCCATCCCCTTCCGCGCGCCCCGGGAGGAGATGAAGTACTCCAGCACGGACAAGCCCTCGCGGAAGTTGGCTTTGATGGGGATCTCGATGGTACGTCCGGCGGTATCGGCCATCAGGCCGCGCATACCGGCCAGCTGGCGGATCTGCGCCATAGAGCCGCGGGCGCCGGAGTCGGCCATCATGAAGATAGGGTTGTACTGGTCCATCGACGCCTGGAGCGCGGCGGTGACATCGGCGGTGGTCTTCTCCCATGCAAGCACGGTCAAGCGGTAGCGGTCTTCGTTGGTCATCAAGCCGCGGCGGTACTGTTTGTCGATGAGGACGATCTCCTTTTCGGTCTGGCGGATCAGCTCATATTTCCGTTCGGGGACGGTCATATCGGCGATGGCCACGGTGAGGGAACCGACGGTGGAGTAGTGGTAGCCCAGGTCTTTGATTGCGTCCAGCATTCCGGCGGAGACGGTGAAGCCGTGTTTGGTGATGCAGCGGTCGATAATCTTGCCCAGCTGTTTTTTGCCGACGACGAAGTTGATCTCGGGTTCGAACATCGCCTCGGGGTTGGAGCGGTCCACGAAGCCCAGGTCCTGCGGGATTGCCTCGTTGTAGATCAGGCGGCCCACGGTGGTTTCCACCAAGCGGTGCTGCATTTCGCCGTCGATCTCGCGGTAGATACGGACTTTGATGGGGGTATGCAGGGTGACGACGCCGGCGTCGTAGGCGAGCATGGCCTCGTCTTTATCGGCGAAGCAGTGACCGGTGTCGCCCTCGTCGCGGGTGTAGGTCAGGTAGTACGCGCCGAGGATCATGTCCTGGGAGGGGATGGTGACGGGGCCGCCGTCCTGGGGGCGGAGGAGGTTATTGGCGGAGAGCATCAGCACGCGGGCTTCGGTCTGGGCTTCGGCGGAGAGGGGGACGTGGACGGCCATCTGGTCGCCGTCGAAGTCGGCGTTGAAGGCGGTGCAGACCAGGGGGTGGAGTTTGATGGCGCGGCCTTCCACCAGGACCGGTTCGAAGGCTTGGATACCCAGGCGGTGGAGGGTGGGGGCGCGGTTGAGCATGACGGGGTGGTCTTTGATGACGAACTCCAAGGCGTCCCAGACGGCGGCCTCGCCTTTTTCGACCATTTTTTTAGCGGCTTTGATGTTGTTGGCCAAGCCGTCGTCCACCAATTTTTTCATGACGAAGGGGCGGAAGAGTTCGATGGCCATTTCCTTGGGCAGGCCGCACTGGTAGATTTTGAGGGAGGGTCCGACGACGATGACGGAGCGGCCGGAGTAGTCGACGCGTTTGCCCAGGAGGTTCTGGCGGAAGCGGCCCTGTTTGCCTTTGAGCATATCGGACAGGGACTTGAGGGCGCGGTTATTCGCGCCGGTGACGGCGCGGCCCCGGCGGCCGTTGTCGATCAAGGCGTCGACGGCCTCTTGCAGCATTCGTTTTTCGTTCCGGACGATGATATCGGGGGCGCTGAGTTGGATGAGGCGTTTCAAGCGGTTGTTGCGGTTGATGACGCGGCGGTACAGGTCGTTGAGGTCGGAGGAGGCGTAGCGTCCGCCGTCCAGAGGGACCATCGGCCGGATCTCGGGAGGGATGACGGGCAGCACGTCGATAATCATCCACTCGGGCTTGTTGCCGGAGAGGCGGAAGGCGTCGACGACTTCCAGGCGCTTGACGATCTTGGCTTTTTTCTGACCGGAGGCGTCTTTCAGTTCGGTGCGCAGCTGCTGGGAGAGCTGTTCCAGGTCGACCTGCTGGAGGAGTTTTTTCACGGCTTCCGCGCCCATACCGGCGTCGAAGTCGTCCTCATATTTCTCGCGCATATCGCGGTATTCTTTTTCGGAGAGGATCTGGTTTTTGGACAGGGGGGACGTGCCGGGGTCGATGACGATATAGGCGATGAAGTACAGGACTTTTTCCAGGATACGGGGGCTGATGTCCAGCAGCAGGCCCATCCGGGAGGGGATTCCTTTGAAGTACCAGATATGGCTCACGGGGGCGGCCAGTTCGATATGGCCCATACGTTCCCGGCGGACTTTCGCCTTGGTGATTTCCACGCCGCAGCGGTCGCAGACCCGGCCTTTGTAGCGGATCTTCTTGTACTTGCCGCAGTTGCACTCCCAGTCTTTGGTTGGGCCGAAGATTTTCTCGCAGAACAGGCCGTCCCGTTCTGGTTTGAGGGTGCGGTAATTGATGGTCTCGGGGCGTTTGACCTCCCCGTAGGACCAGGCGCGGATCTGTTCCGGGGAGGCGATGCCGATGCGGATGGCGTCAAATTCAGCGTAACTCATATAGGATAGCTCCTCCCGTTCTTATAAGTCCTCGCGATCGGAAAACAGCACGTTGTCCAGGGCGGCCAAATCGTCGTCCTCGTCGGTGTCTTCGAGTCCGTCTTCGAGTTCGTCCTCGCCCTCGTCCTCGTCCTCGCCGGGGCCGAGCGGCAGATCGTCGTCGTCGCTGTCTCCTTTGAAGGTGAAGCCGCCGGCGGAGGCAAAGTCGGCGTCTCGCCCGTAATCGAACTCGGTTTCACGGTCGTAGTAGTCGTCTCGGACGGGCTGGTAGCCGTCGTCGTCGTCGTCTTTCAGTTCGATTTCCGCGCCGTCGCTGTCCAGCACGCGCATATCCAGACACAGGGACTGCAATTCTTTGATAAGGACCTTGAAGGACTCCGGCACGCCGGGTCTGGGCACGTTCAGGCCCTTGACGATGGCCTCGTAAGTCTTCACGCGTCCGGTGACGTCGTCGGACTTGACGGTCAGGATCTCCTGGAGGGTGTAGGCTGCGCCGTAGGCTTCCAGGGCCCACACTTCCATTTCGCCGAATCGCTGTCCGCCGAACTGTGCTTTGCCGCCCAAGGGCTGCTGGGTGACGAGGGAGTAGGGGCCGGTGGAGCGGGCGTGGATCTTGTCGTCCACCAGGTGGTGCAGCTTCAGGAAGTAGACGTAGCCCACGGTGACGGGGTTGTCGAAGCGGCGGCCGGTCCGGCCGTCATACAGCCAGTTTTTGCCGTCCACGATGCGCAGCAGGCCCTGTTTCTGCCACTCGGCCACTTGGGCGTTGTCGGCCATTTCCTCCGGGGTGAGGGGCCGCATACCGCCCTCGTCCAGGGCGAGGTAGAGGGGTTTCCCGATCAGCGGTTCATTTACGCCCACTTCGCGGGCCAGTCCGGCGAGTTTCAGGCATTCCTGAATGTCCTGTTCGTTCGCGCCGTTGAAGATAGGGGTTGCGACCTTCCAGCCCAAGGTCTTGGCGGCGTAGCCCAGGTGGACTTCCAGCACCTGACCGATGTTCATACGCGACGGCACGCCCAAGGGGTTCAGGACGATATCCAGGGGGGTGCCGTCGGGGAGGAAGGGCATATCCTCTTGGGGGAGGATGCGGGAGACCACGCCTTTGTTCCCGTGGCGGCCCGCCATTTTGTCGCCCACGGAGATCTTACGTTTCTGGGCGATATAGACCCGGACCACCTGATTGACGCCGGGGCCGAGTTCGTCGCCAGCTTCGCGGGTGAAGATCTTCACGTCCACGACGATACCGGCTTCGCCGTGGGGGACTTTGAGGGAGGTGTCCCGGACCTCCCGGGCTTTCTCGCCGAAGATGGCCCGGAGCAGTTTTTCTTCTGCGGTCGCTTCCGCCTCGCCTTTGGGGGTGACTTTCCCCACCAGGTAGTCTCCGGCGCGGATTTCCGCGCCCACGCGGATGATGCCGTGTTCGTCCAGGTCTTTGAGGGCGTCCTCGCCCACGTTGGGGATATCGCGGGTGATGGTTTCGGGGCCCAGTTTGGTGTCGCGGGCATCGATTTCGTACTCTTCGATGTGGATGGAGGTGAACACATCGTCTTTGACCATGCGTTCGTTGAGGAGGATGGCGTCCTCGTAGTTGTAGCCCTCCCAGGTCATGAAGCCCATGAGGATGTTCTTGCCCAGGGCGATCTCGCCGTCGGCGGTGGAGGGGCCGTCGGCCAGGGTGTCCCTGGCGTGGACCTGGTCGCCCACCGCCACGATGGGCCGCTGGTTGATGCAGGTGCCGTGGTTGGAGCGCAGGAACTTGGTGAGCTTATAGTCCTTTTCGCCCTGGCCGTCGTAGCGGACGGACACATGGGTGGCGTCCACGGAGGTGACGACGCCGTCGCCCTCGGCGAGGATGACCACCTCGGAATCCTGGCAGTTTTTGTACTCCTGGCCGGTGGCCACCACAGGGGCCTCGGTGGTGAGCAGGGGCACGGCCTGCCGCTGCATGTTGGCGCCCATGAGGGCGCGGTTGGCGTCGTCGTTTTGGAGGAAGGGGATCTGGGCGGAGGCCACGGACACCATCATCTTGGGGGACACGTCCACGTAGTCCACCCGTTCGGCGTCCACCTCGATGATCTCGTTGCGGTGGCGGCAGGCCACGCGGGAGCGGGCAAAGCAGCCGTTCTCGTCCACCGGCTCGGTGGCCTGGGCCACGTTGAACTCGTCCTCCACGTCGGCGGTCATATACTCGATCTGCTCCGTGACCCTGACGGCGGTGCACTTGCCCTTCTCGTCCAGGATTTTTTCCGTCTTGCGGTAGGGGGCTTCGATGAAGCCGTAGCGGTTGACCCGGGCGTAGGACGCAAGGTAGGAGATCAGGCCGATGTTGGGGCCTTCCGGCGTCTCAATGGGGCACAGGCGGCCGTAGTGAGAGTAGTGGATATCGCGCACGTCGAAGGAGGCGCGGTCACGGGACAGGCCGCCGGGGCCCAGGGCGGACAGGCGGCGCTTGTGGGTGAGCTCCGCCAGGGGGTTGGTCTGGTCCATGAACTGGGACAGGGGGGAGGAGCCGAAAAATTCCTTGATGGCCGCGGTAACGGGCCGGATGTTAATCAGGCTCTGGGGGGTGACCACATCCAAGTCCTGAGTGGTCATCCGCTCCCGGATGACCCGCTCCATGCGGCTGAAGCCGATGCGGAACTGATTCTGGATCAACTCGCCCACGCAGCGCAGGCGGCGGTTGCCCAGGTGGTCGATGTCATCGGGATTGCCCAAGCCGTAGGCCAAGCAATTGAGGTAGTTAATGGAGGCCATGATGTCAGCCACGGTAATGTGGTTGGGGATCAGGTCCTCTTTGGAGCGGCGGATGGCGTCCCGCAGCTCATCGCCCTGGTACTGATCCAGCAGGGAGCACAGGACAGGGAAGGAGACCATCTCATCAATACCCGCCTCAGCGGGGTCAAAGTCCACAAAGTCCTCCAGGCGGACCATGTCGTTGGAGAAAACCGCGACCAGCTTGCCGTCCACGTCTGCGATGGCGCGGTTCACGCCCTTGCGGTCCAGCTCCTGGGCCCGCTCGCGGGTGAGGGTTTCGCCGGCCTCGGCAATGATCTCGCCTGTGCGGGGGTCGGCCACCGGCTGGGCCAGCGTGGCTCCGGACAGCCGGGTCCACAGGGCCATTTTTTTGTTGAACTTGTAGCGGCCCACGGTGGACAGGTCGTAGCGGCGGTGATCGAAGAAGGTCGCGTTGATTAAGGTCTCGGCGGAGTCCAGGGTTGGGGGTTCGCCGGGGCGGAGTCTGCGGTAGATTTCGAGCATGGCCTCTTCGTAGGTCTTGCAGGTATCCTTTTCGAGGGTGGCTTTGATCCGTTCGTCGTCGCCGAACAGTTCCAGGATTTCGGGATCGGTTCTTGGTCCGAGGGCGCGGATGAGGCAGGTGATGGGGAGTTTCCGGCTTTTGTCGATATGCACATAGAACATATCGCTCAGGTCGGTTTCGTACTCCAGCCACGCGCCCCGGCCGGGGATGACGGTGGTGGCGTAAGTTTTGTTATCGGCTTTGTCCACTTCCCGGTTGTAGTACATACCGGGGGAGCGGACGATCTGGGAGACGATGACCCGTTCGGCGCCGTTGATGACGAAGGTCCCGGATTCGGTCATGATGGGGAAGTCGCCCATGAAGATTTCCTGTTCATTGATTTGGTTATTCTGGGTATTGCGCAGGTGGACTTTGACCTTGATGGGAGCGGCATAGGTAGCGTCTCTGGCTTTGCACTCTTCCACGTCGTACTTGGGCTTATCGTCCATAGAGAAGTCGATGAAGCTCAGTTCCAGGTTCCCGGCGTAATCGGCGATGGCGCCGACGTCCCGGAACACTTCCCGCAGACCGGTGTCCAGGAACCACTGGTAGGAAGTTTTCTGCACTTCCAGCAGGTTAGGCATTTCCAGGATCTCCTCGTAGCGGGCAAAACTTTTGCGGAGGGTCCTGCCATAGTACACGTCCTTTACCATCTAAAAAATCAACTCGCTTTCTGACAATCCACGGTTGGTTCACACATTTTCGGTCCCGAATAACCGGAGAAGCGGGTAAAAGTGCCGTCATAATGCACAATTCTGCGATTCCGGCGCGATTTGAGACGCCCGGCAGCGTTGTCTGTTTCCAGCGGTTCCCTCTTGTGTTTTGGGCCGCTCTATGATAGACTGGACACAGAACGTGGGGGCCGGGCATTTTCCCCTACGGGGACATAGAAGCATTTTATTATACCATTCCGAGGCAGGGCTGTCAAGCCCTGCTTTTTGATTTTTTCGCGCCGGTCCCGATAAAACCCGTGTTCTCCCCCGGAGGGGGAGGACTCCAACAAAAAAGCCGTATTCTCCCCCGAAGGGGGAGTGATACCTGAAAGAAGGTCTTGCATTTTCCAGGAAAATCGAATAGAATAAGGGTAACGGCGCATACCATATCCAATACCCCGGCGAAAGGAAGGTAGCATTCCAAATGAAACTGCAAAACGAATTGGGTGAGATCCGCATCAGCAGCGATGTGTTCACCGCCATCACCGGCAGCGCGGCCACCAACTGCTACGGCGTCAAGGGTATGGCGGTCCGGTCCAAGACCGACGGCCTGGTCCACCTGCTCAAGCGGGAGTCGATGGCCAAAGGCGTCAAGGTCTACTACAACGAGGACGGCACCGTCTCCATTGAGCTGCACATCATCGTGGACAACGGGGTCAATCTGATGGCAGTCTGCCGCGCCATCATGGGCGAGGTACGCTACGTCGTCAGCACCACCACAGGCGTGGAAGTGGCGGCAGTGGACGTGTACGTGGATTCCATGCGTTTCTGACAAAACCATGCGCAGAAAGGAAATTGGCCGACTATGGTACAGAACATCGACGCGGCGGCTTTTCAACGGATGGTGATCCACGCAGCCGCCGCCATCAACGCGCAAAAACAGCCCATCAACGATCTGAACGTCTTCCCTGTCCCCGACGGCGACACGGGGACGAATATGTCCCTGACCATCGGCGCCGCCGCCGCGGAGATGAAAAAAAACCGCTACGAGAGCGTCGGGCAGGCCGCGCAAGGCGCGGCTTCCGCGCTGCTCCGAGGCGCGCGGGGCAACTCCGGCGTGATCCTCTCGCTGCTGTTCCGGGGCTTCGCCAAGGCGATCAAGGAAAAGGAGTCGATGGATGGCCGGGATCTGGCCATCGCGTTGGACTTCGGCGTGTCGGCGGCCTACAAGGCCGTCATGAAACCGGCGGAGGGCACGATTCTGACCGTCTCCCGTCTGGCCGCCGCCCGCGCCGCCGGATTCGCGCGGGAAAACAACGACTTGGAAAGCGTCCTGGAAGCCGCAATCCAAGAAGGCCAGCTGGCCTTGGCGGACACCATCAACCAAAACCCTGTGCTGAAAAAAGCCGGCGTGGTGGACGCAGGCGGCAAAGGGTTCCTTATCATCCTCCAGGGGATGCTGGACGAGCTGAGAGGTCTGCCTCTGCCCGAGGATACGGAAACGCCTGCCGCTGCGCCAGCGGATAAGGCCGACTTTGAGACCATGTCCGCCGAGGAGATCACCTTCGCCTTCGACACCGTGTTCATCGTGCGCAAGCGGACGGCGGACGCGGACCTGGAACCGCTGCGCCAGTACCTCAGCCGCATCGGCGACAGCCTGGTCATCGGAGAGGACGACGAAGCGTTCAAGGTCCACGTACACACCAACACGCCCGGCGAGGCGCTGAACGAGTCGCAGAAGTACGGCGTGCTGGAGCTGGCCAAGATCGAGAATATGCGTACCCAGGCCGAAGATCTGGCGGCAGGACGGCACGTGCAAAGTACGGACGATCTGGAACGCGTGGAGGCCGAGCTGGAACAGAACGCCCGGCCCGCAAAGGCCGCGCCGGAGAAAACGTTCGGTTATGTGGCCGTGTGCGCCGGTCAGGGTCTGGAGGCCGTATTCCGTGACTTAGGCGTGGACGGTCTGGTCGGCGGCGGCCAGACCATGAACCCTTCCACGGAGGACATACTCCGGGAGATTGACGCCACCCCTGCGGAAATCGTTTACGTCCTGCCCAACAACAAGAACATCATCATGGCCGCACAGCAGTGCATCCCGCTCTGCGAGGACAAGAAAGTGGTCGTTCTGGGGACCAAGACCGTGCCGCAAGGGATCTCCGCGATGCTGGCCGCCGACCCGGACGCGTCCGAAGAAGACAACACCGCCGCGATGAACGACGCGTTCTCCCGCGTCCACACCAGCGAGATCACTTACGCGGCCCGGGACTCCGACTTCGACGGGTTCGCCATCCGACAGGGCGATTACTTGGCGTTGGAGGAACACCAGCTCTTCGGGACGGACCAGGATCTGGAGACGCTCCTGACCCGGCTGGCCCACTCGGACAGCCACCAGCAAGCGGAGTTCATCTCGATCTTCTACGGCGAGGACGTGGACCAGGCGCAGGCGAAGCGTACCGAGGAGATCTTCACCAACGCCTGCCCCAACGCTGAGGTCAACCTGATCGCCGGCGGTCAGCCGGTGTATTACTACATGATCTCCGCGGAATAAAAAAGGTCCCGTGCAGTCCGCTGAAAAGCGGTCCCTGCACGGGATCTTTCTAAACCGGGACGCCGGTTTTGACGGTAAGGTACCGCCGCTGGTCCCGGCAGAAGAGGATCCACCAGAAGATTACGACGCTGATCCAGCCCAGACCGCAGGCCAGAGCGACCGCCGGAAGACCTATGGAACGGGTCAGGAGGAAGGACACGACCACCCGTAGGGTGAGGTGTCCGGTCGCGCCGAGGACGGGGACATGCATCTGCCCGCGTCCCTGAAAGTACCCCGCCAGACCGCTGCCCAGGAAGTTGAACAGGTAGAAGCAGGCCACCAGCCGCAGGTAGCCCAGCGCCGGCGGGAAACTGGAGGGATCGTCTTGGGGCAGGACGAAGATCAGCAGCGGTCTCGCGCCCGCCAGCATCAGCAGGGACATGACGGCTCCCAGTACGCCCAGCAGCTTCTGCCCGGTGAAAAATCCCTGACGTACCCGAACCCGTTCCTCGGCTCCGGTGTTCTGCCCGATGAAGACGGACATGGCGCAGGCGCCGCTGTCCCCGAACGAGTTGGCGAAGCCCTCGATCCGCGTAGCCGCGGTGAACGCGGCCACTGCGCTGGCGCCTAACCCGTTCACCGCGCCTTGCACCAGCAATTTCCCCGTGTAAAGGCTGCACATATGCAAGGCGGAGACCATGCTGAACCGTGCGGCGCGGCGCAGGAGCGGTCGGTCCCAGCGCAGGTCCGCCCGTGCGAACAGCAGCGTGGAACAGCGTGTCTTCAAGTAGAGCAGACAAGCCCCCGCCGCCAACGCCTGCGCGAAGACGGTGGCCCAAGCCGCGCCTGCAATGCCCCAGCCGAGGCGGGCGACAAAGGTCAGTTCCAAGGCCCTGTTTGTCATACGAGATCCCCCCGAGGTCCCCGTAGGGGACCGTTTTTTCTCAGTATACCGGAAGGCGGACCTCTTGTAAAATGATTCTTTTTTGGGTAGAATATGACGAAAAGGTTATATTTCAGCGGGTGCAGGCATCCGGGTTCTGAGGAGGCGCTTATGACACAGCAGGCGATTGAAGTCTTTCTGGCGGTGGTCCGGACCGGCAGTATCTCCGAGGCGGCGCAGTCGCTCTACATCACCCAGCCGGCGGTGAGCCGGCATCTGGGCGCGTTGGAGCGGGAACTGGGCTGTGTGCTGCTGGTCCGGGGCCGAGGCGTCCGGCGGTTGGAGCTGACCGATCAAGGCCGGGATTTCGTCACGGTGGCGGAAAAATGGCTCCAGGTCTGGGCGGAAGCGCGGGAAGTGGCCAGCCGCGACCGGGAACGGACGTTGGGCCATTGTTCCGGCTACGGTAGCTTTTGCGCTCCAGACGCGGCTGGAAGTGACGCTCCATCCACTTGAGGACGGCCCTCCCGATGAACGCATCTACTTCCTGCTGGGGCGGCGGCGGAAGCCCGCATTGACCGACGCGTTCCTGGCGTGCCTGGACCGGGAACTGGAACGTCACCCGCACGTGGAGTCCTACCTCTGACGCGGGGCGGAGCATGAAAACAACCTTCGGGGGAGAATACAGCTTTTATGAAAACGATCAAGATTTCCCCTTGACAAGGGCAAAAAAGTGTCATACAATAGGGGAACGTAAAGCGACGACAGGGAATGAGTACCTCCGCGGCCCGGTTTGCAGAGAGAGGATGCCTGGTGAAAATCCTCCGACGGCCCGGCGGGAAGGCACCCTGGAGCGTGGGTAGGAAATGACCCGCCGGTCCCCCCACCGTTACCGGGACAGAGTGCGCGCCAATCCGGCGCGAAGTCAGGTGGAACCACGGACAGATTCAAATGTTCGCCCTGAGCCGCACGGCTCAGGGCGTTTTGCACGTCCCCGCCGGGCGGGCCGTTGGGGCTTCGCCCCAAACCCCACCAGAGGGCTAGCCCCCTGGACCCCTACCGCCCTTTGAAAAGGGCGGCCCGAAACTTTTGGACTACCCCCGTGGGCGATTACTGAAAAAGGAGCGTTACCATGAAAAACAGCGAAAAGACGATGAAAAGTATCGTGGACTTGTGCAAAGGCAGAGGCTTCATCTTCGCGGGCAGCGAGATCTACGGCGGCTTGGCGAACACTTGGGATTACGGCCCGTTGGGCGTGGAGCTGAAGAACAACATCAAACGGGCCTGGTGGAAGAAGTTCGTGCAGGAGAACCCGTACAACGTCGGCTTGGACGCGGCGATTCTGATGAACCCGAAGGTCTGGGTCGCCAGCGGACACGTGGGCGGGTTCTCGGACCCGCTGATGGACTGCAAGGAGTGCCACGAGCGGTTCCGCGCGGATAAGGTCATCGAGGACTGGTGTCAGGAGAACGGCTTCGAGCTGGGCCACAGCGTGGACGCCATGAGCCAGAGCCAGATGAAGGACTTCATCGAAGCGCATCAGATTCCCTGCCCCACCTGCGGCAAGCATAACTGGACCGATATCCGTCAGTTCAACCTGATGTTCAAGACCTTCCAGGGCGTCACGGAGGACGCGAAAAATACGGTCTACCTCCGCCCGGAGACCGCCCAGGGCATCTTCGTCAATTTCCAAAACGTGCAGCGCACCACCCGCCGGAAACTCCCCTTCGGCGTGTGCCAGATCGGCAAGTCCTTCCGCAACGAGATCACTCCGGGCAACTTCATCTTCCGCACCCGCGAGTTCGAGCAGATGGAGTTGGAGTTCTTCTGCAAGCCGGGCACGGAACTGGAGTGGTTCGCGTACTGGAAGCAGTTCTGCCGCCAGTGGCTGCTGGAGCTGGGCATCAAAGAGGAGAACCTGCGCCTGCGCGACCATGAGCCGGAAGAGCTGTCGCACTACTCCAACGCCACCACGGACTTTGAGTTCGCCTTCCCCTTCACGGACTGGGGCGAGCTGTGGGGCGTGGCCAGCCGGACCAACTTCGATCTGACCGCTCACCAGAACACCTCCGGCGTGGATATGACGTACTACGATCAGGAGGCGGACGAACACTATATCCCCTTCGTCATCGAACCGTCCTTAGGCGCGGACCGCGTGACCTTAGCGTTCCTCTGCGAGGCTTACGACGAGGAGGTCGTCGGCAAGGACAAGAAGGGCAACGACGATATCCGCACGGTCCTGCACTTCCACCCCGCCTTGGCCCCCTTCAAAGCCGCCGTCCTGCCGCTGTCCAAAAAGGACGTCCTGGCCGGTCCCGCGCAGGAGCTGTATCAGGAGCTGTCCAAATCCTTCATGGTGGACTACGACGAGACCGGCTCCATCGGCAAACGCTACCGCCGTCAGGATGAGATCGGAACGCCCTACTGCATCACCTTGGACTTCCAGACCGTAGGCGACGCGGACACCCCTGCCGATCACTGTGTCACCATCCGCGACCGCGACACGATGGATCAGGTCCGCATCCCGATCTCCGAGGTCAAAGCGTGGCTGGAGGAAAAAGTCGCTTACTGATTTCACAGCCCCTACAGGCCGTCTCCCTTTCCGCAGAGGCTTGGAAGCCCCCGGAAAGGGAGTCGAACCAAGCGGGAAATAAAAAATTGATTAAAACATCTTGAAGGTCCTTGCGCGGCCTGCGGAAATAGGATAGAATAGGGGTAGAGGACGGGAAACCGTACTTTTTATAAAGGAGGCAATGCACATGGGTTCTTTTGATACTTTGAGGGAGAAAGCAACTGACCTGGCTCAAGCGGGCGTCGCCCAGTCCAAGCGGCTGGCCGAGATGGCGAAGCTGAAGCTGGCCAATATGAGCGAGGAAGACGCCATCAAAAAGGCGTACCTGGAGTTGGGCCGGCTGTACTACGCGGAACACGGCGCGACGCCGGAAGGCGCATACGCGGCGGCCTGCGAGAAGGTGACGGCGGCGAAGGCGGCCATCGAAGCCAACAATGACCGCATCGCGGAGCTGAAAAGCGAAAGCGGCGAGTCTGCCGAGGAAGTTCCCGTGGAAGAGGCTCCCGCCGTAGAGGACGCTGTGGTCGCCGAGACGTCCGCGGAGGAAGTCCCCGTAAAGGAAGCCCCCGCAGAGGAAGCTCCCGCGGACGGCAACGAGCCCCCCCAATCGCCCGAAGTCTGATTTTCCATACCCAACCAAAACGAGGCTGTAAAAAACGCAGGAACCGGAACGTTCCACACAATAAGATCCCGCAGAGAGGTTTCGGAACGAAACCTTCTGCGGGATCTCTTTCTCTAGGACTCAAGCGGTTTCCGGGAAAAGGGGAGCGGTTCCGGCGCGCCGCCGGTCTAGTAGGCGATCCCCCAGAGGATGGAGTGTTTCGCCGGTTTGCCGCAGCAGACGCAGGTGTCGGCAACGTGTTCCTGGGTCAGCGGCATACAGCGGGACGTGACGCCCGCCTGTTCTTTCATCGCCAGCTCGCATTCCAAATCCCCGCACCACATCGTTTTGGCGAAACCACCGGAGGTCTCGATAAACTGCCTGACCTCGTCCACCGTCAAGCACACGCGGGTATGGTCCTCCAGGTTTTTCTTCGCCCGCTGGTACAGGCCGTCGTGAACGGCGTCCAGCAGGTCCCGGACGGCAGCTTCCAGTTCGTCCAGCGGCACGAAGACCTTCTCCCCGGAGTCCCGGCGGCAAATGCAGCACTGGTTCTTCTCCATATCTTTCGGGCCGATCTCCACCCGGAGGGGAACGCCTTTCATCTCGTACTCAGCGGCTTTCCAGCCCATCGTGTTATCGCTGGCGTCCATTTTGGCGCGGACGCCGGCTTTTTGGAGCCGTTCCAGCAGCGCGGACGCGGCGTCCAGCACGCCGGTCTTATGCTGCGCGACCGGGATGACGATGACCTGGACCGGCGCGATACGGGGCGGCAGGACCAAGCCGCTGTTATCGCCGTGGGTCATGATGATGCCGCCGATCATGCGGGTCGACACGCCCCAGCTGGTCTGGTGGGGGTAATGCGGCTGGTTATCCTTCCCGGCGAAGGTGATGTCGAACGCGCGGGCGAAGCCGTCGCCGAAGTAGTGGCTGGTCCCGGCCTGAAGGGCTTTGTGATCGTGCATCATACATTCGACGGTGTAGGTCTCTTCGGCGCCGTTGAATTTTTCCTTATCGGTCTTGCGTCCCCGGACGACCGGCATGGCCAGCACGTTTTCCAGGAAGTCCGCGTAGACGTTGAGCATCTGCATGGTCTCCGCCCGCGCTTCCTCGGCGGTGGCGTGCATGGTGTGGCCCTCCTGCCACAGGAACTCCCGGTGGCGCAGGAACGGACGGCTGGTTTTCTCCCAGCGCAGCACGCTGCACCACTGGTTATAGAGCTTCGGCAAGTCGCGGTGGGAGTGGATGACGTTCTTGTAATGCTCGCAGAACAGCGTCTCGCTGGTGGGGCGGATACAGTAACGTTCCTCCAATTTCTCGCTGCCGCCCATCGTCACCCACGCGCACTCGGGGGCGAAGCCCTCCACGTGATCCTTCTCCTTCTGGAGCAGGCTCTCCGGGATGAGCATGGGCAGGTAGACGTTTTCGTGGCCCAGCGCCTTGAACCGCCGGTCCAACTCGTGCTGGATGTTCTCCCAGATGGCGTAGCCATAGGGGCGGTAGATGAACATACCCTTGATGGAGGAGTAGTCGATCAGCTCCGCTTTTTTGCACACGTCGGTGTACCACTGGGCGAAGTCCACTTCCATATCGGTGATCTGCTCCACCTGTTTTTTGCCGGTTTCTTTGGCCATATCGTCTCAGTCCTTTATTTGTTGTGTTGAATGAAAGAGCCTGTTCCCTATTGTAGGAACTCCGGGCGGAAAAGTCAAGTTTTTCCGCACAAAAACGCGGCCCCGTCTGGAGAGGCGGAGCCGTGGGAAAAGAACGTTTCCGAGAGGTTTTTGTGTTCTCCCCCTTACGGGGGGAGAACACGGTTCTGATTTGGGGGAAGGGTCCGGTTTTGATGAAACGGGCGTGGCGTCCGGTCCGGCAGGATCACTTCTTCTCAGACTTCGCGGCCTCGGCGGCGCCGGCCAGCGCGGCGGTGATGATCGCCATAGAGTAGACTTCCATTGCGTTGCAGCCGCGGCTGAGGTCGTTGATTGGCGCGTTCAGGCCCAGCAGGATGGGGCCGTAGGCTTCGAAGGAACCCAGACGCTGGGCGATTTTGTAGCCGATATTCCCGGCGTTGATGTCGGGGAAGATGAAGGTGTTGGCGTAACCGGCGACCTGGGAATTGGGGCATTTGGTCTCCGCCACGCGGGGGGAGACGGCGGCGTCGAACTGAAGCTCGCCCTCGACGGGCACGTCCGGCATAGCCAGTTTCGCTTTTTCCGCCGCGTTGCGCATTTTATCCACCGTCTCGCCCTTACCGGAACCGAAGGTGGAGTAGCTGAGGAACGCAACCTTGGGGTCCACGCCGAACAGACGGGCGCATTCGACGGTCTCGCGGGAGATTTCCACCAGCTCGTCCTCGGACGGGTTGATGTTGATGGCGCAGTCGGCCATAGCCAGCACCATATTGCCGCCGGTGGCGGACGGGCGGACCAGGATGAAGCAGGAAGACACGATGGAGTTGCCCGGCTTGGTCTTGACCAGCTGGAGCGCGGGACGGACCGTATCGGCGGTGGAGTAGGTCGCGCCGCCCAGCAGCGCGTCCGCTTCGCCCATCGCCACCAGCATCGTACCGAAGTAGTTGCCCTTCTTCAGCATCGCCCGGCAATCGGCTTCGGTCATTTTGCCCTTACGCAGTTCCACCATCCGGGCGACCATAGCGTCCATGTTCTCGTAGGTCTCCGGGTCGATGATGACCGCGCCGCGGATATTGAATCCAGCGTCTTCCGCGGCGTCCTGCACTTCCTTTTCGTTGCCGATCAGGATAGGGGTCAGGAACGTTCCGGACAGCAGCCGGGCGGACGCTTCCAGGATACGCTCGTCGGTACCTTCGGTGAACACGATCTTGCGGGGGTGGGCTTTCAGGATGTTGATGAGTTTCTTGAACATAGTCAGTTCCTCCAGATACAAAAGTTGGCGTACCGATACGCCTTTGCTGGTTTATATGGTAGCATTTTCCCCAGAAAAATGCAAGAGCATTCCCGAATTTTGTACGCGGAAACAGGACGCGGTCCGGAGCGGGAGTCACGCTCCCGGCCCCGGACCGCGGAAGGTCCCGGTTATTTTTTCCCGCCCCGGTTTTTCTCGTAGAGGATGTGCAAGCCCTTGAGCAGCAGGTCCCGTTCCAGCTGGATTTTCCGGCGGCACAGGGGGATCACGAACTGCGCCATACCGCCGGTGGCTACTACGGTGGTCGGGAACCCTAATTCCTCCTCCACCCGGTCCAGCATTCCGTCCAGCATAGCGGCGGTGCCGTACATGATGCCGCTGCGCATACAGTCCACGGTATTTTTGCCGATGACCTGTTTGGGGCTGTCCAGGCTGATGCCGGGCAGCTGCGCGGTACGGGAAGTCAGTGCTTCCAGGGAGACCCGCACGCCGGGGATGATGCAGCCGCCTAAGTACGCGCTGCCTTTTCCGACCACCTCGATGGTGGTCGCGGTGCCCAGGTCCAGTAAAATCAGCGGCGGTTCGTACTCCGCCAACGCGGCCACCGCGATCACGATGCGGTCGCTGCCCACTTGGGACGGGTTGTCCATCTGGATGTTCAGCCCCGTCTTGATGCCCGGCCCTACGACCAGCGGGTACTTCCCGATTACTTTCCGCACCCCGGTCCGCACCGAGTTGAACACCGGTGGCACCACCGAGGAGATGATGCAGTCCTCCACATCCCGCGGCTTGACGTTGAACAGGCTGAGCATACTTTTGATCTCCGCCCCGTACTGATCGGACGTCTTGATGCGGTCCGTGGCGATGCGGGCCTCGAACGCAATCTTCCCGTCCTGAATCCCGCCGATGACGATGTTGGTGTTGCCGATGTCGATGGCCAAGAGCATGACGCTCACCTCTGAAGGTTCAGTTTTCTTTGACGGCCCGGACCGGCCGCAGGTAGGGGACGTGGAGCAGGACTTTCCCGATGGCAGTGACCAGCACCAGAGCCACGACAGCTTCCAGAACGCTGGAGCCGGTGATGACGCCCATCACCAGGCCGAGTACCGCGTCCATACCCACGCCCATCGCTTGGGCGTACTCCGGGCGGAGCAGGAAATAGATGCTGCCCATGACGAACACGGTGTTGGTCATGGAGCCGACGAAGCCGACGACCGGCAGAGCGATGTAATCGCTGACGCGGAGTTTTTTCAGAGCCAGCCACAGCCAACCGGCGACGATGCCGATCATCATGCGGCAGCCGACGGCGACCCAGAGGGCTTTGACCGCGCCGGACGCGCCGGTGGTACTGGCGGCGATCACGGGGGAGAACGCGAAGGAGAGGACCGCAGGCGCGACGGTGTTGTTAATCATGGAACACAGTCCGAAGACGCCGCCGAGGATACCGCCCGCCAACGGGCCGAGCAGGATACCGCCTAAAATGACCGGGATGTGGGTGGTGGTGGCTTTGATGATGGGCAAGGGGATCAGGCCCAGGGGCGTGTTGGCCAAGAGGACCACAATCGCGGCCATCAACGCCACGCTCACCAGCCAGCGGGTGTCGTGTTTCCGAGCGTTCATAAGATACATTACCTCCTGCTGCCGCTCCGCCTGACGCGGATGCAGCGCAATATTTAAGAGGGCGAGGGGTCAGGAACGAGTTTCCCGCGCCCTCTCAGGGGGTCATTATACAGGAAACCTGCCGGATATGCAAGTCAAATTTCCGCGCCGTTCGGGACCGCCCCGTCATGATGGTCCCCCCTCAATCGTTTGAGCCGATTGTAACACACATCTGCCGCCGCGGCAACCGGTCAAAAAAATCCGGCGCAGGCGGAACTTTTTCCGTTCAGCTGCGTCTAAGCTAGAAAACGGAGAGGAGCTGACCACATGAAACAGACTATCGCGCTTCTGCTGGCGGCGGTTTTGGGCTTAGCCGCCTGTGACATTCCGGTCCCTACCCCTGGCGGCACGTCCGGCGAAAACAACCGCGCTGTGCTGGCCAACTGCACCTTGAGCCAACCCGTATACCCGAAATTCCCTGCCCGGCCCGTCATGCCGGAGGAGATGGACGACGAGACCTGGAACGCCTACTACAACGCGCAGTCCGAGTACGAGCAGGCCGTAGAACAGCTGCGCGGCGAGGGCGTCTCCGAAACCACCGTGAACGCGTTGAACGCCTTCGCCGGGAAAAGTATCCCCCGGATGCTGGCCGGACAGGAAGGCAAAAACGCAATCTGTTCCCCGCTGTCGCTGTGGTCCGCGATGGCTCTGCTGGCCCAGTGCTGCGCCGGGAACAGCCGCGCGCAGGTACTGGACGCCTTAGGCACGGCGGACGTGGCGACGCTCCAAAACGAGGTCTCCCAGGTGTGGAAGGGCCTGTACACAGATGAGGAAAACCGTTCCCTGCTGCTGGCCAACTCCATCTGGCTCAACGACCGCATGGCGGGGAGCTACGTCCAGGAGACGCTGGACGTGTTGGCGCAGAAATACTTCGCCGGGACCTACTCCGTGCCGATGGGCAGCGATCAGGCGGATCAGGCCGTGACCCAATGGGCTAAGGAGCAAACCAACGGCTTGATTGGCGGAGAGCAGCCAATCGTTCAGACCCAGGCCGATACCTTAGCCCTTCTCGCGTCCGCGCTGTACTACCGAGCGGGTTGGACCGACAACTTCTCAAAGGACCTGACCCAAAAGGACGTCTTCACCACCGCCGCCGGAGCGGAACGGGAAATCGACTTCATGCACCAGACCCAGCGGAGCAGCTTCCTGCGCCGGGACGGCTACCAAGCGGCGTACCTGCCCACGGAACTCGGCGAGATGGTGTTCCTGCTCCCCGATGAGGGCGTGACGCCGGAGTCGCTGCTGGCAGACCCCGCGCTGCTGTCCGGGCTGGACTTCCAGGGCCAGGACGCCCATTGGGGCAAAGTCCAGTGGTCCGTGCCGAAGTTCGACGTCAACTCCAAACTCAACCTGATCGACGCCCTCCGGAGTATGGGCGTACAGGACGTTCTGGATAAATCCAAGGCCGATATGAGCGCGCTGACTACCTTGGACGCTTACGTCTCCGGCGCGGAGCAGCTGGCCCGCGTCAAAGTGGATGAGGAAGGCGTCGAAGCCGCCGCCGTGACCATCTTCATGGTCTTTCCCACCTCCGCCATGCCCGACCCCGACCCTGAAGTCTGCGTTATGGATTTGGACCGTCCCTTCCTCTTCGTCCTCCGTATCGAAGACCTGCCCCTGTTCGTTGGAATCGTCAACGAGATTTGAGACGCAGGGACGCTTTCGGAATCTGAGAGGAGGGATAGCGCATGGATATTGCTGATCTGCAAAAGCTATGCCAAAGCGGGGCGATCAAGTGGACTTCGCATGTGCTTGCGCGATTGCAGGAACGTGGAATACAACCCAGCGACATAAAGAATTGCTTGATGACAGGCCGCATAATAGAGCAATACCCGGACGATTACCCGTACCCCAGCTGTCTTGTGTTAGGAACCGCAACCACTGGAAAGCCCTTGCACGTTGTGATTGGTGCTGGAGCTGGATATCTCTGGAATATAACCGCATATTATCCGAACCCCATGAAATGGAATGAGGACTTTTCAGCCAGGAAGGAGTGCGAAGAATGAACTGCTTTTTCTGCAAAGGGGAGCTGACCAGCAGTACAACGACCCATGTGGTCACATTGGATAAGTGCATCATCATTGTGAAGAACGTCCCCTGTACGCAATGCGTTCAGTGCGGAGAAACTTTTTACGCAGACGAAACTGCCCAGCAGTTGGAGAAGATCGTGGAAACGGCCAGGCGGAACGTCTTGAGCGAAGTCACCATCCTCGACTACCTGCGAGCCGCGTAAAAAACCGCCCCTGTACAGGGCGTGGAGCAAACCGGACGTCGCGCCGAATGGCGCGGCGTTTTTTTTTGCGCAAACAGGGCGTCAGCCCTGAACTGGAGCGTTTCCCGCGCGAGAATAAGGTGTAAGGAGAAAGGAGGCGGGCGTCCTATGAAACGAGTCCTTTGGGTATCCCGGCACCAGATGACCGGGGAACAGTTCGCGGACCTGGAACGCGTTTTGAACGCGCCGGTAGAGCTGGTGGCGTGGCGGGAGACCGTGCAAGACGTGTCGGAACTGCTCCCGGCCTTGGCGGACGCCGACGCCGTGGCAGTGGTACTGCCCGTGGAGCTGCTGGCGCAGCTGATGCCCTTCGCGGCAGGCAAACCGGTTCTCCAAGCGGTGTCCGGGCGGGAAGCAACCGGACGGTTGACGGCCACTTCCGACGGGCGGCTGGAACCTGAGTTCGCCTTCGTCCACAAAGGCTGGCGGCAAATCCTCCGCCTGGAACTGGAAACCCGTCTCCTGTGAGACGGGAGAACGCAAAACTTTTTGAAAAAAGTTTTGCTCAGCCCTGAACTTCCCGCTTCCGCAAGCGAGAAGGAAGTGTGAGGCAAAACCCGCGAAGCTCCGCGCGTCAGGGACGCGCAAAACTTTTGAAAAAAAGTTTGACTCAGCCCTGAACTTCCCGCTTCT
Organism: uncultured Bacillota bacterium; assembly: GCA_947385365.1. Taxonomy (GTDB): domain Bacteria; phylum Bacillota; class Clostridia; order Oscillospirales; family Oscillospiraceae; genus Lawsonibacter. Next base: position 86 of record CANDKT010000018.1, on the reverse strand, counting down.
GGAAGCGAGTAAGAGGTGTAAGGCAAATCTGAAAGCTGAAATCCCGTTCCTACCAAGCACAAGATCGGAAGAGCACACGTCTGAAC
>CANDKT010000017.1 GCA_947385365.1 uncultured Bacillota bacterium | reverse complement strand
CTCGGACCAACCCGCCCGCGCCCAGCAAAATCCCGCCGAAGTACCGCGTCACGACACAGACCACGTTCTCCACGCCCTCCCGCTGGAAGACGTTCAGCATAGGCTGACCGGCAGTCCCCTGCGGTTCGCCGTCGTCAGAGTAACGTTCCGTACCGCCGTGGATGCGGTAACACCAGCAGTTATGCCGGGCGTCGTACTGCTTTTTTTTCGTCTCCTCGATACAGGCGCGGGCCTCCTCCTCGGAGGAAACCCGCCAGACCTGGCCGATAAAACGGGAACGTTTCTCCACCAGTTCCGTCTGGCTGTGGGCGGTGGGTATATAGTATTCTGTCATTTCTTCACCCCTCATCCGGGAATACTTTGATCTCTAACGCTTCGCAAATGCGGAAAAATACCTCCACGGAAGGACTTTTTTTGCCGCTCTCGATTTCGTTCATGAATGATTGCGTTATTCCTACCATTTGCGCCAGCTTATATTGGCTCAGTCCCGCTTCTTCTCGCCGCTTGCGGATGATGTTCCGATAATCTTCCATTTCGCCCCACCATGTAATCAATCGTCGTTTTATAATAATCCGCCAGGATAATCAAAAAATGCACTGGAATTTCCCGTTTTCCGGTCTCGTAGTTGCTGTAAGTCCGCTGGTCTATCCCCAACAACGCCGCAATTTCCTTCTGGCTTTTATCCGCGTCCTGACGCAGATCCAGCAATCTGGGAAAATACATAAATTTCACCTCAGATTTATTATATTTACTATCGAATGATAGCGTTGATTTTACTATCGTTTGATAGTAAAATAGCTCTGAGGTGATTTTTATGGAGATACAGCCAACCTCTTGGCTGGAAGATTTCGAGGAAACGTGTCAGGACATTCAAGAGGATGTCCTTCTGCTCCAGGCATTGGCGGCCTATCCGCAAAAGTCCGGAGAGACCAACCGTGTTTTTTCCTCCGTATTGAGGCGCGTGTCCGAGTATCTGTCCCAGCACGCCTGGGAACTGCGCCGACTGGAAAAACGGTTCAGGCCGGACCCGCAATGATGTGAGTCCGGCCTCTTTGCGCTGTTTCAATCAAAATTCCTCTGGGGGTGTCCAGCCTTCCGCCAGAGGGCCGAGTTGACCGATCACTTTCGGCGTACACACGGCGGTCACGTCGATGGTCTCGCCGTAGTCCACCGCTTCCACCTTCGACTCCCGGTACAGCCAATCCAACAGTCCGCCCTTGTCGTAAGGCAGGTGGATCACGGTCCGGCGCGCGCCGTTGTCCAGCATTCGCCCGATGGCGGTCAATAAGTCGTCCAACCCCTCCCCCGTCCGGGCGGAAATGGATACGCGGTCCTCGCCATGAGGACGGATGTCTCCAGTCCAGAGGTCGCACTTGTTGAACACCTCGATGCGCGGGGTCTGATCGGCTCCCAGTTCGTGGATCAGCTGATCCACCACGTCCACCTGTTCCCGCCACTGCGGGCTGGAAGAGTCGATGACGTGGAGCAGCAGATCAGCAAATTCCAGTTCCTCCAGCGTGGCCTTGAAGGCCTCCACCAGATGGTGCGGGAGCTTGCGGATAAACCCGACGGTGTCCGAGAGCAGAACGGTACAGGTATCGGAAATTTCCAGCGTGCGGGTAGTGGTGTCCAACGTGTCGAATAACCGGTCGTTCGCCGGGATCTCCGCTCCTGTGAGCTTGTTCAACAGCGTGGATTTGCCCGCGTTGGTGTAGCCGACGATGGCGACGACTGGAACTTCATTTTTGATCCGCCGTTCCCGCTGGGTGGCCCGGACCCGGCGCACATCTTTCAGTTCCCCTTCCAGCTTGGATATCTTGCGGCGGATATGCCGCCGGTCGGATTCCAGCTGGGTCTCGCCGGGACCGCGGGTGCCGATTGCGCCCTCCTGACGTTCCAAGTGCTTCCACATACCCAGCAGACGGGGCAGCAAGTACTTATACTGGGCCAGCTCCACTTGGAGCCGTCCCTCACGGGTCCTGGCCCGCTGGGCGAAGATGTCCAAGATCAACGCGGAGCGGTCCAGTACGCTGACTTTGAGTTCCTCCGTCAAATTGCGCTGTTGCGACGGGGACAGCGGGTTGTCAAAAATGACCATATCCGCGTCCACGGCCTGGACCAATTCTTTTACCTCGTCCACTTTGCCCTCGCCGATGAAGGTACGGGGATCGGGGCTGTCCTTCGTCTGCGTGACTACGCCTGCCGTCTCGCCTCCCGCCGTCTCCAGCAGCGCGGCCAGTTCTTCCATAGACTCCTCGTCCGCGTTCTCCTCGCGGCTCAGGCTGAAGGCGTTCAGGCCGACCAAAACCGCACGGTTTCCGTGGGTCTGGGTTCGTATCTCTGGCATATAGGTTCTGATTCCTCGTTTCTTTTGATCTCTCAGGTCTCTGCGTGTCCTTCCCCGGAAGGGGAAGGACACGTCACGAAACGGACGTATTCAGTCCGGTCTCCGTTCATTTTTCTTCCGCGTGGGGAAGATTTTGTTCAGCAGCTTCTGCACCAGCCCTTCCGGCGTGGACGGCGTCTCTTTGCTCTCTTCCTTGGAGACTTTCGTTCCCTTTCCGGACCCGGCGGGTTTGGATTCCGGCTTGACCGGCTTGGGGTCCGGCGTGGAGGTATGCTCGGAGCTTTCCGCTTCCTTCTCGGGGACGTCGGACTCGCTGTGCAGCAGCCGGTCCAGAGCCTCCTGCGCGTCCTCCACGCCCAGCTCCGCGGCCAGCTTGTACAGCCGGATCGCTTCGGCCAGGTCCTGAGGCGCGCCCTTGCCCTGTTCCAGGCACTCCGCTAAGTTGTGTACGGCGTCCTTATGGCCCTGATCCGCCGCTTTGCGGTACCAGTACACCGCCTTTTCGCAATCCTGTTCCGTTCCCTCGCCGTGTTCGTAGTCCCAGGCGAGGTTGTACTGAGACTGCGCGTGGCCCTGTTCCGCCGCCAGCTGGTACCAGTGCGCGGCTTGGACCGGGTCTTTTTCCACGCCCATGCCTTGGTCGTAGCACCAGCCCAAATTGCACTGGGCGCGGGCCAGTCCTTGGTCTGCGGCCAGGCGGTACCAACGGACCGCTTGTTTGTAATCCCGTTCCACGCCCGTACCGCTCTCGTAGCAGTAGCCCAGATTGCACTGTGCGGCGGCGTTTTTCTGTTCGGCGGCTTTCTGGTACCACTGTATGGCCTGTTCCCAGCTCTGTTCCACGCCTCTGCCCTTCTCGTAGCACAGGCCCAAGTTGCACTGCGCGGACGCGTAGCCCTGTTCTGCGGCTTTCTGGTAGAGCTGGACCGCCATAGTCAGGTCCGGTTCGACGCCGTTGCCCTGGTCGTAGCACAGGGCTAAGTTGTGCTGTGCGCGGGGGTAGCCCTGTTCTGCGGCTTTTCTGTACCACTGGATGGCTTTCGCCTGATCTTTTTCCACGCCCTGACCGTTCTCGTAGCACCAGGCCAGATTGCACTGGGCGCGGGCGCTGCCCAACTCCGCCGCTTCCTGATACCAGTGCGCGGCCTTTTGGAAGTCCTGCGCCACGCCTTTGCCGAACTCGTAGCACCAGCCCAAGTTGCACTGGGCGACCGCGCTTCTCTGATTGGCGGCCTTCTGGTACCAGTAGACGGCTTCTTCCCAGCTCTGTTTGACGCCGTCCCCGGACTCGTAGCACCAGCCCAAGTTGCACTGGGCCCGGGCGTTGCCGTTGCGGGCGCCTTTGGTGTACCACTCGACGGCCAGTTTCTGGTCTTTCGCCACGCCCTTTCCGTTCTCGTAGCACCAGCCCAGATTGCACTGTGCGGCGGGGTCGCCCTGTTCGGCGGCTTTGCGGTACCAGTACACGGCCTGTTCCCAATCCTGTTCCACGCCCTCGCCGTGTTCGTAGTCCCAGCCCAGATTGTATTGGGCGCGGGCGTCGCCCTGTTCGGCGGCTTTCCGGTACCACTCGGCGGCCTGTGCGGGATCCTTTTTCACGCCCTTGCCGCTGTCGTAGCACCAGCCCAGACTGCACATCGCGCGGGCGTAGCCGCGTTCTGCGGCCTTGCTGTACCAGAGGAAGGCCTGATCGAGATCCTGCACCACGCCCTTGCCGAACTCGTAGCACCAGGCGAGGTTGCACTGGGAAGGCGGGTCGTCTTTTTCCGCGCCTTTCCGGTACCAGGACACCGCCTGATCCCAACTCTGGTCGACTCCGTGGCCGGTCTCGTAGCACAGGCCCAGGTTGCACATGGCCCGAACGTCTCCCTGTTCTGCGGCGCGGCGGTACAGGCGGAACGCCTGGTCGTGGTCGATTTTTGCGCCCTTGCCGTGTTCCAGGCACCAAGCCAGATTGCACATAGCCGGGGGGTAACTCTGCTCGGCGGCCTTGCGGTACAGGCGGACGGCTTCTTCCCAGCTCTGGGTGACGCCTCTGCCCATCTCGTAGCACAGCCCCAAGCTGCTTTGTGCGCGGGGATAACCCAGTTCAGCGGACTTGCGGTACCAATCCACGGCGACTTTCAGGTCCTGTTCCACGCCCTTGCCGAACTCGTAGCACCAGCCCAGGTTGCACTGGGCCGGAGGATAACCCTGCTCTGCCGCTTTGCGGTACAGATCGACGGCGCACGCCCAACTTTGCTCCACGCCCTGACCGGTCTCGTAGCACAGGCCCAAGCAGTTCTGGGCGCGGGCGTAATTCTGTTCCACGGCCTTGCGGTACAGGCGGAGCGCTTCGTCGAGATCCTTTTCGACGCCCTCACCGTTCTCGTAGCACCAGCCCAGATTGCAGATGGCCGGGGGGTAATCCGCTTCGGCGGCCTGGCGGTACAGGCGGATGGCCTCTTCCCAGTTCTGTTCCACGCCCTGGCCCAGCTCGTAGCACGTGCCCAGGCAGCAGATACCACGCGCGCTGTCCTGTTCGGCGGCCTTGCGGTACAGCTCCACTGCCCGCTTATAGTTCCGTTCCACGCCCTTGCCGTTCTCGTAGCACCAGGCCAGATTGCACAGGGCGGGGGGATAGCCCTGCTCCACGGAGCGGCGGTACAGGCTCACGGCCTTGGACCAGCTCTGAGGCACGCCCTGGCCCATCTCGTAGAACAGGCCCAAGGCGCACAAGCCGCGGGGATTGCCCTGTTCGGCGGCTTTACGGAACCACTCGGCGGCCTGATTGTAATCCTGTTCCACGCCCTTGCCGTTCTCGTAGCACCAGCCCAAGTTACACTGGGCGCGGGAGTCGCCGGCTTCGGCGGCCTGGCGGTACAAGCGGGCGGCGTCGCCCCAACTCTGTTCCACGCCCTGGCCGGTCTCGTAGCACAGGCCGAGGCAGTTCATCGCTCTGGGGTAATCCCGTTCCACGGCGGCCTGGTAGAGCAGCACGGCGCGTTTCAAGTTCTGTTCCACGCCGCGGCCGGTCTCGTAGCACTGGCCCAAGTTGCACAGGGCTCTGGGGTACTGCTGTTCGGCGGAGCAGCTGTACCAGTAGACCGCCTGTTCCAGGTCCTGTTCCACGCCCTTGCCGAACTCGTAGCACCAGGCCAGGTTGCACTGACCTGGGGCGTAGTCCAGGTCTGCGGACTGACGGTAGAAGCGGACCGCTTCCTCCCAGCTCTGTTCCACGCCCTCGCCGGACTCGTAGCTCCAGCCCAAGCGGCAGATCGCGGGGGGATACTCCTCGCTGACGCCTCTTTTGAAGTAGTACAAAGCCTTGTCGTAGTCTCTCCGCTCCGCGGCCTCCTCGCCCAAGGTCATCCAGCCGTAGCCGCCGACGTACTCCTCCTCGATGGGGATAAAAAAGTCGTGTCCGCAGGCCGGGCAGCGTTCCAAATTGGGATTGTCCGTCACATAGCCGCAGTCTGCTCCATCACAGCGAAAATATTCCATACCTTCACGCACGCCCCTTTTCTTGCGTTTTCTGTCGTTCTCTCTTCTGGTGTTGGTCTGAATCAAGCGTTCTGCTGGTACGCTTCCACGATCTCGCCGATGTACATCGTGTGGTAATCCTGATTGGGGTACCACTTTTCCTTGAGGTCCTGAGGGATGTTCGCGGGGTCCATCGCCTGCACGAAGCGTTTCCGGCACACCAGGACCAGCTTAGCCTGCTGGAAGTAGGGTGCGCCGCAGGCGGCGGCGGTCACGGTGAAGCCGCACTGTTTCACTTTATCGACGTCTCTGCCGCTTTTGCTGCCGCACAGGGCGAGGTTCTCCCGCTGTTCCGGGCCGAAGAAGCTCAAGGTGAAGAAGTCCTCCCGGTCCAGGAACTCTTTGGTGTAACGCTGGGGGCGGATGTAGCAGGTAGCCGCCAGGGCGCCCCAGAGGACGCCCAGACCGCCCCAGGAAGCTGTCATGGTATTGCAGCGTTCCCGTGTTCCCGCCGTGACCAGCATCCACCGGTCGCCGATGAGGGAAAATACGTTTTCATTTAAATTCTTCGGCTCAACTGACTGAAACATAATGTCCGCCTCCTATTTATTTGCGTTCTTTATCCTATTCCGCATTCTGCCGAAAGATGTCCGCAGGGTGCAAAAAGCCGCACCGAAAAACCGGTACGGCTTTTGAATGGATTGAGAGAGCTTATTTGTCGAAGCCAAACTTCTTATTGAAGCGGCTGACACGACCGCCAGTATCCACCATCTTCTGTTTCCCGGTGTAGAACGGGTGGCACTTGGAGCATACTTCCACGCGGATATCCCGCTTGGTAGAGCCGGTCTCGATCACATTGCCGCAGGCGCACCGAATCGTGGTCTGAGCGTAGTTGGGGTGCAAGCCTTCCTTCATACTGTTCACCTCATTTCTCCGTTCAGGGAGGTTCCTGTACATAAACGCAAGTAGTATGATAACACAGCTCTTCCGAAAAAGCAACAGTTTTTTTGAAAAAACTTTGGCGCGGGAACGGATTGCAAACTCATCCCCCAGAGGAAAAACCGGGTGCAGGACCACGCCCGTCTCTATATTCCCCCGAAGGGGGAATATAGCCCACCAGAGGAAACGGGTACATTGGCTCCGGCGCGAATAAAAAATGGCGAAATAGGAAAAAACTATTGCAATCAGGCAGAAACTGTGGTAGAATACCCAAGCATTATGCGTGGGAGTGCGGATCTTCCGCCCGGTGCCCGGCTCGCCGGGTTGGCGGAGGATATGATGCCCCCAGAAGTTCAACTGAAATTTAGGAGGAAGCAATCTATGGCAGTCGTATCTATGAAACAGCTGCTGGAGGCCGGCGTACACTTCGGCCACCAGACCCGCCGGTGGAACCCCAAAATGGCCACCTACATCTACACCGAACGCAACAATATCTACATCATCGACTTGCAGAAGACGGTGAAGAAACTGGAGGAAGCCTATAACTTCGTCCGCGAGCTGGGCGAAAAAGGCGAAACGCTCCTGTTCGTCGGCACCAAAAAGCAGGCGCAGGAGGCCATCCGCGAGGAGGCCAGCCGCGTCGGTATGTACTGGGTGAACGCCCGCTGGCTGGGCGGCATGCTGACCAACTTCAAGACCATGCGCGGCCGCGTGGACCGCCTGAACCAGCTCAAACGGATGCAGGAAGACGGCACCTTCGATATGCTGCCCAAAAAGGAAGTCATGAAGCACCTGGGCGAAATCGCCAAGCTGGAAAAGTACCTGGGCGGCGTCACCGAAATGCGCAAACTCCCCGGCGCGCTGTTCGTCGTCGACCCCCGCAAGGAACGCAATGCGATCAACGAAGCCCGGAAGCTGGGTATCCCCATCGTGGCCATCGTGGATACCAACTGCGACCCCGATGAGATCGACTACGTCATCCCCGGCAACGATGACGCCATCCGCGCCATCAAGCTCATCTCCGGTATCATGGCCAACGCCATCCAGGAGGGCCGGCAGGGTCAGGACGAAGCGCCCGCCCCGGAAACTGCCCCCACGGCGGAGTAATCATCCCCGCATCCCACGGACAGCGCCCGCCCGCGCGGGCGGACGCTGTTTTTTCATAATGCAGTGAAATTCAAGCCGGTGTTTCCCGGCGACAATAGATGGAGGTAATAAACATGGCAATTTCCGCAACTGACGTAAAGAAGCTCCGCGAGATGACAGGCGTGGGCATGATGGACTGCAAGAAAGCCCTGACGGAAGCGGCGGGGGATTTCGACAAAGCCATCGAGTGGCTGCGGGAGAAGGGCCTGGCCAAGCAGGGCCAGAAGGCCAGCAAGATCGCGGCGGAAGGCGTGTCCTACGCCATCGTGACGGAGAGCGGCGTGGGGGTTGTGATTGAGGTCAACTCTCAGACCGACTTTGTGGCGAAGAACGAGGTGTTCCAGGGCTTTGTCAAGGACGTGGCCGCTGTTGTGGCCGCCGAGGCTCCCGCTGACGTGGAAGCTCTGAAGGCTTGCACCTACCCCGGCACGGACCGCACGGTAGCGGACGTCACGGCGGACAAGGTACTGTCGATTGGCGAGAACATCCAGATCCGGCGTTTTGTCCGCTACGCGGAAGGGGTAAACGTCCCGTATATTCACATGGGCGGCAAGATCGGCGTGATGGTGAACCTGGCCGTGGAGGGCATTGAGCCTGCGGCGGTCGTGGAGCTGGGCAAAGACATCGCGATGCAGATTGCGGCGATGAACCCGACGTTCCTGGACAAGTCGGACGTCGACCAAGCGACGTTGGACAAGGAGCGGGAGATCCTGATGGCGCAGGCGCGGGAGGACCCGAACAACGCGAACAAGCCGGAGAACATCCTGCAAAAGATGGTGATGGGGCGCATTGGCAAGTACTACGAAGAGAACTGCCTGCTCCAGCAAGCGTTTGTGAAGGAGAACAAGGTTTCGATTGAGCAGCACATTGCGGTGGTCGCGAAGCAGCTGGGCGGCAAGATCAAGGTTTTGGGCTTCACCCGTTTCGAGACGGGGGAAGGGATTGAGAAGAAGGAAGACGACTTCGCGGCAGAAGTTGCGTCGATGATTAAGTAAGGGAAAAGAAGAGAAGCGCCTGAGTAATGGAAACGTTACTCAGGCGTTTTTTTGACATTTTCAAGCGATTTGGGCGAGGTCATCGACGCGCTCGCAGCGGACGACGAGGCGGAACTGGCCGCCGAGGGTACAGGTAAAGAGGGTCAAGTCCCAGTCGCTTTCCTGAACTTCGCGGGTTTGGTTTGGCTGGACCTGTTCCAGAAGGGCGGTTTGGTAGGTAAAGACGTTGCCGTCGACGTCGGTAAAGGTAATGGTGTCGCCTTCGACCAAATTTTTAAGGGGGCCGAAGTGGCGTTTATAGTTATGGGCGGCGATGACGAGGTCATCCTGGTAAGCGGAGCCGGAGAAGCGGCAGGGGGCGATTTTAAGGTTTGGGTAGCTCCAGGAATCCATAACGGGGAGGCTCAAGCCGAGGCGAGGGATTTCGATCCGGCCGATGTAGTCATAGTTTTGGATTTGGACCTCAGGCATTTCCATTTTAGGATTAAGGACGTAATCGGGGATCATTTCCTCTGGGAGGTCAAGTTCTTCGATATCAGGGATCGCGGTTTCGAGGCTAGCGAGGGCGGTATCGACGGACTGACCGGCGCGTTGATCGTCCCAAATATTATAGCCGGACAGGGCTAGGGCTGCTGCGACGAGCAGCAGTCCTAGTGTGATACAGACGGAGCCTTTTTTAAGTTTCATAGGGCGGCCTTCTTCCTGCGAACGAGGCCGACGAGGAAGAGGAAGGAGCCGCTGACGCCGAGGAGTGGGACGGGCCACCAGAGCTGACCGGTCTGGGGGAGGTTTGCGAGGGGCACGTCGGGGTCCTCAAGGTCTTCGATGGTAGAGGGAGGATTTACGTCCTCTGTATTTTTGGGAGGTTCTCTATTATCGAGGGGGGGCGGCTCATCGGGGATATCGGTAGGCGGGGGGTCGTCTGGGGGAGGATTATCCGGAGGCGGATTATCTGGGGGCGGGTTATCTGGGGGAGGATTATCAGGGTTATCTGGGGGGTTATCCGGGGGGTCGTAGGAATTGGTTACGACGAAGGAGACCCCTTGGAAAGAGATGGAGACCTGGTAGCGGGAACTGATATAATCCTCGACGATCTGCCAACGGTAGGAGTTATCGAGATTTTCCCAGACGTAGCGCCAATTATTTTCGTCGTTAAGGGTAACGGTCTCGTAGACTTCGCCGTTGCGGAGCAAACTGACAGAGACTTGGGCGGGGCGACGATTTTCGTGACCTTCATCGTCCCAGACTTTCAGGACGCGGCGCATGACGGAGGAATCCTGGGAGCGTTCAAACTTAGGGATGACATCGACGTCATAGTCCCAGGCGTCGTCTTGGGCGAAGGGGAGGGAGACCAGGAAGGGGACGGGGGTAACGTAGGAAGTTGTCCCGGACTGATGAAAGGCGGTATGTTCTCCGACGGCGAGGTAGAGGCCGGACTGGAGGTCAGAGAAGGTCAGGGAGCCATTTTCGCCGGTTTGGGATTGGGCGAGGGGTTCGAGCTGATCTTTTGCGGCGTAGGCGGCCAAAGTTTCGGCCATATTACGCCAACCGGTGCTATCGAGGCCGGAGAAGGGTGGGACGGGGTAATTTCTGAAGTCGCCGGAGAGGGAGAATCTGCCGGAGGCAGAGACATTACCGACGCGATAGAGTCGGAAAGAGATATTGGGGTATTCGGAATTAAGCGTGAGGGAGCAGGGCTGGTCCTGATCGAAGGGGTCCAGCGCGAACGCCTGAGGCAGGCAAACCGCGCAAAGGAGCAAGCACAGCAGCGCTGCCGCGGCACGTTGAAAGGAAGAATAAAGTTTCATACAGCTAGCCTGCCTTTCATTGGGGATCTTTATATTTACCGGGGGAAAAGATGACCCAAGCGAGTAGGATAAGGAGCATAGGGGCAGCAGCGAAGGGGACGACGAGGATAGGGTCGATACGGAGGGCATCGGCGGTGACGTGGACGTTTGAGTTTGAGAGGTTTTCGGTACGCACGCCGCGCACGAGCATCCGGTGGCTATTGATACCGTAGGGGGTACAAGTAATCAAGGTACAATAGTCCTGGCCCTGGGTAATCTGGAGGTCCTGGAGTTCCTGCGGTTCGACGATACGGATTTGGTCGATTTGGTAGGTAAGGGTACGGTTAAGGACTTGGAGGACGAAGAGGTCGCCCTCGGTCATTTTGTCGAGGTCGGTAAGGAGTTTTGCGCTGGGGAGGCCGCGGTGACCGGAGAGGACGCAGTGGTTCGACTCGCCGCCGGTGGGTAAGGAAGTGCCGTTCAGGTGGCCGATCGCGACTTGAAGGACGCTTTCATCGGTACCGTGGTAGATGGGCAAGCTGACGGAGATTTTGGGGATTTCGATATAGCCCATCGTACCGGTGCCGGAGATATTGAGGATAGAGTTATAGAGAGGCACATCCTGTTCGGGAAGTTCGATGGAGTTATTGCGTTGGCGGACGGAATCGTTAAAGCTCTCGGCCTCGGCCCACAGCCGGTCATAATCCTCCTGGGTCATGAGGGCGACGGCCTCGGAATAGCTTGCGATGGCGCGCGACTGGTGGAAGGAGTTCCAGTAGTCGCTGACGGTGGGATAGAGCATGATGGCCGCGCCCGCGATTAAAATGATGAGAAGGATCAGGGTGGACAAATGCTTTTTCATAGTATTAGTTACCCCGCCCCCGGGGTTTTATCCCCCGGAGGCGGGCCCTCCTTCCCCAAGGAAGGTTGTTCGTGTATTCTTACTTGCCCATGCGGCGCTTGGTCACCAGCAGGATGCCGGCGCCAGCCACCATCAGGCCGCCCAGGACGTAGAAGATTGTAGTGCCGATACCGCCGGTGCTGGGCATCACATTACCACTCAAGTTCTGGACTGTGGTTTCATAAATACCACCACTCACAATGCCGTCACCATCTGCATTAAAGGTAGCATTCTCAACGCCACTAACTTTCCACTGGCAATCTGTTGCAGTACCTGTCGGCGCAACCCAATCAATTGTAAACATTATATTTTGAGCTTTATTATAGCCGTCAGGAACAATAGTCTCTTCGATGGTGTAGGTGCCTGCTTTCAAGCCTTCAAACTTGATAACGCCGTCATCACCAGACACAGCCTTAATCTCAACAGTGCCGCCCTTCTGGATTTCTTCGCGCTCGTATTTCACCAAGGCATACTTTGTTGTTGTCGATGCATATTTATCAGAGTTATCGGTTACGGTTTCAGAGGTATCAGGAGCAGTCTGAGTATAGGTACCATCATTCAGCTTCCAATACGTGCCATCGGCCTGCTCTACAAACTGTTCGCCTGTTACAAGGACTTTGTTCAGAGCTGTACCACGAAGAGTAAATTCAGCGCCAGCCAAGGCCCGATTATTCCCATCAACCTTATTCAGTGTCAAACCAGTAACATAGGTGCGGGTAATCTTCTCGGGGGTCTTACCCGTGGGAGAGTTCGGACTAGGTTTGTCAGGATTCTCAGGGTCACCATTGGGGGTCACGTTAGGATTGTTGGAGTAAGTCAAGTCGACAGCGTTGGGGTTGCCTACGACGCCAATCGTAGCCTGCTTATTCACAGTAGCCTCATAAGTAATCACGATTGCTGCGCCCTCAGAATCTTTATATTTATTGAGGAAATCCTTGAAAACAATTTCAATCTTAGTATCAGTATTATCCAGCTCATCGTTGTCATCAATGCCACCTGTAACAGTCAAATCATAATCATTAACAGCAACAGCAGCACCACCAACAGTAATTGTGAAGCCTTCTTTAGTACGGTCATTAAGCGTCAAGCCCTTGGACAGCGTATCGGTTACGACGAAGAAATAATTCTCATAGCCAATCATTTTGGGAACCGCAGAGGTGATTTTGAATTTTACCACGTCGCCAATCGCGGCATTGTTGCTCTTTACGCCATCATTGCTACCATCATCAATAACCTTATCGATGGTGGGCGCATCGGCCTTTATGGTGATATCCTGCTGGGGAGCAACTGTATTCAGGGAGCAAGCAGCAACGACTTCCTTACCGCCATCGTTAGCAGTGACACTGCCAGCAACCAGGTAATAACCCATGTTTGCCACATCGATAACTGCATTATCTTTGTTGTCCTCAGTCACGGTAACACTACCGTCGTTGGCAATATTATTATCTTCAATATACTTCAGTGCTGCTTCTGCAAACTTATTCAGCTCATCGCTATTGTTTGTCATCTTACCGACGGCCTGCACCAGTGCATCACCCTTCAGTGCTTCACTAGCCTCCGATACGGTATATTCAAAATCTGCGAACTTCGGTGCGATGGTATAGTCAAATGCAGTAGCGGAGGCCGCACTGTCGGCGTTTATCTTCAAATCAAAGATTTTGTACGCCTCGTAGGTATTTCCTACCATCGATACGGTGTTGCTATTTGTCGAGAGCTTGATTTGGTAGTCAGGGGCCTCAGGTGCCGACGCAAACGAGGGAATTACGAGGGACATGGTCATGACGGCTGCCATGAGCAAGCTAGCGAATTTCTTTTTCATTACTATACTCCTTCTTTCTTAAAGATTTGATTGGGTTGATTGATTCTCATTCCCGGAATTGGTGGGAGTCAAAAGGTATTTGGTTCAACGGCTCCCTCCTCTCCTGTTTTACAACCTTGCATGTCATGTGCGGAGTGCATTGGGGAAGGAGTTTTGACGCTCACACACGTTGCACACCTTTGTTGTGACTCCATTATAGGACAAAAGGAATCACAGGAAAAGTCAAAATCTGAAAATTTTCAATTAATTTACGACTCTGCTTTTACGTTCCACGCGGGAGTTGAATCATTCTCCTGATTTGGGTCTCCGGAGGAATTGATTGCGCTTTCGATCAGCTTAATCATCTCCCAGATGGAGCGGAAATGGACGGTCTGTTCCTGTTCCATCCAGGTAAGGGTACCCTGCCAGCTGCTATTCTGGCGGTGCTGAACGCGGACGATGAAGCTGCCCAAATCGCCGCGTTTACTTAACAATTCCGAATCTTTCATAACTCGCTCCTGTGACGCCGCGAAAGGCGCGGCTTTTTTTTCCTCGGAAAAGCTCCGGCTCTCGGTTGACGGGTGGGGAAATTGCAGGCGGTCAAACAGCTCTTCCATCATGAACACGATTTGTTCTTCGCTAAAAAACGGGTTGGCTCTTTCGCTGTACCGGTGGTACATCCGCCCGGTGATCCGCGCTCCGCACATCCGGTCCAGGCAGATCACCACGCCGTTTGGCGAACCAATATATCTCTGGCTCACTTCTGCGCCCCTCCTTTAGACCCCGTGCCCGGGCTGGAGAACGCTCTTTAAATAGTATCGCAGTCCGATCCGGCTCCCACCCGTTAAAAACCGCCCGTTGATGCGCTTTTGCACCATCTGGCAATCTTCCAGGGTGATATTCACCAAAAGAATCAAAAACTGCCCTTCGCCGTATTGATTCACCACGTCCGTCCGCCGCAGCGACTGGCAAATGGTATCCCCCAGCCGCTGGGTCAGTTCCGTCAGCGCTGGACCTTCCCCCATTGGGTTCCCTTTTCCGTCCACCACCGTGCAGAGCATCAGATACACCGACTGTCCGCCGCGTTCCATCATCCGGCTCACGGCGCGGTAGATTCCACGGAACACCGGGTACGTACACATACACCCGCCCTCCGGGCGGTCGAACTCGGCCAATTCTCCCTGAATCGTGTCCAGCACCTTGTACCGATGTTTCATCTGGTCCCCCAACCGCGCGAAGATCTCCATCAGCTGTTTCGATGGCCGCAGGCCCTGCTTTTGCATGTAGTATTGCACCGTGTCGTCGTACAGTTTCCGCGCGTTGTCGTACATACCGCGCCGCACGAAGGATTCCATTGTGATGGTCTCCCAGTCCGCCAGCGGGTCGGCGCGGGCCGCGTAGATTCCGAGGTCTTCCATCGCCTCGTACTCTTCCCGCTGCCGCAGCAAGTCCGCCGCCCGCTCTACGCACGCGCTGAACAGACTCCGCAGCCGCCGCGACTCCTGCGCCACCCAGATCGCGCCAACCTGGTTCGGCAAAAATTCCCCGCCGTACCAGCTGCACGCCCGTAAGTACAACCGCAGCTTCTTCTCGACGTCGTCTTCCTCCTGCGCCGCCGCCGCCAGACGCTCGAACTCCCGCACGTCCGACGACAGCGCAATCTCATCCGTCCACGTGAATACCCCGTTCCGCTGCACCATGTACTTCCCGTCCGGCAAACCTAAGCCCTTTAACCGCTTCTTCGCGTTGTACACCACGCTTTGCAGCGCGTGATGCGCGTTGTCTACGTCTCGGTCCCCAAACAGAAACTTCTCCAGCTCCTCCCGGCTCACGCCCTCCGGATACCGCAGGATCATCTGCATCAAATACGAAAACTGCGTCTCACTCGATTTGGACGCCCCCGTCAGTGAGGTCTCGTTCCAGCTCAGCGCAAAACCGCCCAGAAACGTTACGTAAAGCGTGTCCTTCTCCCGCGGGTGCCCCTCGTATAACTCTACGTATTTCGAACTTACGCCCAAATCCTCACCGTCCTTTCCGTCCCCGCCCGGCCACTCCTTTAAGTGACCGGGCCCTTCTTCTTATCCCTTACTTCGCCTTTACTCGTACTCGACGCGTCACCAGGTAAATCCCTGCCGCCATCACCATGAATCCTGTGCCTACTACACTATACAGCCAAGGGCCTTCTCCGCCAGTCGCGGGCATCTCAGGACAATAGCGGTTCACTAGATTGACATTGATATCGCCGCCCTCATTTACCGGGCCTTGAATCTCCACATACTGCTGTCCGTTACCATCCGTTTTTACTTCTGTGCCCGTCCACTGAAGTTGGTAGGAGTTACTTGGAACTTCTGTTACAGTATACCTAGAACCTGTAGGTAGATTGTAGATTTCGATATGCTCCTTGTGCTTTAATTGGATTCTATCTCCGTCCTTAATCCACTCACTGTTTCCATAAGACGAACCATCTGCATGAAAACGAATGTAGTTAAAGCGGCTAGCCTTGTTGGCATCTTCCGGCAACTGAATATTAACTATAAACTCAAAGGCTTTGTCCTCGTCCCCACCACTTGTCACTTCTTTGCCAACTTTCAAAGTATTCGTTACTTTACCAATATCAACCTTCACTTGATTGGCGGAAACCTGGGGCAGGGTAAACTGCATCCAACAAGTAGAACCAGAAGCACCGCGCTCAGTATAGAAGAAATAGAGGGAATAGTGGTTGGGTGTTACGCTGGTTATGTTACCAGCGACGTCTTTTGTGCAATCAACGTAATCCCACAGGTCCACATACTCGCCTACAGTGGAGTGAACACCGCCAATGTCACAAATCAACCGACCAGTTTGACCGTTATCATCAGACAGGAACACCCACATATCGTCATCCCCGAAGAATACATACTCCAAAGGACCACAGTAGTCTTCTGTCAGCGTAAAGTCAACGGCAAAGTTCATTCCAAAGTAGCAGTTATGATCTTTAAAATTTTCTCGTTGAAAATCCGATGTAGGAAAGCTAGTAGTAAACCAGGCTCCATTCTTCTTACCAACAGTCATCCTATTCGATTCTAGGCTTTCATCTCCAAACTTTAAATCATGATTGTCTGTTCCGTGACTGGTAGTACCATCTAAGGGCCAAAATTCATTCGAATAAATATTAGGATAATAAACAGATTCATAGTCTCTAACATACTTATACTTAAACTTATCCAAATTTTCTACCGTCTTAACATCATTGGGGTTTTCCTTTGTCGGATTTTTCACAGAAGTTCTAGTTAATGTATAAGTGTCGCCTTTGCGGATAAACGAAAGAGATCCATCAAAAAATGTTTTGCCTTCCGTATGCTGACTATTTCCATTAAACAGGTTAGGCGCATCAATGTTTTTATTAAACTCAATCATGCCATTCGTCAGACTCGTTGCCAATCCAAAAGTACAACCCTTAAAACTCAAATCCTGAATTATACCGGTTCGCCAGTCACTCGTCTTTGTATACGTTATACTTTTCTGATCTAATACACTCCAAAATGTTCCAGTCTTCCTGGTAATTTTACCATTTTCCACATTACGCATATTCAGCCAATATGACGACCCCCACTTAAGTTGAGACAGTCCATTAACAGTATTGTCATTGCCAAATCCGAGCTTCGTCTTACCATTGTCCGCATAATTGCCGTCACTGTTTATTCCTTGTTTATAGGTATTGGCAAAAACTTGACTAGAACCTTGCGTTGATGTTGCGGCCCCCTGATTTCGAGCGTTTTCCAATTGCGTTAAGGCAGTCTGTTTTTCGGCTTCTGTTTTAGCATTCCGAAGATTCTCTTCAGCTTTTATCACATCTTGAGCGTCCGCTTCGCTGCTATAAATCTTGCCATCTGTAATGTCATAGTCATAGAACGCAACCGGATTATCAAAGGTACTATCTGGCTTGGGTGTATAAACTAAGCGGAAGCGTTTATTAGCACCCAGATAAATACACGTCTCACTTTCGGACTCTGGAATATGAGTAAATGTTAAATTGTTGATTCCTTGTTCCTTTTTAATCCAGTTATTTTCATCTGCTGTATCGCCACTACCCTTATAAATCCACAATTCTGGATTGTCATTATAATGAACCTTATCATCAGGAAGAGTAGCAAAGATATCCCATTTATCAGCTCCGTAGTACTGATAAATAGCAAGCGGATAAGAACGTTCTTGGAAAATTTTAGTCAACTGCTGTTGTGATTTGTACTTAACAGATCCATTTACTTCGCTTCCGTTAGGTGTCTTGTCTACGTAAAGATAGAGCATACCATCATAGCTTTCATCTTCATAGTCATTTCCTGTATATTCCCCATTTACGTCATATTTTTTTGTAGCTTCTGGTCTGGGATTGGATGTTTTTGTTCCATTTACAGGCAACTTTCCTCCCTTTGTATTAATCAAATCAAGAGCTACATACCCCGAATAATCTGATTTATTAATCTTTTCTGTGCTTATATCCAGCCGATCCAAATAAGCATAGTACTCTACAGTGAACGACGGTTCTAGGCCTCTCGCACCATACACACCAAAAGTATTGTTTTTCACGGTAAAATTCAGGGTTTGTTTTTCGCCAAGGTTGGCGTTGTCGTTGGAATCCTCGCCGGTAACGGTGGTATCGCCATCGACGGGTTCGGAAGAATCGCCGTCGGGAATGGTGGTCTCGCCGTCGGCGGGTTCCGTGGAATTGTCGTTGGAGTCTTCGTCATCGACGGGTTCCGTGGTCTCGTCGTTGGCGATGGGGTCGGCGGGGGCCTCGGGGCTGGCTTCGGGGCTGACAACGGAGTCATCCGCCGGGGCGGTCTGGTCCGCGCTCTCCACAGGCGCGGCGGGGTCCACGCTTTCCGCAGGGTCAACAGGGGCAGCGGGGTCCTCGGCGGGGGCTTCCGTCTTCTTCGTCTCCGGCAGATACACGCTGTCCAGCTCATTGACGTTCGCGTCCGCGTCCGCCTCGCGCGCCGTCAGACGCAGCACCGTTTCCTCGCTCGCGCCCTCCGTGCCTTCCTGCTCTTCCACCGGCGTCATCAACTGGCTCGCCGCGTCCATGCGCAGCTGCTCCGTCGGCGTGATCGCCGCCGTGATCTCGCAGTCCGTCAGGTCGACTTCCTTCTCCCCGTTCTTCATCCCTACTGTCAGGACGCCCAGCAGCTTCTCTTCCAGCCGCTCGCCTTCCTGCACGAACAGGTCGTATTCGCTCCCTTCGTTCAACGCATCTACCGTGAACACAAGGTCGATCTCTTCGTCCTCGGTCTCCTTCGGTACCAACACCGTGCCGCTTACATGGAACACAATGTCAAACCAGCCGTTCTCCGTCACATACCCGTAGTCGTCGTCTAGCTCTACCAGCTCCGGCATCACCAGACACGCCTCCGTATGCTCGTGTTCCTCCAGCTCGCACACCAGCGCGCCGTTCCCATCGTAGCAGTCCGCGCCATGTACGTGAGCAACTTTTCCACACGGCCACTCCGCCGCTTCATCCAGGCACTCCAACGTGTGCGCGTGTTCTTCCAATCCGCACACAAGCTCCCCTTGCTCATCATAGCAAGCCTCGCTGTGTACGTGTTCTTCCAAGCCGCACTTCCACTCAACGGCTATCAGACAGCTCGCGTCATGCTCGTGTTCCTCCACGCCGCAAATCAACTCGCCGTTCTCATTGTAGCACTCTTCGCCGTGCGTGTGCGCGTCCTTCCCGCACAGCCATTCGCTCGGCTCCTCAACCTGTGCCGGAATCGCACACTCTGCACTGTGTTCATGCTCCTCCAGCCCGCACACAAGCTCCCCTTGCTCATCATAACAAGCCTCGCTGTGCGCGTGTTCTTCCTTGCCGCACTGCCAGCCCGCCTTCGTCAACAGGCAGATCTCACTATGTTTATGCTCCTCCAACGGGCAAATCAAGTCCCCAGCCTCGTTGTAGCATACGTCTTCATGCGTGTGGCCGATCTTTCCGCACGTGTAGTCCGCTTCATCTTCGTCCAACGTGATGGTGATGAAGCACTCCGGCCCATGTACGTGTTCCAGAACTTCTACTTCTCCGCAGACCAGGTTCCCGTCTTCGTCAAAGCAATCCTCATCGTGTTCGTGCGGCGGCAGTACCTCTTCTTCTTCCAGTCCGCAAATCAGCTCTTCGTCTTCGTCGTAGCAGCTCTCATCATGCCGGTGCCACGGGAATATTTCTTCTTCCGCTTCCGCGTCCTCGCCGTCCGCTGCAACATCTTCGCTGTCGTCTGCTACAACATCTTCGCCAGGCTCCGCAGAC
This sequence comes from uncultured Bacillota bacterium, assembly GCA_947385365.1. Lineage (GTDB taxonomy): Bacteria > Bacillota > Clostridia > Oscillospirales > Oscillospiraceae > Lawsonibacter. The sequence continues at coordinate 9,689 of CANDKT010000017.1, read as the reverse complement.
GCTTCCGCATCGCCGCTGTCGCCGCCGTCGTCCGCCGTGTCAGCTTCCGTAGGCTGCTCCGGCTCGCTGGGCGTCTCCGCATCGTCAGATGCGTCAGAGGATTCACTCGGCTCCTCCGCGTCGCCCTTGTCAGACGTTCCCGCGTCATCCGCTGCGTCCGCTTGCTCCGGAACTTTCGAATCATTGGAACCATCGGGAACTTCGCCCTTGTCCGCGTCTTCCGGATCGCTCGGCTCCTCGACGTCGCCGGGTTCCTCGGAATCGCTGGGCGTCTCGGATTTGTCAGGCGTCTCCGCCTTGCTGGGCTTCTCCGCCTTGTCAGGCGTCTCGGTATCCCCAGGCTCCTCGGATTTGTCCGGCGCTTCGGTATCTTCCGGCTCCCCGGACTTGTCAGGCGCCTCAGAACTGTCCGGCTCCTCCTCGGACTTGTCGCCCGCCTCGGAACGGTCCGGCTCCTCCGGCTCCTCCTCCGAGAGATACTCTACTTCAGGCAACCGGCAAACCAAATTGCCCTTGGTATCGTAGCAGTCGTCATTGTGCGTGTGCAGTACGTAATTGGCCTTCCCACAGATCAGATTGCCGTCTTCATCTAAGCAGTCTTCACTGTGCTTGTGGACCTCAAACTGACACGCCAGTACCTTTGCTGTGCGGTTCTTCGCCTGTCCGGGCCGCATAAACGCATAAAAGGTTCCAGTCGAAACTGTCAATGCCAGACACAGCACGATTGACAGCCAACGGGTCCGATTATTGCGGTCCTTCAGGGCCTTTGCAACTTGCTCCAAAAACGAAGTCTTCATACGGTTGCCACTCCCCTTCTATAGATTCAAGATACGCCGCCAAACTCAGACAGCGGCCAGATCCGGAATAAAATTCTCCCTACTACTAAATCGTTGCTGATACAGCCTACCGCCGTGTTCCGGCTGTCTACCGAGGTCGCCCGGTGATCCCCCATCACAAATATCTTGTCGTCCGGCACTTGGTACGGCAACGTGATGTTGCACTCCCCAAAAGCCTTCTCGTTGACGTAGGGTTCATCCAAAACTACCCCGTCGACCGATACGTTCCCGTCCCGGTCGATGTCTACCCAACTGCCCGCCGTGGCAATGACCCGCTTAATCAGGATGTTGTTGTTGTAGTAGAAGGCCACAACGTTTCCCCTCTTGTACTTGGAGTCGTTGATCGCTACCACAATGTCCCCGTTCTGCAAGGTGTTCGCCATCGACTCGCCCACGATCTGGATCACAGGGCAAACCATAACCGCGATGATAACCGCAGCTGCCGCTACGACTAAAAGCGTAAATATGGTGCTTCTCAGCACCCGGATGTAGTCCGTCTTATACTGTTCCTTACGCAATTCGGCCTCGATCTGCTCAATGGCCGGAATCTCCACCGGTTTCTTCGACATAGCTTTTCCCCTCTAGGTCTTTTTCGCCTCGCTCAGCCGCCAAATAAGTCGTCCTCGCCGAAGCCCTCGAAAGGATCTGCTGGCGGCGGCGGATACAGCGCCCGAACGCTCTCTAAATATTGGTCCGCAGCCTGTTGCGCCGCCTCAAACACGCCGTTCAAGCGAAGAGCGGCTTCCGCAATGGAACCCGCATTCTGAAGTTCGATCTCTCGCTTGTTCCGTTCGGCTTCCAACGTCTCCCGCAGCGTGCGTATTTGCAGGTCCTTATTGTCCAGCCGGTCCCGCAGACGCTCGTAGGTGTCTTCCAGCTCATGGAGCTGCTCCTCCGTCTCCGCCAGCAGGCCCGACAGCCGTTCCGCCTCTCTCGCCTGGGCCAGCAGCATTTGCAGGAGTTCTTTTCTGCTCAGCTTATGAAGCGCCTTATCGGTCATATCTTTAGACTCCCCTGCCTTTCCAGTGCCCCGCGTGACGGACAAATAGAATCAAAACTTCAAGAGAGAAAGTTGTCTGTAAAGCATTCCTTCCCGTCGGCCGCGGGAGGCTCCTTTTTGTTTCACGCAGCATATTCTTTCAGACTTGTGATTCTATTATAGGCGTCACTCTATCAAAACTAACATCAAAATATTTACATAATGCGCCAAACTCTTCTCTGGGGCAATCTTTCATTGATTTTATCTGAACTATCGTGTAAGGAACAAAAATTGTTGCAAAGCTCCGTTTTTCCATCAAAAGGCCCGGATCTTGCCGTTATTTTGAACCATACCACATCGCGCCGTCTCTCTGCCCCGGGCTTCCAACAGTCAAAACTGGAGCGGCGCGTCCCGCGCTGCTCCAGGATCGGCTTTGATTCTTCCAGGAAACTTTTGATTCTTCCGAACGTTTCAGCTGTTTTGTCTTTTCCCGTTCAAACATCAAACGTCCAGTCCAAATTCCTCTGCCAGAGAGGCCAGTTTCGCCTTGTCGGAAGTGGCAGCAATCAATTCATCGATTCGGCCAAGAGGAACCAGCAACTGCATGAGCTTTCCATAAAAGAAATCCCGTTCCGCTTTCCCTTCGACTTTTCCTTCCATTTTTCCTTCGGCTCTTCCCTCAGCCTTTCCTTCCGCTCTTCCCTCGGCTCTTCCTTCGGCCCTTCCCGTTGCTTTTCCTATAGTCTGTCCGGCAGCAAATCCACGCTGCTCGACTCTATCCAAAACCTCACACATTGAAATCCCCCCTTCGTTGCGCAGTGCGTCGTTCTTTTTCACTACTTCGGTGAATCTGTCATCTTTTGTCAAGGCCGCCATCAGTTTCAGGACTTCGTCCACATGGATCAACCTTTCGGGCGAGGGGATGTAATCCCCATTGGTCCTGCTTTGGACGAAGTAGTCGGCGACGATCCGGAAATCGCTCTGGAACAGTCTGACCTGTTCTGGTGTAAGGTATGCGACGTCGATGACGTTAAGTTTGTAGTCGTGGATAAAAGGCATACACTCCTCTGGGATATCGACGCCGAAGCATTCCAGCAACGTTTTCGGTTTATCCCAAGGCTTCAGGCCGAAGTGCAGCACCAATGTGATGACCGGATAGACTGGGAGCGGTTTCAGCTCCGGATTTTTGCTTCGTTTTGCGGTCTCGTGCTGCAAGACCTGTTCTTTGTAAGCCGCTCCGTCGTAGCTGAACACCCGCAGCGGCATATCTGCATCCATATCGGTCTGGTTTTCCAGGCCGAACAGCGCTAAGCGGAAGCATCGGTTTTTCCAGAATTTAGCGACATCCCGCTCCTGCTCGTGGAGCGAACCGTCCGCTTTGAACTGCGACCGAGGTGCGGCAGGTTCCAATTCGTCTTCTTTGACGACCTGCCGTCCGCTGAAGAGCAAGGCGTTGATGATATCGGCAAATACGTCGTTCAGCGCTTCCAACTGTTTTTCGGTGACATCCTTTTCCCTTGCCATAACGCTTATACCACCTGCCTTATGCTCTTGTTTTGTATTATACCACAGTTGAGGGTATTTGGGAAGAGGGTTTTTCCGCCGTCTCACGCCCCATATGTATCTGTGCCGCTGCCGTCCGGAAAGCGGGGCCAAGATCGGTATCCGGAGTTTTTTGGGGAAATGGTCTTGACAAAAGGATAACGTCGTGTTATACTTCAATAGTCAACATCGCGTTATACAATGTGGGGGTGGACCTATGCCACAGCAATTATCCGATGCCGAACTGGAGATCATGAAAATCGTGTGGGGGAACCAAGCAGAGGTAACACTGTTCCCCTATATTATGGACGGGCTGGCGTCCAAGGGCAAGCCGTGCCAAAAAAACACTTTGATCGTACTGCTGTCGCGGCTGATGAACAAGGGCTTCCTGAGCGCGAAAAAAATCGGTCGCCGCAACGAATATACCGCGCTCGTTTCGGAAACGGAGTACCAGACGGCGCAGACGAAAAATTTCCTGGACAAGATTTACGAGGGCAGCGTGAAAGGGCTGGTCTCCAATCTGATTATGGGCGATCTGCTGGCAGACGAGGAATACGAGGAATTGGAACGGCTGCTGGAGAAAGGAAAAGGACGGCAATGAACACAGTTTGGAAACTTTTCCTGTCCATGTCCGTTTCCGGCGGGCTGCTTATTTTGGCGCTGCTTTTAGGAACCCGCTTTTTGAGAGATAAACTCAGCCGTCAATGGCAGTATTACATTTGGCTGGTTGTTGTTTTACGGTTACTGCTCCCGTTCGGGCCGGGGGTAAGCCTGATGGGGAAGGTCTATCAGGATGTCGATCAGGCAATATCCCAAGCGGTCTTACCGACGCCGCAGTTCTCATTCCGCGTTCCGGGAGACGATTTTACTCCCGCTGTTGGAGCAGAACCGCGCGATGAAACCGGGAACGGTCCGGCAGAAAACGCGACGTCCCCTCCGCTGCAAGAGATTGGGGGACTGCGGATCGCTCCCGTCTGGCCGGTTTGGGCAGCGGTGGCGTTGGGGCTGCTGATACGGAAGGCGACCATCTATCAGAGCTTTATACGGTACGTCAAAGCCGGATGGACCCCGGTTTCTGACATTGCGCTGTTAGATCAGCTTTCCATTGCTGCGGAGCAATCAGCCGTCAAAGGACCGGTTGAATTATGTGTCAATCCGTTGGTTTCTTCTCCGCTGCTGATCGGCTTTTTCCGTCCATGTATCGTGCTGCCCTGCGCGGATATTCCCGAAAAGGATTTTCGGTATACTGTCCGGCATGAGCTGATTCACTACAAGCGGCGGGATCTGTTTTACAAGTGGCTGGTGCAAATCACGGTCTGTCTGCATTGGTTCAACCCGCTTGTGTATCTTATGGGCCGGGAAATTACAAAAGCGTGTGAATTTTCCTGTGACGAAGCCGTCCTTGCAGAAATGGGATGGGATCACGCGCAGGACTACGGGAAAACCTTGCTTGACGCGATGGCGGCGGTGGGGAAATACAAGGAACATCCCGGAACCGTCACGTTAAGCGAAAACAAACGGCTATTGAAAGAGAGGATATGTGCGATCATGAATTTCAAGAAAAGATCAACGGCGGTACGCATTTTGACAGGCGTACTGACTCTGTGCGTCATGTTTGGGGCGGCTTTCGTCGGCGTCTATCCCGCGGCGGAAGCTACGGAGCGCACAATCAGCAAAGCCCCCACGGAGGGAGAAGCAGACGCAAACAGTAAGGATGCCGCGGTCCAGGCGGAGCGGTACTATCAGGCGGACAGTTTGCCGTTGTTTGAACTCGTTTTCCCGCGGCTGGATGAGAACGCGCAGCGGGAATGGCTTGAGCGGCTCTATGCGGCAGGCGACTTTGCATTCTTCTCGGTTGCCGTGCGCGGACTGGACGCAAATTCTTCTCTCTTTGCCGGCTTCGCAGAAAAGGCGTACACGGAGGAAGAAATCGCGTTTTTCTCCACGCTGACGGACCGTATGGGCGAGGCGGAGCTGGAAGTTTGGCTGGATAGGGCTTTGAAAGATGGAAACTGGGCGTTTCAATCCATGCTTTTTGATAAGCTGGACCGGGACGATGCGTTTGACGAGCGGAAAGATAAAAAGGAACAAGAATGGGCCGAAGCGCAGACGGCGGAATACCAGGCTGTAGGCGTGACAATGGATGGAAAGGACTATTACTACCAGGGCCAGCTTGTCAACATTTTTTTAGACATTCGGGCCAACAAATCCCTTTACACGCTGAACAGGAACCCGAACGGAACGGTCCATATCAAAATTGTCCGCGACGCGGAAAACAAAATCACAAACGTTTCCTATATGACCGAGGCGGAAGTGACGGAACTGTTGCAAGATATGGATGACCCGGATCAAGTGGAAAGAATCCCGGTTGATTTCCGGACGGTAGCGGCGGGAGAAGCTATCTTTCTAGGCGAGTACGCATTGTCCGTCGGGGACGAGATCCTGTACGATATTTCCGCGAAAACGGGAGATAGAATGAAGGTCTTTTTCACGAAGGACGGGCAGAAAGATGTAGCTTATTGGTCTGTGAATCAACTTCGCCAGCCGGGGGAACCGTTGGAATGTATTGCGGAGTTTCCCGTTGGGCCTCCGGCAACGAAGCCAGGAACCTATAAGCTGTACCTTCAAGCCCTGGACGGCGCGTTAGGAGATGTTACGGGCAGTATTTCGATTGGATTTGCGGAAAAAACGTCTTAACGATTGCCTTATGTCCGCGAAATGCTTAATATTAAAGTGGTATTCTCCCCCGCAGGGGGAGAATACAAAAAACCTTGACACATAACCCGGCTCTCATTTATAATATTCCCAAGAAAACTGAGAGGGGGTATCGTTATGGGAGCAAAAAACCGTGTTGTTGCAGGCGACTATAAGGGGAAAGTTGTCTCAGAGATATTAGGCGACATTCACATTATTGTTAAGGTTGGGCATCCTGAGAATGATGTGTTATTGAACAAGTCTTATGTGGATTCTTATGAGGTTATTACAGAGGATATTAGCCAAAGTGCTACCAGTGGCGCAATCCGTGGAGCTGTTGGTTCGGCGCTGTTTGGATCAGCCGGTATGCTGGCAGGTGTGGCCTCCGCCAAAAAAAAGAGTATCATTACTCTTGCCGTTCATTTTAAGGATGGAAAAAACAGTTTGCTGGAAATAGACGAAAAACTTTACAAGAAACTTATCCTTGATATGTTTTGAGTGTCAAAAACGTGCTGGTATTTCCGAAAACGGAAACACCAGCACGTTTTTATAAAGGGACTTCAAACGCAGGCTTGACACGGGGAGCGGGGGATGCTAATATAATGAGGATGTAAGCGCAGAGAACGGAAAAGTAACGTCTCAAACCGCGCCACAGAGAGGACCCTTCCGCGGCTGAAAGGGGGTCCGGCCGGTTGGATGTGAAGTGCGTCCGGGAGCGCGGCGGGTAATGCCGTCCGGTTTGGCCCCGATAGCGGTCAGCAGAGTGAAACGAAGAGTGGAACCGCGAGTGATCGCCTCTTATGCCCCTAGGGGACATAGGAGGTTTTTTCTTTTGGTCTCGCGGCGTCTGTTTGATGGAGGGAACGCGGAATTATGTTCAAAGCCCTGAATGAAACCCTGGAAGCCTACCAGCGCCGGGACCCTGCGGCCCGGTCCAAGCTGGAAATTTTCCTGCTCTACCAAGGCGTTCACGCTACGCTGTACCACCGCCTGGCACACTGGCTGTACTGCCATAAGTGGAAGTTTTTAGCCCGCTGCATCTCCCAGTGGAGCCGCTTCTGGACCGGTATCGAGATCCACCCCGGCGCGAAAATCGGCCGCCGGTTCGTCATCGACCACGGTATGGGCATCGTCATCGGCGAGACCGCCGAGGTGGGGGACGACTGCTTGATCTACCACGGCGTCACCTTGGGCGGCACCGGCAAGGATCAGGGGAAACGTCACCCGACAATCGGAAACAACGTGCTGATCTCCTGCGGGGCCAAGGTTCTTGGCCCGTTCAAGGTGGGGGACAACGCCCGTATCGCCGCCAACGCGGTGGTTCTGTCCGAGGTCCCCGCCGACGCCACCGCGGTAGGCATACCGGCTCAGATCGTCCGCATCGCCGGACGTTCCACCCGCTACGCCGATGAAGTGGACCAAATCAGCGTCAACAACCCGACCCTGGAACGTCTGTCTTCTATCTCCGCTCGGCTGGACTTGGTGGAAAAACTGCTGGATGAGCAATATTTGGAGGGAAAACGATAATGGAATTACGGGAACTTGTCCGGGACCTCTACGGCGTGGATCGGCCCCAAGGCTGTCCGGAAGCTGAGATCGCCGCCGTGCGGGAACGTTTCGGCGCACTCCCCGCCGCGGTGGAGGACTTTTGGCGCGTCTTCGGCCACACCAAACAGCTGAACCGCGGTCAGGATACCTGGGTCTTTCCGGGGCGCTACGCTAAGTGGACGTGGCTGACGAAGTATCACGACCTGGTCCTGCTCAACGAAAACCAAGGCGTTTTTCAGGCGTGTGTCCGACAGGAGGACCTGTCTCTCCCCGACCCGCCGGTGTACCTCCAGGAGGGAGATTCTCCCTTGCTGCTGTCCGCCCCCACGGTCAGCGAATTTCTGGAGGCCGCGCTGCTCTACGAAGCCGTCTTCCAGCTGCCGTACAGCCCGGAGGACTTCTTCGTGTTCACGGAAGCCGATCTGGCCGTCATTCGCTCCAAACTGACGAAGCGGCCCGCGCTCCAAAAAAACTGGTTCGTCACGGAGACCACCTTCTACAGCAACCGCCCGGACAACTTAGTGGTCCTCATGGACATGGGAGACGGCGACTACCAGAGCCTCTACGGCGGAGCCACCGAGGAAAGTTACGCGGCTCTGACGGAGGTCCTGGAAGGTCTCGGGGAACCACTATAACAGCATAATCATACGGAAACGGAGGATAAAGTATATGTACCTTTACAACTCAGCCACACACAAGAAGGAAGAATTTACCACCCACACCCCCGGTCACGTGGAAATGTACACCTGCGGGCCGACCGTGTACCACTTCGCCCATATCGGCAACCTGCGCTCTTATATCATGGAGGACGTGCTGGAAAAATTCCTGCGCTACGCGGGCTACGACGTCAACCGGGTCATGAACATCACCGATGTGGGCCATCTGTCCAGCGACGCGGACACCGGAGAAGATAAAATGCTCAAAGGCGCCCGCCGGGAGCATAAGACCGTCATGGAAATCGCCCAGTACTACACCGACGCGTTCTTTGAGGACTGCCGCCGCCTGAACATCAAAACGCCGGACGTGGTCCAACCCGCCACCGGTCTGATCGACGAGTTCATCAAAATCGTCTCCGGGCTGCTGGAGAAAGGCTATGCCTATGTCGCGGGCGGGAACGTGTACTTCGACACCTCCAAGCTGGAGCGGTACTATATCTTCAACGACCACGACGAGGAAGACTTAGCCGTCGGCGTCCGGGAGGGCGTGGAGGAGGACCCCAATAAGCGGAGCAAAAACGATTTCGTTTTGTGGTTCACCAAGAGCAAGTTTGAAGACCAAGCGTTGAAGTGGGATTCCCCGTGGGGGGTAGGCTACCCCGGCTGGCACATCGAGTGTTCCGGCATCTCGCTGAAATACAACGGCGAGTACCTGGACCTGCACTGCGGCGGCGTGGACAACGCGTTCCCGCACCACACCAACGAGATCGCTCAGAGCGAAAGCTATATCGGCCACCCCTGGTGCAAACACTGGTTCCACGTCCACCACCTGAACACGGCGGACAGCGGCAAGATGTCCAAGTCCAAAGGGGAGTTTTTAACGGTCTCGCTGCTGGAAGAGAAAGGATACGACCCGTTAGTCTACCGGTTCTTCTGCCTCCAGAGCCACTACCGGAAAGGTTTGGTGTTTTCCTGGGAGAACCTGGACAACGCCGCGCTGGCGTACCAGAAATTAGTCGCGAAAATCGCCGCGCTGGAACCGGGAGACGGTCCGGTCGAGGAACCGGTCGTGGCGCAGTATAAGGAGAAGTTCCTCCAACAGGTGGGCAATGACCTGAACACTGCCTTAGGAATCACCGCGCTGTATGACGCGTTGAAGGCGAAGACGAACGGCGCGACTCGTTTGGCTATTCTGGACAGCTTCGACCAAGTACTGTCCCTGTCCCTGCTGGAGAAAGCCGAAAAAGTACGCCGGGAAGAGGCGGAAGCAAAAAAGAACGCCGTCTCACAGGACGGCTGCACGATCACAGGTCAAGGCGACCCGGCGGTGGACGCGCAGGTCTTAGCGCGTTTCCAAGCGAAAAAAGCGAAGAATTTCGCGGAAGCAGACCGTATCCGCGCCGAACTGAACGCACAGGGTATCGAAATTACAGA
>CANDKT010000016.1 GCA_947385365.1 uncultured Bacillota bacterium | reverse complement strand
TGGTCACGAAGATCACCTTGGAGAAGACTGCCAGCAAACAGGGCAAACCCTACGCACTGTTCAACTTCCAGGCGGTCAGTGTCCTCAGCCCGGAGGAAGCTACGAAAGCTGGAACCTACGCCCGACAGTTTATGGAAATCGTGAACGCCACTCAGGTGGTGCCGGAACTAGCACAGGTCAGCTAAGAAACGCTAAGATGCCCGGTGTCCCCTCCCTGCGGTGGGGATACCGGGCTGTTTGCTTTTGGAGGAATCATTTATGAATTATAGCAAACTGAAACAGACCTTCCGGGAGTTAAAAAGCACTTCTCCGAGAGAAGACCTGACGGCGCACATCATCTTCACGGAGGACAGCTTTTCCACACAGTATCCGTTGTTGAGCCGCACCTATCGTTTCGACAGCGACAACAAAGCGTTTTGGCCCAACATGGGCGGCTATTCCATCTTCGGTGACTGCCTGGATGGAACCGATCAGGGTGTCCGGCTGGATTACTACATAGCCGGGGAACGGGACATCAGCGGCTGGAAGGTCGAAAACTGTTACATCCTGGAGTGGATGCAGGATGCGTCTGCGATTCCCTGCCTGACCAAAACGGAGCAGGATGATGGAACGGTCTGTTATTTCTTCGGCGATACCTGTATCCGGGTTCGGGAATCCCATGAGGACAAGAAAATCCGCCTGGAGCCTGTCAGCGGAAATCAAACGGCTTGTGGTGAGTGGGTGGATTTGCCTACTGACCGGGTACATGGCTACAGCACTCTACTGGAACGGCATCTCAATAGGAAGGAAGGACATTGCGCATGAAGATTGGCGATTCTGTTTATACGCCCCGGTTTTGCACGGTTCGGATTGCAGCTGTTTTTGCTACGGAGGCGGAGGCCCGTGCTGTTGGATTCTGTGAGCCGACCTACTACAAGAGAGACCATGTTATCTTGGGTAAGGTTCTGGATCTGTACTGCATGGAGTTCGCCGCCGTCCCCAAGGAGACAAACCATGTGTAGGATTCATCGGGTCAGCTCAGAGAAGATGCTGAATGTGATAGACTTCCGTACTCCGCCGGGCCTCTTTTTGACGAAAGAGGGCCGTAAATGGGTAGCGGTGGACAACACCACCGGGGACGCATGGACGGAGGAATTTTCCCGGAAACGTCAGGCTGTCCGCTGGCTGCGCGGTAAATTTGAGACATAACAGAGGAAGGTGCTACTATGCGTGTGTTAGTCATTGAGCCGGAGCTAAGACCAGAAGTGCGGGAAATCAACGATTCCTTGAAAGCCATGCAGGAGATTATTGGCGGTTTGATTCAGCCCGTCTATCCCTTTGAGGATTCCGTTGCGTTGGTCTGTAATGACGAAGGAAAGTTGATGAACTTGCCCATAAACCGCGCTTTGCGGGATGAAAACGGGCAGATATTCGACATCATATTCGGCACATTCTTCCTGTGCGGCGCTCCGCCGGACAGCGATCACTTCACCAGCCTGACCCCGGAGCAGATTGAACGCTATCAAAAGCGATTCCACACACCAGAGATGTTCTGGAACATGGATGGCCGGATTGTCTGCCTGCCGCTGGAAGTCGATTAAGAAACCTTATCTTTGAGGGAATCCTTTGCGCTGCAAAGGATTCCCTCTCATTTTGATAATGACATAGAAGAAGTGGAACTTTGTGGAGCAACATCACGATCTGGTTATTGACTTTCTATGCAGTAGAGAAAAAACCTAAAAAATATACGAATTAAGGATTTACCAGCCTGCCTCTCACAAGAAAACCATACTCGTCCAAGCTCCGATGCTACGCACTGCACTTGGACGAGGTTGTGTCGCTCGTACTCGTATGCTTTTCTTGTTCAAGGTAGGACTGGTTCTATTCTTATAGGAAAGCCCCCCTGGAAAGCTAATCTAAGTAAAGTTCTTTTCCAATCACCTTTCGCCAAAAATCAGTCACATTTTTCAGAAGTTTATTTTGAATCAGATCGAGTATAGTCACATATGCCTCATCTTCTACAAAGCACGCTTCTTGATCAGATACATCAGTATATCCAGATATATCATATGCCTCACAAAAATTTCGCAAGAAGATAGGAAAATAGTTTACACTAAAATTTTCGCTCTGATTTATAAATCTTCTGTAATCATCTTCGGCAAATTTTGATACTATCTGACAAGCAAATATCTTTGCATGTTTGATAAATTTGTTTCGCTCGGGGATATTTTGATATTTATAATGAGCCCTTGCACTTAATCGGCCGTTCAGCCAGTCCTGCTCTTTTCCTCTCCCCTGTTTAATCAACAGGCAATCCACCCTATATCTGCATCTTAGGTTCTCTTTATACTGTTTAGTAGCGGAGGCTATAGCTCCTTCTATATCTGAAAAGAAATCTGGTTGAGCAGTGAGATGCAAATCAAGGGGAAGACGGTAATACCGAAGCAATGCAAAGTAAGAAAAATCTGGGTTACACGGAATGGATTTGTAAAGTCCATAAAAATATCGCAACAAATAGTTCTTTCCTTTCGAACTGGGGTTAACTGTGGGCAGAAGTTTTCCATCCAGGAGCTGCTGAAGCGGCTTCTTTGCTTTTCCAGGTACTACATCCCCAAATGATTGCATTAAGATATAGGTATTGAGATTACAAAGTTTCGCAAGAGAACGAACATCATTGCCATAAGAAAACTTCATCAGCTCCGCTTCGTCCTGTTTTGAGAGGTCGTTTCTTCTGCGGTATTCACTGAAATATCGTTTTACAACCTCTATATCTGCACTCGGTAAATTCCGATACTGGCAGAATGTATCCTCTATCTCTGTCCAATGAAAAACCGGGATTTCACAAAGCTTCCCGTTTATGAGTTGCTCTGCGACCATTGTACTGATCTCTTCAAAAAGCAAAAACACCTGCTTCTGCGCGTCATTTGAAAGACGGCGATTTTTGTACTTGAAATAAGCATAAAGATTACGGAATAATTTGCCGTCTGTTGAAAAAACAGTGAGTACGAGAGGAAGCATTGCGGCAGGAATCGGCTGCCTCCTGCATTTATCGTAGAGTATCCGGTAGCCTTGAATACATTCTTCTCGGGATAAGTTTGGTGTATGAAATCCGTGCCGCAATTTTACATCGTAAAGTCTTTCAAAAAAGCAATCAGGTACTTCATTAAAAAATAATATGGAACTGGCTTCTTTTCCGTTGATGCTCAATTGACGTTCAAACGCTTTTTGTTGCTTTTCCGCGGCATTTAATGTTTCGCAACAATCGAATAGATAAGACGCACCCTGAATGCGCTGTTCATAGCTGAAAGTTAGATAAAATTGCAGTTGCTCCCGGTCTAATCTGTCGCTGTCCACATAAATCAACTTTCGTGCGGTCAAGAGCAAGATTTGTAAATTTACCTGTTCCTTATCTATCGTATTCTGAACATCTTGAAAGAAAGATTCAACAGGCTTTGGCTGTGTTCCAACACAAAAACAGAGAAGATCTTCACGTGGGATCACACCGTTGATTAACACAGATACCGCCTCATTCCATTTAATAGCGTATTTTAACATATTTTATATAAAAAAATCCTTTTTATCGAAATTGTTTACGCTATTAAAAAAGTGTATCATAACCGAGTAAGGAGGTTATGAGCCATGAAGGAAAACGAATCTTATCAGTTCCAAATCCGTGGTTTCCACAGCATCTTGGCCCTGAATATGGAAAAGGACCACAAGATGTACCGGCCTGCGAGGGGGGCTAACAGCAAATCGCAGTCAGAGCAGTCAAGGCCAAACAAGGATCACAAGGTCAAGCTCAAAAGGAAACGCACAGCCAAAACGCCAAAAGAGAAGTACTGCAAAAAGGCTTGTTTGGCTTTGTGCAGTTTTCCCGGCTGTGTAGAAAATTCACAGGCAACCGTCCTGTTCCTGCTGGTTCTGCTCAGTCAGATTGCTCACTTGCTGGTTGGTCTGGTGCCCGCTATGCCTGTTGTTCATTTGGATGGAGTTACCTTGGCCGCCGTTCCGGCTCTAAGCGTACTGCTCCAAGCCATACAAGGACCGGAGCGGTGGAAGGGAAAAGATTGGATGCTCCGTAGACCGCACATCATCCGTTCTCAACTCTCATTGACGGAAACTAAACCTTCTCAATTTCTCTGGGACTACATTGGAGGGGTTTTTCAAAACGATATCGGAAAAAAGAAAAAATTCTATTTTCCATTGCTCTGTTCCTCCGCAGTGTTGGTGCCTGGGGTTCCGTCTCCTGTTGCTCAGAGCATTATGCAAATATCGCCGCTCGCTTTATTGATTGTATTTGATGGTACAAAAGTGACGGATGCTCGGCCTAAATTGGAATTGAAGGCGACCGGTTTTGACTCTTATGATCCTGAAAAAATCAAAGAACTTTCTGAATTTGCGGAGGACTGCTACTGGGAAATTGAAGTATTCCTGAATTGGTTCTGCGGGAATAAAAAGCATATTAAGCGCTGGCAAAATGAAATAGTTCGCTTTCGTCCGGTGACGCGCAAAGAGAACTTCATGACGCCAAAGTCGGATGATCGAACCGAGTGGCTATGCGCTGGACTGGCGCTTTTCCAGCAATACCTTTACTTCGCTTCCGAAAAAGCGGAGTGGATCACCAAAGAGGAAGCTCGTGACATTCTATTACAATATTGGAAGTTGGTATTGCCTGAATCTGCACCTCGTACAGACGACAGCGAGACCGAGTATGGGCAGATGGACTATAAGGAACCAGATATCCTTTACAAATTCCTTACGGAATATTTCCTGACCACCTATCACAGTCAAGTGCTGCATGGGACGAAGGGGACATCAGAGACTATGGCGCTCATTCGTGAGCTGGATGGAGAGACGGTCTTCATCACGCCGCGCAAGCAGTTTCTGGAAACCTATGCACGGTGGCTGACAGAACAGCATTCTCCCGCTTTTGAACTTGGCAGCGAGGCAACCATACAGCGTCAGCTGATGGAAGCCGGAGTCCCTCTGCGGGGCGAGAAGAATAATCCATCCACCTGGAGGCACGCCTTTTATAAGGAGACCAAGGATAGGGTGGACTGCTTGGCGCTCCCCATTACGAAGCTCCCAGAGCAGGTCCAAGCTGCGTTCGGGAACCTGTTCGGCCCTCTTTCTGATGTCTCCGCCCACACGACCTCAGCCGAAGCTTCCCCGAACAGCTTCGAGGAGGTGAAACCGTTGTGACACAAGGGCTTTCGGCTATTAGTTCGAGTGTTCGGGACCAGCGTGACGTTCGGAATACCGGGAACGGGTCTAAAAATCTGGAACCTCGTAGGGAATCCGATCTCATGGTCCTATACTCCCGTGTGATGGAAACGCTGGACGATTACTTTTCGATACACGGCTTAACCTATCTATTGGGCCAGCGGGAATTGCTGTCTCAGGCCGTTGAGTCAGTGCTGCAAGCGACACCTGGCACTGTTGCTGCAATCCCGTTTCAGCCAGGTATAGGGAAGTCCACGTTGATCCGTGCGCTGCTCAAAGTATTCTCTTCTGAATTTCGAGAGAACACTTTGATTGCGCAGACAATCGGCGGTGTAATCGTTGTGGTGGAGAAAACCGCCGAGGCCGATGAACTGGAGGAATTATGCAACGGACCCGGAGACAAGTTCCCCGTTGCGAAAGCTATCTCCGCACCCAACGACTATAATTTGGCCCAAGGGAAATGTTTGAGTGGAATTGCCATGTCCTATCAGGAGTGCCTAGGCCGCAGTTGTCCCGACTATGCCGACTGTCCTCTGGTACAGTCGGCTGGTCAAATCCATGATACGCCGGTCCTGATTATGCTCCATGCCAGATATCAGCGCTATATGGAGGATATGTCGCCATTCCTGATGTGGGAAGATGCCTTTGGCCCGCACAGCCGGACGCTCCTTCTGGTGGACGAATTGCCGCCTGTGATTGAGGACAATGCGCTGAATCTGGAAGCGCTGAACAAAATTGAATCTGAACTCGCCCAATTTAAGCCCAGCTATCAGTTGACGTTCTGGAAAGAAAAATCCGATCTGCTCTACGAATGGAACGTAACCATGCGCAGTCCATACTTTCAGCTCTCCAAAACAGTGCGTAGATGTTGTGGGATATACGGCCTGATTTCACGCAAGGAGTTGGAAGAGGCTGGCTTCACAACAGAAAAGCTGGAGCATCTAACTGCTCTGCTTGTGGAATATCTGGGAACAACAGATCATCCGTCCATTCAGCTGACAGGTATTCTCAAGAGGGCTGAGAGCGCCTACTTCGCAGTTGGGCAGGACTTCTCGCTGTTCTTCCCAAGGCTTCGAAAAATTTGTGGCGTAGGACAGCCTGCAACATTTCTGTTCAGCGGTACGGCATCGCTCTCACCGGAGTTATCTCAGAATCCAGATATCAAGTGCTTCCCCGATCAAAGTTTGGAATCCTTTGCGCGTCTTCAGATCAACGTCCAGCGCGGAGACTCGTTCAACAGCTCCAAGTCAGGGCTTGCCAAGAAGCAAAATCGGGCCGCTCTAGGTTCCTGGTTTCGTTATATTCTACCACAAATCGCCCAAAATCACAAGAAAATCTTGCTTGTGACCTACAAGAGCTATGCGGAAGCTTTATGGAACTCCCTGCAAGACTTTCACGAACTTTTGATCCCCTATATTGGCAGCGATGGACAACCCCAACCGCTGTTGCCCTACTTCGGAGGACTCAATGGTTCCAACTTGTATCGTGAGAGTACCTGCGTACTCTGCGCTGGGCTGAACCGTTTCGAACCCCGAGCGTACATCAGCCGCACACTTGCGTTAGATTTTAACGGGGTATGCCGTAACGAAATCAGCACTGCTTTAGAAGTCTCGGAAAGCAAGTGCCGGTTGGACCGCCTTCCATGTGTGATGGATATGCAGGATATCACTCTGGCTCGAGATATCGTGCAGCTGGTGTTCCGAAGCGCACTTCGAAATCATGGGGAAGCTCAACCAATAGAATTGTGGCTTCTACAGCCGCCTAACGGTGTCATTCAGTATCTGAAGAACTACTTCATCGACTGCCAGGTTCAGGAGTATACCGAACTCCCAGAGAGCTGTCGAACTGCTGCAATAATAGGTCGGGCGTATATGGGCAAGCCCACTCACGCCAGCAAACTGCTGAACTTCCTTGTCGAATGGGACGGCAAGATCAATCTCACGCCCACGCAGATTCGGAAAGTAACCGGCATATCTCTCAAACAGTTCAAGGAAGCAAGAAAACACCCAGATGTACAGCGTTACTTCAAAAGCTACATCCAGACTACCGGCTCGGGCAAAAATACGGTGTACAGTAAAATCCTGCCTGATTTGGCCGACGGTCGTGAAACGGTTTCCGCATGACATAAAGTAATCTGTATTGAAATAAAAATAAAGAGGAGGAGGAATGACCCATGCAAGCGGCAAACGTACATTCCATTGACTTTCCAGCATCCCCGGAGCAGCGCCGGTACTACCGGATTGAGCGGCAGTTTTCTTCCCAGCGGCGCATGAAGGAGCTGGTGCGCGACCTGCTGTGCGCACACTGCGGCAAGTAGCCGGGGCAACACATAAGAGAAAGGAGGGCCCGCCTTATGGCCCGGAAAAAGCGAACGATAACATCCTCGTGCCCGCCGCAAGCCGTCTGGCGGGCCGCTCTCTATACCCGGCTTTCCCGGGAGGATGGGGACAAGCCTGAGAGTGACAGCATCGCCAACCAACGGGCCTTGTTGGAGGACTTCGCCGCCCGGCAACCCGACCTACAAGTGGTTGGTCAATACAGTGACGACGGTTTCACAGGAACGAACTTCCAGCGCCCGGATTTCCAACGGATGATCGCCGATATTGAGGCCGGGAAGATCAACTGCGTCATTGTGAAAGACCTCTCCCGTTTTGGACGGGATTACATCAACTCTGGCCGCTACCTGGAACGATGGTTCCCGGAATACGGAGTACGTTTTCTGGCGGTCAACGACCACATCGACAGTGAAAACGGCCCTTATGATATGCTGCTCCCCTTCAAAAACGTGTTCAACGAGCAATACGCACGGGACATCTCCAACAAGGTCAAGAGCGCAATGCAGTCCAAACAGCGGCAGGGGCAATTCATCGGAGCTTTTGCTCCCTATGGCTACCGGAAGGACCCGGAGGACCATAACAAACTGCTGATCGACCCCTGTGCCGCTGTTGTGGTCCAGCGCATTTTCGATCTGTATGAGCAGGGAAACGGAAAAATCAGAATCGCCAAGCTGTTGAATGAGGAGGGCGTCCCCTGTCCCAGCGAGTACAAGAAACTAAACGGAGAGCGGTATCATAATGGCCAAAAGCTGGGCAAAACCACCTACTGGACCTACGCCACCATTCACCGGATGCTGAAAAGCCAAATGTACATCGGAAATATGGAGCAGGGCCGCGCTCCCCGGCAAATCATGCACGGCAAGGCGAAGCAGTTGAACCGAAACCAGTGGATCGTCGTGGAGGGGACACACGAGCCTATTATTTCCCGTCAGCAGTGGGAGCGGGTACAGGCGCTTTTGGAAAAAGACACCCGCACCCCCGCCTTTGAGCAAAATATCAGTCCCTTTGCCGGGTTTCTCCGCTGCGGCGACTGCGGACGGGCTATGAGCAAAACCAACCATCCAAGCGGCGTCTATTACTGCTGTGGGTCCTACAAGCGGTATGGCCCTAGTGCCTGTACCCGCCACGGTATCTCCCAGCGGGAACTGGAACAAATCGTTTTGGATGACCTGAACAAGATCATTCAGGCGGTGGGTGATTTGAAAGCGCTTGCCGACGAGGCCGTTCCCAAGAAAAAACTCCGCAACTTACGTGCGGAGCAGGAGCGCATACAGAGTAATCTGGAGCGGGTCTATCACCTGAAAAAGAGCGTTTATGAGGACTACCGCTCTGGATTGCTCACCCAAGCGGAATATCTGCGCTATAAAGAAGACTACACCAGACAAGAGGAAGCGTTGTCAAAGCAGTTCTCCCAACTGGAGCAGGAGCAGCCAGAGAATATTTTCAACTCTCCCTGGATCGCCTCACTTTTGGAACACGGAAAACTCACAGAACTGGACCGCACGACTATGGCTGAGACTGTGAAAGAAATCCTAGTCTTTGAGGACGGGCGCATCGAAATTACATACCTGTTTTCGGACGAATTGGGTATCCTGAATGAACCGGGTCAAGATGGCTGATTGGCCATCTTGACCCGGATTTGCTGAACAATGCTAAATTTAGATTGATTTTTACATCAAAATCGGCTATACTACTATCAAAATTCACACAGGGAGGTTCTGCTATGGAACGCAAGGTGACAAAATATCTTCTGGAATGGAAAAACAGTTCCTACCGCAAGCCGCTGATTCTGCAAGGGGCCAGACAGGTAGGAAAAACCTATATTTTGCTGGAATTTGGGAAAAAACACTATGAAAATGTAGCTTATTTCAATTTTGAGACCAATCCAAACCTAATCAAGACGTTTGACGAAAGCATTGAACCCAACTATCTTATCCCTCTGCTCTCCCGCATCGCTGGGCAGACCATCATTCGGGAAAAGACACTGGTGATTTTTGACGAGGTGCAGTTGTGTGAACGGGCGTTGACTGCCCTGAAATACTTCTGCGAACAGGCTCCGGACTACCATGTGATTGCTTGCGGGAGTCTTCTGGGCGTGGCAGTCAACCGGAAACAATTCTCCTTCCCGGTGGGCAAGGCGGACATGAAGACCCTCTACCCGATGGATATGGAGGAATTTCTTCTGGCTTGCGGGGAAGCTGGTCTGGTGGAGCAAATCAAATACTGCTTTGCCAACGATACCCCTATGCCCGCCGCCCTCCACGAGGCAGCGATGAATTATTACCGCCAATATCAGGTGGTAGGCGGGATGCCCGATTGCGTCAGCAAATTTGTAGAAACCCGCGACTATATCTTGGTGCGGCATATCCAAGAGACGATTTTAGCCGCCTACCTCAACGATATGAGCAAGTACAACAAGGAAAACGAAATCAAAAAAACCAGGCTGGTCTACGACAATATCACGGTACAGCTTTCCAAGAAAAACACGCGTTTCCAATACAAGCTGGTCAAAAAAGGAGGCCGGGCTTCCGAGTTTGAGAACGCGATTGAATGGCTTGTCCTCTCCGGAATCGTAAGCCGGATTTATCGGGCAGCGCAATCGAAAAAGCCGCTGGAGAACTACCGGGACATTGACGCGTTCAAGACCTACGTATCCGATGTAGGACTGCTGTGCGCGAAAAAGGAGATCATCCCGGAGGATATCCTGTATCCCACCCATGACCTGGACGATTTCAAAGGCAGCATGGCAGAGAATTACGTCTGCAATCAGCTTATAGCTGGCGGGCACAGCTGTTATTATTGGACGGGAGATCACGGCTATGAGGTAGATTTTCTGGTCCAATTAGATGGGGCGATCATTCCCATTGAAGTCAAGGCGGCGGAGCATACCCAAGCCAAGAGTCTGAACGCTTACCGAAAGATGTTCCAGCCGAACTATGTCATCAAGCTGTCCGGGAAAAATTTTGGCATGGAGGATGGGCAGAAGTCGGTGCCGCTGTATGCGGTATTTTGCCTGGGGACACAAAACAGATAAAACAACGCTTTCATGTGCCCTCACTGTAAAAATTTTTCGTCAAAATGACAAAATTAAATTTTCAATCTTGAAATAAAATTTATAAATGCTATACTTGGAAAGTAATTTCCTGAAATATGGTATTATATTTTCGAAATTTGGGAAATTAAAAATAATGAAGGAGGGTTGTTCATGTTATGCCAGTTTCGATTCAAAAATTTTTCCTCTTATCGTGATGAAACCGTTTTTGATATGCAGGCTGCCGACATCGAGGAGTTTCGAGATAGCTTGATTCCTCCACCAGGCGATCATTTTTCCTCTCTGCTGCCTGTCTCTGTTATTTTTGGCCCAAATAGCGGAGGAAAATCCAATGCGATCAATGCTTTGGCGTGCCTCATTTCCCGCATCATAATCCCGATTATGACCAGCATCGACTATCACAATCCATTTGGGATGTATTTAAACAAATACGAGCCATTTCTTTTAGATGAAGTATCAAAAAATTCCCCAACAGAGTTTGAAGTTTTTTTCCGAACAGATAATGGTCAGTATCAATATCAACTTTCCCTTTTAGGAGATGTCGTCGTCACGGAGTCTTTGTCGTATGTGAAAACTCCTTGTAAGCGCCGCCGCACTACGCTTCTGTTTGACAGGGAAAATGGTAAGATTGAACTGGGTACTGCCTTGAAGCACGCAAATACCCAAAATATCAGTTCAACGATCCCGTATCTTTCTTTTTTGTCTATCAATTATGCTTTTTCAGAAATTCGGGATGTAATTGACTGGTTTGGCCGGTGTTGCATTGTCAATTTTGGTATTTCGGACCGTGACCATCGTTTTTATACGATTTTAAATGATCCTAAAATGAAACCTATGTTGCTTGATATACTTTCTGACTTAGATATTCCTATTTCTGATTACGATATACTGGAGGAGACGGACGGGGGAAATAAAAAAAAATTGAGATTTACAACAACACATATGGTGCATGAGCGCCCATACCAGCTTGACATTCATAATGAATCCGAGGGAACAGCGAAACTATTAAGTATCTTGCCTGGGGTGATTACCTCTTTGGCCTCTGGAGGATTTCTTCTGGTAGACGAATTGGATGCAAAATTGCATCCTCAGCTTTTAAGATATCTGATCAAGTTATATACGAATCCTGCTTTAAATCCAAATCACGCCCAACTGGTCTTTACTTGCCACGATATTTCTATTATGAAAAACGATTTACTTCGGCGCGATGAGATCTGGTTTGCCGCCCAAAACGATGAAAGTTCCAGTGAGCTTTGGAGCCTTTATGACATCCAAGATGTAAATGGCAATCGTGTAAAAAACACTGCTGCTTATGACCGCCAATATTTAGCCGGTCGATATGGCGCAGACCCATATCTGAAAAAGATGATGAATTGGGGTGGCTCAGATGCCTAGGAAGCCCAAACGCCATGAACTTCAGCAGAGAGGATATCGTATCAAAAATGGTTTGGAATGCGCTCCGAAGCCACGTCTAATTCTTCCCGAACGGCATTTGTTTGTTACCGAAGGAACGAAAACCGAGCCATATTATTTAGAGGGTTTGGTCAACTTGATTTGTGAGCGCTATGGCACACAGGTAAAAAAGCAATTTCATATCATGGGGGAAGGGGATAACACTCTAAACCTGTTGCAAAAGGCGGAGTCTTATCAGCAAAATGAATCGGATGGCTACCAGCATATATGGCTGATTTATGATAAAGACGATTTTCCTTCTGACGCCTTCGATAACACAACGAACCGTTGTAATGCAATCAATCAGCGCTTCAAGAAGGAACAACGTGATACAGAATTTCATGCGATTTGGTCAAACCAATGCTTTGAGCTATGGTTTATCTTACATTTTGACTACTTGCAGTCAGACATTGGACGGGATCAGTATCGCGATATCTTGTCAACGCATATTGGGCGACACTACAAAAAAAGCGATCTTACGATTTTCGCAACTCTTTACCCCAATTTAGACATGGCGCTGAGAAACGCAAAACGTCTGATGAATACCTATCCAATGGAAAGCCCTCCCTCTCAAAAAGCTCCCGCTACAAACTTTTATGAGCTGATTGAACATTTGGGAGAATATTTGAAATGAAGGGATACGCTCAGTTCAGTTAGAATTGAGCGTATCCCATAATTTACCCTATTTCCGCAAAATAGCATCACCCTGGGGCAATGAGGACACCCAACAGTTGATTGACATTCTGGGCCGCTATCAGGTCAAGGCGACCTTTTTTGTGGTGGGGGAGTGGGCGGAAAAATACCCGGAATCGGTTCAGGCGCTCCACGAGGCGGGGCACGAGGTTATGAATCACTCCAACACCCACGCCCATTACCCGCAGCTCTCGGCGGACGAGGTGATCGCGGACCTGAACGCCTGCAACGATAAGATCGAAGCCATCACCGGCGTCCGGCCAACGTTGGTCCGCTTGCCCTACGGCGACTACGACGACTGCTCCATCAACGCGGTGCGCTCCATCGGCATGGAACCGATCCAATGGGACGTGGATACGCCGGTACCAGTTGGAAAGCCTTGGGGCGTATGGGGTAAGAGCGTTTGACTACCCCTTGCCTAGTTCAATAGGATTGGCTATAAAATTCATCTCTTGATATCAAGATAATCTGTATTTTTATTGTGTCAAGAAAACATTATATACTTCTAAAAAAATTCTTCTGCGTTTGTCAATGATGTGACCCAATAAGGGCAGACAGGCGCTGGAGAGGACTGCACCAGCCTAAAGAACGCATAGGTCTGCTGTTATACCAGGACAAATGAGTTCTGAGTTTTCGATTCAGTTCCTGCACATCGGCAAACTTTTCCCAGTCGTAGAAGTAACGCTGGTCGCTTCTGTGGCTGCGCTCCACCTTGCCGTTGTGCCAGGGTGTCCTGGGCGGGACCCGCTCAACCGATCCGGAAGCGGCGGATGAGACGGTCCAGGGCCTGCGCCTGCTGGGACAGCTCCTCGGAGACCGCCGCGCTCTTTTCCGCGGCGGTGGAATTGGCCTGAACCACTGCGGAGATCTCCCGGATTCCAGTCTCCACCAGCGCGATCATCTCCGACTGCTGGCCGCTGGCCGCGGCGATCTCGTCCATCAGCGTTTGAATCGCCTGGATGCAGCGATTGATGTCCTGCATAACCGCGACGGCCTGACTGGTCGATTCCGTCCCGGACTGCGCACTCCGAATGGAGCGGCTAATCAGCTCGTTGGTATTCTGGGCGGCTCCAGCGGAGCGGGCGGCCAAACTGCGGACCTCGTCCGCCACCACGGAGAACCCTTTCCCTGCGCTCCCGGCCCGGGCGGCTTCCACGGAGGCGTTCAGGGCCAGGATGTTGGTCTGGAACGCGATATCCTCGATGGTCTTGATGATGCCGCCGATCTGGGCGGAAGACTGATTGATACTCTGCGTAGCGGCGGTCAGCTGTTCCATTTTGGTATCGGCTTCGGCGGCGCGGCTGGTCGCCTGACCGACCAGAGCGCTGGCGCTGCCGCACCGCGCCGTGCTGTCCTGAATCTGGGCGGTGATGGCGGTCACATTGGCCACCAGCCCGTCCACGGACGCGGCCTGTTCCGTTGTGCCTTGCGCCAACGCCAGCGCGTCCGCGGACACCCGGCCCGCGCTGGCGTTCACTTCGCCGGCCACCTGGGAGATGTCCCGGATCATGTTCACCAAGTTCGCGTGGATGGATTGCAGGCTGGCGGACAGGACCTTGAAGTCCCCGATGTAATAGGACTCGTTCTGTGCGACGTCGACGGTCAGATTGCCGCGGGCGATCTCGCCCAGGATACGGCCCACGTCGTCGATGGTCTTCCGCAGGCAGCCGCACACACGATGGGTCGTCTGCGCGATCATGCCGATCTCGTCGGACCGGTCATAGAACGGTTCCAGTTCCCGATCCGCGGAGAGGTTCAGGTCCCCCAGGCGGCCGATGGAGCGTTCCACAATCATAAGCTCCCGGCCCTCCCGCCGCAGGAATAGCAGGGTGAACAGGATGACGGCGGCAGCCGTAACGGCGCACAGTGCGCCGACTAGGATACGCACGTTGGTCACGGAGCTGTAGACCTCGGTCTCGTTGTTCCGGACGAGGAAGACCCAATCGCGGTCTTTCAGGTACTTGTACACCGCAAGCTGTCTGACTCCGTTTTCGTCCCGGTAGGAGTAGGTGTTGGCCTGAACGCTGCGGTCCGACTGGATGCGCCGGATGATCTCTTGGTACCCGGCGTCGGTGGTCGCGGTGTTCAGGAGGGCGTCGTCCTCATGGTAGAGGTAGACGCCCGTTTCCACGTTCAGGAACGCGTATTCGCTGTTGGGCAGGCCCTTGATGCCCAGATCCAGCAGCGAGTCCATCAGACGGCTGGCGTACACCCCGGCCCCCACGTAGCCGATGCACTGCTGTCCCTCGAAGATGGGGTAATACATGGATAAGATCATGCTGCCGGTACCGGGGGACTTCATGATGCCCAGATTGGTCAGCTGCCGTTGGGTCAGGATCGTGTCCTGGAAGGTCTTCAAGGAGTCGCCCGAACGGGTCGTTATACCGATTGCGCCCTTGGAGATGTGCGTCCGCACATGGGTGTCCGGCGTAGCGATGTACAGCCCTTCGAACACCCCCTTGACGGCGGCAAAGTCTTCGGTGTATTTCTGGGCCTGCGCCACCCGTGCTGGGTCGTCCGGGGCCTGGAGCAGCGCACGGACTTCGCTGCTCAGAGCGAAGGCGGTCATATACTCCTCCGCCGAGAGGACGTACTCATGGATAATCGCGGCTCTGGATTCCACGGCGTCGGTCATTTGATTGGTGATGTCGCTCTTGACCACAGAGGCGGCGTTGGTGGACACCACCAGCCACAGCAGCAGCATCCCGACCAGAGTAATCAGAGTCGTAAGTATCCCGATCCGCGCGGCAAGTTTTTTGTTCTGCATGAATCCCATAAACGCTCTCCTCCACAGGAAAAGTTGACAAACGGCTCTGCTCCCGCCGTTCTCCTAAGGGTAAGTATAGCCTCTTTTTTCCCATATTTCAAGGACTTCCGCCACACTGTCAGGGGTTCGGAACCTGCGGAGAACCGGCTCCCAAAAATTTCCTGAAATTTTTTGCGGAAAGGATTTGACAAGCGGTAACAAATGTGTTACAATTTGGTTACAACTTTGATGACAGGAGGAATTTTATGGCAAATCAAGAGAACATTCCTCTTTCCTATAAAGGGCACCCCCTGCGTCGGAAAGATAACCTGATCTATTACGGTACGATGGCGGAGAAATACATCATCATGTTGCAAATCCTCTCCACCAAGAAAGTAGACGGTCTGGATATGGCCGATCGGGTTTCGGTGCAGCTCCAGCTGACCGACCCGGACCTGAAAAGCCGCGACCGCGTGGTGAAAAAAAGCGAAAAAGACAGCCTGTACGCCGCGATGGACGTGGCCTCTGTGTGGCTGGAACGCGCGCTGTCCGGCAACAGCCGCTGAATTTGACTGGGAGGATAAACCGCATGAATTATAGAGAGAAACTCGCCGCCCGCCTGACCGCTTTCCTGTTGGCGGGCGCGTGCGTCACACCGGCCTTCGCCGTCACCGGCACCGTGGACGTCGGAGACACCACCCTGCGCGTCCGGGACGAGGCCAGCACCGCCGGGGCCGTGTTGGCGAAACTGGACAGCGGTACGCAAGTAGAAGTCCTGGCTTCCACCGAAGGCGGGTGGTTCCAGATTACATACGGAGAACTGACCGGCTATGTCTCCGGAGATTACCTCACCGTGAACGCCGAGGAAGCGGCTGCCCTGCCCGTTGAAGCGGACCCGATCTACCTCAAAGTCACCGCCTCCGCGCTGAACATCCGCACGGAACCCAATACGGAAAGTGAGAAGGCCGGTAAACTGGCCGAAGGCCGCGTAGTAGAAGCGCTGGAAACGCTGGAAGGCTGGTACCGCATCGAAGAGGGCTACGTCAGCGCTGAGTACGTCACCCAGGTGGACCCCTCCGAGGCAGTCACCGCCAGCAGTAAGGGCCAGGAAATTGCGGAATATGCCGTGGGCTTTGTGGGCTGCCCCTACGTCTACGGCGGCAACGGACCCAGAGGCTTCGACTGCTCCGGTTTCACGAAGTACATCTACTCCCAGTTCGGGTACTCCATCAACCGTACCGCCTCCAGCCAGCTGGACAACGGCGCCGCCGTGTCCCGCGGCGAGCTTCAGCCGGGCGATCTGGTGATGTTCAAAAAATCCGGCACCGGCGGGAGCCGCGCCTCTCACGTAGGCATCTACATCGGCAACGGACAGTTCGTCCATGCCTCCACCTCCCGCGTAGGCGTCATCATCAGCAGCATGAGCGAGGCGTACTACACCAGCGGCTTCGTAGGCGGCCGGCGTATCGTTTAACCTCCCAACTCCGCGCAAACTGCGGGCGGAGAGTGTCTTTTTCTGACACTCTCCGCCCGTTTTCGACGGTTCGGCTAGCGATCCAGGCGCATTAAGTCGATGTTCTCCGTGATGTTCTCGATGATGCCCGACGAGACGTACTGGCTGGCCTGACGGATCGCGTTCTTGATCGCGTAGGCGTCGGAGGACCCGTGCGCCTTGATGACGGGCTTGGCGATGCCGATCAGAGCCGTTCCGCCTACCTCCCCGGCGTCCATGAGCTTCTTGAAGTCCTTCAGCCCCTGCGACACCAGCACAGCCGCCAGTTTGGTCCGCAGGTTCTTGGTGAACATATGCTTCAGCTCCCGTGCCAGAAACAGCGCGGTGCCTTCCATCGTTTTCAGGTAGATGTTGCCGGAGTAACCGTCTGAAACGATGACGTCCACCGCGCCTTCCACAGCTTCCCGGGCCTCGATGTTGCCCACGAAGTTGATCCGCCCGGCTTTGCCCGCCTCTTGGAGCATGGGGTAGACGGTGGTTTGAAGCGAGGTGCCTTTGGACGGCTCCACGCCGATGTTCAGCAGCGCCACTTTCGGTTCCGGGCGGCCCAGGACGGATTCGGCGTAGTAGGAACCCATGTAAGCGAATTGGAGCAGGTACTCCGGCGGACACTCCGCGTTCGCGCCGCAGTCGATCAGCACCGCTCCGCCGTTGCCCGTAGGCACCACCGGCGCTAACGCCGCCCGGCGGATGCCCTTGATGCGTTTGACCACCAGCGTCGCGCCGGACAGCAACGCACCCGTAGAACCCGCAGAGACGAACGCGTCTCCCGCGCCGCTTTTGAGCAGATTCAGACCGACCGTCAGGGAGGAATCTTTTTTCTCTCGAAAGGCGGTGGCGGGGTTGTCGCACATCTCCACCACCTCGCTGGCATGGGCGATCTCCACACCGGCGGGTAATTCCTGGACGTTGTTTTCTTCCAGGACTTTCAGGATCTCTTCCCCCCGGCCCACCAACGTGACAGCTGTGCCGTACTCCTTGTTGGCCTGAAGCGCGCCCAATACAGGCGCTTGCGGCGCGTTGTCCCCGCCCATAGCGTCGACGATGATTTTCATAATTGTTCCCTCTTTTCTGATGTCTGCGCCAGGGCGCAGCAGGCAGTCCGCGGCGGTATCCCGCCGCACGGCAGATAGCGCGGGGCGTCAGTCCAACTCCAACCCGGCCAGCGCGTCCAAAGCGCGTTGGGAGAGCGCCGCGTTTTTGTTGCGCTTGCCCTTGACCCGGTAGCCCAGCTGGGGGATCAGGCCAAAGTTGACGTTCATCGGCTGGAAGTTCGCCACGCTCCGGTCGCTGATGTAAAGCGCTAACGCGCCGATTGCGGTCTCCCGCGGGAAGTTCACCGGCGGTCTGCCCGCCAGCCGCCGGGCCAGCTCCACGGCGGCCAGACAGCCCGACGCGGTGGATTCCACGTACCCCTCCACGCCCGTGATCTGCCCGGCGAACATCAAACGTTCCTCTTCGCGGACCCGGTAGTAGCGGTCCAGCAGACGGGGCGAGTCCAGGAACGTGTTCCGGTGCATGACGCCATAGCGCACATACTCCGCGTGTTCCAGGGCCGGGATCATGGAAAACACCCGTTTCTGTTCCGGGAAACGCAGGTGGGTCTGGAACCCGACCAAGTTGTAGATCGACCCTTGGGCGTTGTCCCGGCGCAGCTGGACCACCGCGTAAGGTTCCCGACCGGTTCTGGGGTCCTTCAAACCGACCGGTTTCAGCGGGCCGTAGCACAAGGTCTCCCGGCCCCGGCGGGCCATGACCTCCACCGGCATACAGCCCTCGAACACCCCCGCGTCCTCGAACCCGTGGACTTCCGCCTCCTGCGCCGTGACCAGCTCCTGCCAGAACGCCTCGTACTCCTCCCGGCTCATGGGGCAGTTGATGTAGTCCGGCGTCCCGCGGTCGTACCGCGACGCGAACCAGGCGTGATCCATATCGACGCTCTCGAACGTCACCAGCGGCGCGGCGGCGTCGAAGAAATTGAGATACCGGCTGTTGGGGAAGCGTCTGCGGATGGCGTCCGACAGCGCTTCCGAGGTCAGCGGTCCCGTGGCCAGGATGACCGGGCCGTCCGGTGGGATCTCCGTGACCTCCTCTTCCGTGACCGTGATGTTCGGATGGGAGCGGAGCGTTTCGGTGATGGCCGCGGCGAACGCGTGGCGGTCCACCGCTAACGCGCCGCCCGCCTCCACCCGATGCGCGTCCGCGCAGGCCATGATGAGCGAACCGCACCAGCGCAGTTCCTCTTTCAGCAGCCCCACCGCGTTTTCCAGCTGATCCGAGCGCAGCGAGTTGGAGCAAACCAGTTCCCCGAAATACGCCGTGTGATGCGCGGGGGTCATTTTGTGCGGTTTCATCTCCCGCAGCTCCACCGGGACCCCCCGCCGCGCTAACTGCCACGCCGCTTCGCTCCCGGCCAGCCCCGCTCCGACTACGATGACCTGTTCCATACTGTTCCTCCCTGCTGTTGCGGTTCCGGCTCACGTTACGTCGGCGGCCTTTTTCTTGGCGGATTTTTTCGGTGCCGTAGTCTTCTTGGCTGCCGTCTTCTTGGCCGGAGCCTTTTTCGTCGCGGCCGTCTTGGACGGCGCGGCGGTTTTTTTCGCCCGGCTTGCGGCTTTCTTAGGCTTTTCCGCCTCCGCAGAGGGCGTTTCCTCCTCCGCCGCCGATGGCTCCGCCGCAGGCTTCCGCTGCCAACCGCCGCGCTTCTCCTCCGGCGTGAAGTTGGAACACGCTTCGTTGGCGCAGAAGGGCTTCCGCGCTCCGCGGCCGGGCTTCTTGAACATGGTCTGTCCGCAGATCGGACAGTCCTCCTTCACCGGGACGTCCCAGGTCATGAAATCACACTTCAAGCTCTCGTCCCGGCTGCTCAGGCGTTCGCAGCAGTAGTAGGTGTACGGCTTGTTGTTCTTCTTGCTCTTGCCGGTACGCTTGAACAAGCGGCCTCCGCATTTGGGACACCTGCCGGGCATTTCCTCCACCAGCGGCATGGTGAAATCACACTCCGGCCAGCCGGGACAGGCCAGGAACCGTCCGAACCGCCCCGATTTGATGACCAGATTCCGCCCGCATTGCGGGCAGATCTCCGTAGAGACCTCGTCGGGGACTTTGATCCGTTCTCCGTCCAGCTCCTGTTCCGCCTTGGCCAGCTCGCCCTGGAACCCGCCGTAGAAGTCGGACAGCACCGTTTTCCACGCCACGTCGCCGCTCTCCACCTGATCCAGCCGGGCCTCCATCTGCGCCGTGAAGGCCGGGTCCACGATGTCCTGAAACTTATCCTTCATCAGACCCGTGACGACCTCCCCCAGCGGCGTGGAACGCAACGCTTTGCCCTCCTTGACGACGTAGGCGCGGTTCAGGATGGTGGAGATGGTCGGCGCGTAGGTGGACGGACGGCCGATGCCTTTTTCCTCCAGGGCCCGGATGAGGCTGGCCTCCGAGTACCGGGCCGGGGGCTGTGTGAAGTGCTGGTCCTTCTTCAGACCCGTCCCGGTCAACGGCTCGCCCTCTTTCAGGTCGGGCAGGGGCGATTGCGGTTCCTCCACTTCTTCGTCGCGGCCCTCCTCGTACACGGCGGTGAAACCGGAGAACTTCAAAGAGGAGTGGCTGGCCCGGAAGAAATAACCGGAGTTCTCAATCTCGATGGACAGGCTGTCGTAGACCGCGTTGGACATCTGGCAGGCTAAGAACCGGCTCCAGATCAGCTTGTACAGCCGGTACTGATCGCTGGTCAGGTCCTTCTTGATCTCGTCGGGGATCAAGGTCACGTCGGAAGGACGGATTGCCTCATGGGCGTCCTGGGCGTTGCCCTTGGACTTGAACCGGCGGGTCTGGGGCGGGTAGTAGCTCTGCCCGTAACGCTGCTGGATGAACCCCTTCGCAGCGGTCAGGGCCTCCTCGGACAGGCGCAGGGAGTCGGTACGCATATAGGTAATCAGACCTACCGCGCCCTCTCCGGAGATCTCCACGCCCTCGTAGAGCTGCTGGGCGATGGACATCGTGCGGGCAGGGGTCATGTTCAGCTTCCGGCTGGCCTCCTGCTGGAGCGTCGACGTGGTGAACGGCGGGGCGGGCTGACGGTTCTTCTCCTGACGCTTCACCTTGGAGACGGTGTACTGGCCGTTCCGGACCGCCGCCAGAATCGCGTCCGTTTCCTCTTCACTGTGCAGCTCCTGCTTTTTGTCCTTGCCGTAGAACTGCGCCGTGAAACGTCCCGAATTGGGACGGATACGTTCCAGCGTCGCCTCGATGCTCCAGTACTCCTGCGGCTGGAACGCCCGGATCTCCTCCTCCCGCTCCACCACCAGACGGGTCGCGACCGACTGCACCCGCCCTGCGGACAGCCCCCGGCGGATCTTCCGCCACAGCAGCGGGGAGAGTTGATAGCCCACGATACGGTCCAGAATACGCCGCGCCTGCTGCGCGTCCACCAGCCGCTGGTCGATGGCCCGGGGGGCCGCGATGGACTGCGTGACGACGTTCTTCGTGATCTCGTTGAACGTCACCCGGTAGGTCTTGTCGTCCGGGATGCCCAGCAGCTCCTTCAAGTGCCAGGAGATCGCCTCGCCTTCCCGGTCCGGGTCGGTGGCCAGGTAGACCTTCCCGCTGTGCTTTGCGGCTTTCTTCAAGCTGCGGATGATGTCTTCTTTGCCCTTGATGGGCTGGTAGTCGGGTGTGAAGCCGTTCTCGATATCCACGCTGAGCTTGCTTTTCGGCAGGTCCCGGACGTGCCCCATAGACGCGATGACTTCGTAGCCGGGGCCGAGGTACTTGCCGATGGTCTTCGCCTTGGACGGAGACTCTACGATGACCAGATCTGTTTTGGTTTCTGCCATTGTGCTGACAACCTCCAATGGTTATTTGAACATTCGCGCCGTCTCCGGCGCGGTGAATCGCTACGTTTCCAGCTGGACCAGGGACCGGAACCGGCGGCCCGGCTGTTCCTCCACGGCGCCCTGCACTTGGAGCATGGTCAAGGCGGACAGCACCCGGCGCGCCGGAATCCCGGTCCGCTCCACTACCTGGTCCGCGCTCCCCTCCTCCTGCGCCAGCGCGGTGAGGATGGCCAACTCGTCATCAGTGAAGCGGTCTTTCTGCTGGCTTTTGGGAATGACCTCCACTTCCGGCGTCTCCGCCTGCGCGGCTGGAGACGTCTCCGCCGCCGGGGCGGGGGACGCCTTCTCCTTCTTCTTCGTCGAGGGCGTCGACCAGACGGAAGGATGCTCCTGTTCCCCGGCGAACAGACGGGCTTGGATCAGCTCCTTCTTCAGCCGGATGGACGCGGAGAGCCGGCTCGGGAAACGGAGCTGGTATTCCTCCAGGATGTCCTGACCGCAAGTGACCAGCTGCGCGCCGCTACGGATCAGCTGATTCGTTCCCGCGCTCATCGGCGCGTCGATTGGGCCGGGTACCGCGAAAACGTCCCGGCTTTGCTCAATGGCGTGCCGGACCGTGAGCATCGTGCCGCTGTTCGGCTGGCACTCCACCGCCAGCACGCCCAGACACAGACCGCTGAGGATACGGTTGCGGATCGGGAAGTGACCGGGCAAGTGCGCGGACCCCGGCGGGTACTCCGAGACCAACGCGCCTACAGTGGCGACGTCCTCGTACAGGTAGCGGTTCTTCAGCGGGTAGGGCACGTCTACCCCGCCCGCCAGTACAGAGACCACTTTGCCGCCGCCGTTCAGCGCACCCTTGATCGCCAGGCAGTCTACCCCTTGCGCGATGCCGGACACCACCAACGCTCCCCCGGCCGCCAGCTCCATGCCGAACTTCCCCGCCGCCATCTGCCCGTAATTGGACGGGTTTCGGCTGCCTACCACAGCGATAGCGGGTTCCTCGTCAAAGTGGAACGTCCGGCCCCGGATGTAGAGTACGACAGGCGGGTCCGCGATCTGCCGCAGACGATCCGGGTAATCTCCGTCCCCGATGGTCATGATGCGCACGTTCAGACGTTCACAGTCGCCTAAAATCGTCTCCACCACATCCCACTCCCGTTTTCGCAGGCCCTCCCGCGCCGCGGGAGTGAGCGGAAGATATTCAAACTCCTTCGCGTCGGCGTAATAAGCCTGCTCCGGCGTGATGAAGTGGTCCAAGACCGTCAATGCTCCGGCTGTGTCCACCCCCGGCCGGGTGGTCAGCCATAGCCAGTATTTCAATGAAGCCATAGAGTCGACTCCTTTCCGTTCGAGTTCTTCGAAAAAATGCTTTACAAGTTTGCCGTTTCACGGTATTGTTATTCTACGGAAGTTTCAGAAAGGGGGATGCCGTCATGCGGCATGGACACTACGCCTGGCTGGTCTGTCTCGGCGGCGGAGCCGCGCTCTTCGCCGTCATGGGCCTGGGCGTCAACGTTTTCTCCATCTACCAGCCTGAGATCATCCGCCTCAACGGTTTTACGGATGCCCAAGGCTCCTGGATCACCACCACGCGCAGTCTGCTGATCCTGGCCGGGCTGCTGCTCGTCAATCAGCTCTGTGAACGGTTCGGGCTGCGTCTGGTGATGACCTTGGGCGTCGCCTTAGGCGCGCTGGCACATCTCTGCTTCGCCTTTGCCGGGTCCTTCCCGGTCTACTGCCTCGCGGCCGCGCTGATGGGGTTCGGTTACTGCTTCGGCGGCATGGTCCCGCTGTCGCTGGTCATCGGACGCTGGTTCCGGGGCCGCAGGAGCTTCGCGTTAGGTCTGGCCGCCGCGGGCAGCGGGGTGTCCACCATCTTCGCGCCGGTCCTGCTCACGCGGGTCATGGAAACGCACGGAATGCGTTCCGCTTTCCTTTGGGAGAGCCTCATCTTTGCCCTATGCGCTCTGCTGGTGTGGGTCCTGGTCCGGGACTCGCCGGAGTCCATCGGGCTGGAACCTTACACAGGCGGTCCGACTGCCGCGTCTCCTACCGCCGGGACCGGGATCGCGCCTCAATGGCGGCCTGTTCTGCTGCTGGCGGCGGTACTGCTGGGCGGGCCGGTCGGCCCGGCGTTCTCCCACCTGACGATGCTGTACACGTCTTCCGGATACAGCGGGCTGTTCGTGGCCGGACTGCTGTCCTACCTCGGGGTCGCTATCATGTTAGGCAAAGCCCTGTGTGGGCAGGTCTACGACCGTTGGGGCAGCTGGCGGGGCAATTGGTACACGTTCGGCACGATGCTGTTCGGATTGCTCCTGTGCTGTCTGGCGGGGCGGAGCGGAGCGGTCCTGCCTGTGCTGGCGATCACCGCGTTCGGACAGGGACTGTCCATCACGGCGGTCTCCCCGGCGCGTTGGGCGGCGGACCTGTACGGAGAACGGGATTACGCCTCTGGGGTCCGCGCCGTCACCGTGGCCTACACCGCCGGGATGCTGCTGTTCGGACCGGTCCCCGGGATGTTAGCCGACCGGTTCGGCGGGTATGTGCCGTCTTACGGGTTCTTTACGCTGTGCCTGTTGGGATCTATGGCAATCGTTCAAGGACTCTACCGCTCCCAGTTAAAGCGTTGAGCGGCTCATCTCCCAGAGTATGACCGCGGCGGCGACGGCGGCGTTGAGCGATTCGCAGCGGGGCGACATGGGAATCTGAATCGTTCCGCTGCACCGCTCCAGGAGCGTTTGGGAGACGCCCCGGCCTTCGCTGCCGATGGCCACCGCGCAGCGGGACAGGTCCAGTTGGCGCAAGTCCGTGGTATCGGCTCGCAAAGCGGCGGCGTACAGCGGAAGGCGGGCGGCTCGAAGCAGAGCGGTCAGTTCAAGCAGACCGGTCCGGTAGACGGGCCGCCGGAAGTGGACGCCCATAGCGGCTCGGACCGTTTTGGGGTTGTTGAGGTCGGCACAGCCGGGGAGCAGGAACACCGCGCCGCAATCGAACGCGTCAGCGGTGCGCAGGATAGTACCTACATTGCCGGGGTCCTGAACGCCGTCCAGAACAAGGCAGCGGTCCGCTTCCAGACGTTCCGGCGGCGTATGGCCGCGGTCGCGGCAGGTGAACACGATGCCCTGAGGGGTTTCCATAGGGCTGACCGCTCGCATGACGCTCTCGCTGACCTGGACCAGCCGCACATCGGAGCGGTCACGCAGCTCCGGAAGCGGCGTGTCCTTGGTGAACAGGACCGCGGTGACCGGCGCGTTCCACAGGACCGCCTCGCGCAGGAGCTTGGGGCTGTCGCACAAAAATTCCCCGGTCTGCTCCCGGTAGGCGCGGGAGACGGCCAGCTTCCGCAGGTGCGTGCAGAGCGGGTTCTGACGGCTGCTGATCTCTTCCATAACGGCTTCCTGACCCCCTAATCTATGCCTGCTCCCAGGCCCCCGTTTCGGTATGCTATATCATAATGGCTGATTTCAGGATTGTCAAGTTCCGCTTTCCTACAGAAAACAGCGGACAGTTCGACCGAACTGTCCGCATTTGGGCTGAACGTTGTTTCGGAGGCGCCGGCCAGGATTTCTTTGCCCGGATTGCGGAGTGACTACTGCTATTCCGCTCTGGAATGTGTGCCAGAATTGGAACGGGCCGGGCAAATGCAAGCTGAATGTAAAAATCCCGTCCCTGTTCAGGGGCGGGAAAAGCGTCTCTTTCTGTTTAACAAAGCTGTGCGTTTGCCGTATAATCAGCTTGCCGAACTCCAACGGAGCGAGGCCGGAAGGACATCATTGACATAAAAGGCGGTTGGCCACTCCCTTGAGAAAGGGGGTGATAGCCTATGGGAAACGGGCGTGGGACCAAGGAAAAGGTCTTTCGCTTCGCGTTGTGCGTGCTGTTCACCATTCTGGTGATGGTACTCACAGTCCCAAAAGCGTGTTAGCCGCCCGGCTCCAACCCGGACGGCTAACGTAAAACTTAGCCAATATTTCGGGCCACCGCCATGTACGGTGTTCCTTCCGTCAATTATTATAGACTACTCCCCCCCGCTTTGTCAAGGCGGAGGCATTTTCTTTTCTATATTCTCCCTTTCTGCCCTGCGTTTGACAAAACAGAACGTTTGACGTATAATCAGCTTGCCAAACCCTGACAGGGGCAAGGCCGGAAGGACATCGTTACATAAAAGGCGGTTGGCCACTCCCTTGAGAAAGGGGGTGATAGCCTATGGGAAACGGGCGCGGGACCAAGGAAAAGGTCTTTCGCTTCGCGTTGTGTGTGCTGCTCACCATTCTGGTGATGGTACTCACGGCCCCAAAAGCGTGTTAGCCGCCCGGTCGGTACCCGAGCGGCTAACATTAGTTTAGTCACTTAACTTATGGGCCACCGCCATGTACGGTGTCCTTCCGTCAATTATTATAGACTACTCGCCCCGCTTTGTCAAGACGGGGACGATTTTTAAAGTACACATTTTTGTAAATCCAGCCTCCAGAAACGGACAAAAAACCGCCCAATGGGCGGTTTTGGGGGCTAACGGAGCGCCCACTGTAGCATCAGCAGCAGGCCGAAGCCGGGCAGTCCGAGCAGACCGAGTACAACGGCGTTGATTGGGTTCACCCCCAGCGAGACGCCGAGGAACGGGCCGATCCTGGAAAACAACGCTAATCCGGCCAGCCCCGCCGAGGAACGTAAAAACAGCCGCAGCAGCCACACGAACGGTTTGCGGAGCAGCAGGACTCCGGCGCACAGCAGCAGCGCGGCTAAGCCCCAAAGCGTGTGAGCAGGCAGAGGACTCATGCGCCGTCCTCCAGCTCCTTGACCCGCCGCAGCAGGTAGTTGTAGCGGGCTTGGAGCGCGTTGATCTCGAAGACGTAGGACTCGATCAGATCGGGATCGCTGGCGCTGTTGAAACCGCAGTAGGCTTGGTTCATCAGCGTGCGGGTACGGGCCAGGGAATCCATCAATTCCTGACGTTCCGACTCCCGGCCCGTGATCGGGCGCCGGAAGCGGAACACGCGGGCAGGCGCGGGCATAGGCGTCGCTCCTCTCATCTTAAAACTGATACCATTCTATGGCCATTGTGGACAAATATTCCAGCTTCTAAACGTTCCCGCCCCGAGAAAAAGGAACTCTCCCAACGGAGAGTTCCTTTTCTCGCTACGCGAGGTTCGGCGTCTGCGCGAACTGGCGGAGTACCACAGCTAATTCCGCCCGCGTCAAACCGCCCTGCGGGTCCAGCAGACCGCCGCCCCGGCCGGAAACGAGTCCTTGTTCCACCGCCCAGCTCACGCCCTGCGCGGCCCAGGACGATACGCGGTCACAATCCGTAAACCGCTCCAAACCTGTTCCATTTTTGGCCACGGCCTTCCCCGTGTGCGCGCACCGGAAGAGCATCAGAGATACTTGTTCCCGCGTGACCGGCTTGTCCGGGTCGCTGCCGTCGGTCAAGCCGTTGGACATCGCCCACGCCTGCGCGCCGCTGTACCAGCGTTCCCCGTTGGAGAGCGACGCGCCTTTCAGCTTGGCCAGAGCCGTCCACATCATCGCCCGCGTGGCCGGAGCGTCCGGCGCGAACGTGTCCGTCTGCGCGGAAAACAGCCCCTTGGACAGCCCGAACTCTACCGCGCCGCAGTACCACGCTCCGACGTCTACGTCCGAGGGCAGGATCACCTTATCATACAGGCGCAGGTAGTAGTATTCTGTCTGCTCCTCCCCGCCCGCGGGGGCCTGGTGCAGGGAGATCAGGTAGATCAGATCCGTTCCGTCCCCGGCGGTCAGGTATTGATCGCTCCCCTTTGTCCGGCGGGCTTCCAGCACCTGGTTGGCTCGCTGCTTCAACGTCCGGGCGGACAGCTGGTACGGACGGTTCGCTTCCAGCACGCTCCGCACGCCGTTCCGGGGGCCTAACGTCCCGTCCGCCGCCATCCGATCCCCGACCGGATCGGCGTCGTCCGTCAGCAGCTCGTAGCCGCCGTCCCCGTCCGTGTCCGTGAGGTAGTCCACCTCGACCCAGACGCCTTCCGTCTGCGGGCGGACGATCAGCGTGGTCTCGCCAGCCGCCCGGTTGACCTGACAGGTGTAGGACAGCGCGACGTCCGGCTGGAACACATCCCCGCCGTCCCGCTGGTACAGCTGCACTTGCAGTTCCTGCTCCGAGGCGTCCGTACTTCTGGCGTCGATCAGGAAACTGCCCAGATCACCCGCCGCCCCGGCTCGAACCGGGAGTGCTAACAGCAGCAGCGCGAAGCTTAAAATCAGCGCAGCCGCTCGTCTCTTTTGGTTCATAAAAAATCTCCTTCCGTTTGGATCTCGCGGATTAAGGGGTATTATACTAGAAAAAGAAGGAATTGGCAAGAGAAACCTGTCGAATATTCACGGGGGCCTGTGAAACGGCAAAGCCGACCCTTCTCAGTCACCGCCTCACGGCGGGCCGGAAAGGTTTCACAGGCGAAACGTAAACTTTCTAAAAAAATGGTTGACATTTCTACTCCGGCCTTGTATACTGGTACCAGCTTCAAAACCGCCCTACAAAGAAAGGATGTCCTGCCTATGGAACGCAAAAGCAATCTCTACAACCTGACCGTCACCGCTGTTATTTCCGCACTGCTGGCCGTCATCGCGCCCTATTCTCTGCCTATCGGTCCGGTCGGCATCACCTTATGCACCCTCATCCTCTACCTTGCGCCCTACCTCTTAGGCTGGCAGCACGCCACGTTGGCGACGTTCGTCTACATCATGCTGGGTCTGATCGGCCTGCCTGTTTTCACCAACTTCGAGGGCGGACTCGGGAAACTCGCCGGACCGACCGGAGGTTACATTCTTGGTTACATCCCTCTGGTCCTGATCGCCGGTCTGTTCATCCACTTCTTCCCCCGCCAACGCGTCCTGCAACTGTTGGGGATGGTCCTTGCCACCGCGGTCCTGTACACCTTCGGCACCGCCTGGTTCTGCGTCCTGACCGGAAAGGGCCTCCTCCCAGCCCTTAGCGTCTGCGTCATCCCGTTCCTGCCTGGCGATCTGGCCAAAATATGCTTCGCGCTCGCGCTCGGCCCCATCCTGCTCAAACGTCTGTGTCAAGCCGGACTCTACCCCAATACGCCCCGCGCTCACGCTTGACAAAAAAATTTCCCCCTTTTCCCCTCCAACCCCTTTACAATTCCCGGAAAGCCTGCTATAATAATCTAGCTTTTCCAGAAACGCGCCCGTAGTTCAATGGATAGAGCGTCAGATTCCGGTTCTGAATGTTGGGGGTTCGAGTCCCTTCGGGCGTACCACGTAAAATCCGCCAAAACCCTTTGTTTTCAATGGGTTTGGCGGATTTTCATTGCATTTCACTATGACGCCGCACACACCGGCGCCGTTTTGAACGCCGTGGACTGCGGAACTGAGCGGTGAGAGACGCCGAACGCTCATCTAAGACCGCGTAGTGGGGCACGCGTTCCGCTATTGCAGGTGCTTGACGTACCCGTCCTTTTCCGGAGCGAAGCCCATCTTGGTCAGGTAGGCCGTATGGGCTTGGGAAGCTCGGCCTGTAAAGAGCAAGGTATGGATTCCCTTCTCCGGGAGCCGGGCGTACAGGTACGCGCCGATGGAGCAGTCGCGGTAAGTTGGGGTGGAGTAGTCCAGTTGCACCTGTAAGGTCCCCTGGTCACGCTCCGTACCCAGCAAGATCCCCGCCGGGTCCCCGCCGCAGAAGACGACGTAAGCCCGTTCCGATGCCGTGGTCTCGGGGCGGAAGTCCGGGAAATAGGTTTGGATATCCGCCCGGTAGTGGTCGAGCAGGTAGTTCAGGAGCCGGTCCGACTGCGCGCTCTCGACCAGCGTGTAACTCCGCGCGCCCTGGCGCAGTTTCGCTAAGTTGTAGAGGTTGATGCTGACCAGGCACGCGTTCATCAACGCCGTGGGGTACGAGTGAATCACCAGCGCGTAAGCCGCGAAGATTACACTGCCGATGGTGTTAATC
>CANDKT010000015.1 GCA_947385365.1 uncultured Bacillota bacterium | reverse complement strand
TGGGGCTCCGCCCCAAACCCCGCCAGGGCTCTGCCCTGGACCCGCCAGGGGGCCAGCCCCCTGGACCCCGGCGCTGCGAGGCGTGGTCTGTCTCTGCAACCAACACTTTTCAAATCGAGGTGTCCCATGAAACTTCTGACGGCGGCTATCCGCCAAATCCCGGAATTTCAACAGCTTCTGACAAGCCTGGAAACCAATCGGACTCCTGCCGCGCTGTCCGGAGCAGCGGCGATTCACCGTGTACACGCCGCGGCGGGGATCGGTCTGCTCACGGACCGCCCGGTCGTTCTGATCTGCGCCGACGAGAACGAAGGGGAACGTCTGGCACAGGATCTCTCCGCATTTTCCGGCGTTCCGGTCCCGGTGCTTACCCCCCGGGCGTTCACGCTGCACAATACCGCTACCGCATCCCGTCAGTGGGAACACCGCCGTCTGGCGTTGATGTACCGGCTGGTCCAAGGAGAATTACCGTTTCTGGTCGCCACGGTGGAGAGTCTGCTTCAGCGCACCCTGTCCCCGGAGACGCTGAAACGTTGCTGTATCCGGCTCCGGATCGGGGAGAGCCGCGCTTTGGAGGAGCTGGCGGAACAGCTCACCGCCAACGGCTACACCCGCTGCGAACAGGTGGAAGGAGTAGGGCAATTTGCGCTGCGCGGCGGTATCCTGGACGTGTACGGACCTGGTATGGAACAGCCGGTACGTGTGGAGTTCTTCGGGGATGAAGTGGACGCGATGGGGTTTTTCGACCCCGTGACGCAGCGGCGCACGGAAAATACCGAACAGCTCCTTCTTCTGCCCGCCTCGGAAGTCCTGCCGCATCTGGCCTCTGGCGGTCTGGCGGGGCTCGGGAAGAAGCTCTCCCAGCTGACCGCCAAAGCGCTCCGGGCCGGGAACACAGAGTTAGCCGCGACGTTGGAACACGACGGCGAGGTCCTGGCGCAAGGCCGGAGTTTCCCCGCCGCGGACCGCTATCTGCCGCTGATCTACCCGGTCCTGTCCACGGCAGCGGACTGCCTGCCTCCGAACGCCTGCGTCATCCTGGCGGAATGCGCCCGGACGGCGGAGCGGGCGAAAACGTGGCAGTGGCAGTTGGAGGAGGACGTCAAGACGCTGCTGGACCGCGGGGAGTTGGACGGCTCCTGCGGCGTGCTGACGCGGACGTTCCCGCAGCTGTGCAGCGTGCTGGAACAGCGGGCGTTGCTCTACCTGAACTCCTTCCCCGCCGCGTCCTACCCGATCCCGCCCAAGTCTCTGGACTCCATCCTGGCCAAGCAGCTGCCCTGTTTCGGCGCGAGGCCGGAAACCGCAGTGCAGGACCTGGCGCATTACCGGGACGCTGGTTTTTCGGCGGTGGTGCTGGTCTCCAGCGAGCGGCGGGCGTTGGAGCTGCAAGCTCTGCTGCGGGAGCAGAAGATCCGCTCCGCGGTGAGCTTCCGTCTGGAGCAGCTCCCAGACCACGGGGAAGTGATTGTCACCTTAGGCGGTCTGTCGGCGGGCCTGGAGTACCCCAGCCTACGCCTGGCGGTGCTGGCCGAGGGGACCGGTACGCCGGTCCGGAAGCCGAAGGTCCACAAAGCCGCGACGAACCGTCAGAAGCTCAAGTCCTACGCGGACCTCTCCCCAGGCGACCTGGTGGTGCATGAACACCACGGCGTAGGCCGTTACATGGGCATGGTCAAAATGCCGGTGGACGGCGTGGACAAGGACTACGTGAAGATCGCCTACGCGGGTACAGACGTACTCTACGTCCCGGCCACGCAGCTGGACCTGGTGAGCAAATACATCGGCGGCGGCGAGGACGCCGCGGAGACGAAGAAACTCAACCGGTTAGGCGGCGGCGAGTGGGAGAAGGCGAAGAGCCGCGCCAAACGAGCGGTGCAGGATCTGGCGAAAGGTCTGGTGCAGCTCTACGCGCAGCGTCAGCGTCAGCCTGGGTACGCGTTCTCCCCGGACTCGCCCTGGCAGCGGGAGTTCGAGGAGCAGTTCGAGTACGTCGAGACGGAAGACCAACTGCGCTGTATCGAAGAGATCAAGAAGGATATGGAGCGTCCCGTTCCTATGGACCGTCTGCTCTGCGGCGACGTGGGCTACGGCAAGACGGAAGTCGCGCTCCGGGCGGTCATGAAGTGCGTCCTGGACGGGAAACAGGCGGCAATCTTAGTCCCCACTACCGTGCTGGCCCGTCAGCACTACCTGACCGTGCTGCGGCGGTTCCAGAAGTACCCGGTGACGGTGGACGTGGTGTCGCGTTTCCGCACGGCCGCCCAGATGAAGGAGACTTTACGGCGGGTGGCGAACGGTCAGGTGGACGTGCTGATCGGCACGCACCGCCTGTTCAACCGGGACGTGCGGTTCAAGGACCTGGGGCTGTTGGTGGTGGACGAGGAACAGCGGTTCGGCGTCCAGCACAAGGAGAAGCTCAAGGAGACCTTCCGGCAGGTGGATGTCCTCACGCTGTCCGCCACGCCCATCCCCCGGACGCTGAACATGGCGTTGTCCGGCATCCGGGATATGTCCACTCTTGAAGAACCGCCCGCGGACCGTCAGCCGGTGCAGACCTACGTCCTGGAACACGACTGGGGCATTTTAGGCGACGCCATGCGCCGGGAGTTGGAGCGGGGCGGTCAGGTCTATTACCTGCACAACCGCGTGGAGACCATCGACCGCTGTGCGGCGCGGCTCCAGACGCTGCTGGGCGAGACGGCGATTCTCGGCACGGCGCATGGGCGTATGTCGCAGGACGCCATCGACGAGGTCATGAGCCGCATGACCGACGGGGAAATCAACGTCCTGGTCTGCACCACCATCATCGAGACCGGCATCGACCTGCCCAACGTGAACACGCTGGTCATCGAAGACGCGGACCGGTTAGGTCTGGCGCAGCTGCATCAGCTCCGGGGCCGCGTGGGACGCTCCAGCCGCCGGGCGTTCGCCTACCTCACCTACCGCCAGGGCAAGATTTTGAGCGAGGTGGCCTCCAAGCGTCTGGAAGCGATCCGGGAATTTGCGGAGTTCGGTTCCGGCTTCAAAATCGCCATGCGGGACCTGGAGATACGGGGCGCGGGCAACGTACTGGGACCGGAACAGAGCGGGTTTCTGCTCAGCGTGGGCTACGATATGTATCTGCGCCTGCTGGAAGAGGCGGTGCTTCTGGAGCAAGGTCAACCTCTGCCCGCCCGGACGGAATGCACGGTCAATCTCAGCGTAGCGGCTTCGGTGCCGGACCGGTACGTCCCGTCGGCGGAGCAGCGGATGGATCTGTACCGCCGCATCGCGGCCTTACGCGTGGAGGCGGACGCGGACGATTTGGTGGATGAGCTGATCGACCGCTACGGGGAACCGCCCCGACCGGTGAACAATCTGATTTCCGCCGCGCTCCTACGGGCGGCGGCAGCCGGAGCGGGCATCACGGATGTGGAGCAGAAAAACGGCTGTCTGCTGCTGACGGTCCCCAAATTTGACCTGCGTCAGGTGTCCCGGCTGTGCGGCGGGGAGAAGTACAAAGGCCGGCTTCTGTTCTCCGCGGGGGAGAAACCTTACCTCTCGCTGCGGCTGAAAAAAGAGGAGGACGCGCTTCGCGCGGCCCGCCAGCTGGTGGACGACTACGCCGCCGGAATGGAAGAAGCTCCGCCGTCCGCGTTCTGAATTTGGTTGCAATTCCAAGGGTTTTGGTGTAAAATAGACCCAACAACGCGCACTGCGTCCAATCGGGACGGACGCCGCAGGGGCGCGACACGGTTAAGGAGGCGTGTGAACATGACCTATACCATAGAACAGTACCGCCAGAGCGCAACGGTGATTCAGGAGCGCATGGGAAGTTTCCGCCCGAAAGTAGCGATGGTGCTTGGCTCCGGCTTAGGCTTTCTGGGCGACCAGGTGGAACAGGCCGTCGCCATCCCATACGGAGAGATCCCGCACTTCAAACCCTCCACCGCCCCCGGCCACAAAGGCCGTCTGGTTTTCGGCGTGCTGGAAGGCCAGAACGTCGCCGTCATGCAGGGCCGGATGCACCACTACGAGGGCTACTCCTACGAGGAAGTCGCTTACGCCCTGCGCGTCCTGCGCCTGCTGGGCTGCGACACCTTGATCGTCACCAACGCCGCCGGGTGCGTGCGCACCGATTGGCAGGCCGGAGACCTGATGCTCATCACGGACCAGATCAAGATGTTCTCCGAGTCGCCCCTGAGAGGGGAAAATCTGCCTGAATTTGGCGTCCGCTTCCCGGACGCCTCCCACCTGTACACCCCGCGGCTCCAGACGCTGGCCCGGCAAGCCGCGGAAGAACTGCGTATTCCTCTGCGGGAGGGCGTCTATTTCTACTGCTACGGGCCGCAGTACGAGACCCCCGCTGAAATCCGCGCCGTCCGTGCCTTAGGCGGCGACGCCGTCGGCATGTCCACCGCCCCGGAAGTCATCGTGGCCGGTCACTGCGGGATGGAGGTTTTAGGTTTCACGCTCCTGTCCAATATGGCCGCCGGTATTTTGGACCAGCCGCTCTCCGAACAGGAGGTCCTGGACGCCGCCGCTGCTGCGCGGGATAAGTTCTCCAGTTTGATCCGCGCCTGTCTGCGCCGTTTGCCGGAGGAGCTTCCACGATGAGTATCTTATTTGAACACGTCACCGCTGTGACAATGGACGCGGCGGAGATGGTACGCAAAAACGCTTTCGTAGCCGTGGAAGGCGCAAAGATCGCCTCCGTGGGGGCGGAACGTCCCGCCGGGACGTTTGAGCGCGTCGTAGACGGTCGGGGTAAGGTACTCATGCCTGGATTCGTCAACGCGCACACCCACGTTCCCATGACGCTGATGCGCGGCTACGGCGGCGGCTGTGACCTTCAGACTTGGCTTCACCAGTATATCTTCCCCGCCGAAGCAAAACTGGACGACCGTTGTGTCGCCGCCGGTGCAGCGTTGGGACTGGCGGAGATGATCGCTTCCGGCACGACCTGCATTGCCGATATGTATATGCGGACAGGCGTGATCGCGCAAGCGGTTTTAGATGCGGGCATTTCGGCGAATTTGTCCTGCGGCGGGGTGTACTTCGGCGCGCCGGAGGCGTTCACGCCGGAACAATGCGGCGATTGTCAGAACCAGATCGCTTTGACCGAAAC
This sequence comes from uncultured Bacillota bacterium, assembly GCA_947385365.1. Classification (GTDB taxonomy): domain Bacteria; phylum Bacillota; class Clostridia; order Oscillospirales; family Oscillospiraceae; genus Lawsonibacter. The sequence goes on along the minus strand of CANDKT010000015.1, from coordinate 25,265 downwards.
GTGGCACGGCGCGGGAGACGGTCAGATCCTTGTAGACGCTTCCATCCACGCGGAGTACACGTCTACCGCACCGCTGTGGCGGTGGATGGCGGACTACGCGCAACAACACGGCTTACGGATGCACGTCCACGTCTCCGAGACCAATGCGGAGCATATGCAGTGCCTGGAAAAGTACGGCAAAACACCCGCTGCTGTGCTGGACGAGTGCGGCGTCTGGCAGAACGGCGGGATTGCGGCGCACTGCGTCTACCTGAGCGGCGGGGACGCGGAGCTGCTCGCCAAACGAGGCGTCGCCGCGGTCCACAACCCGGTGTCGAACCTGAAACTCATGTCCGGCGTCGCGCCGTTATTTTTCCTGCGCGAATGCGGCATGAATGTCGCGTTAGGCACGGATGGCGTCGCTTCCAACAACAGCCACAATATGTTCGAGGAAATGAAAACCGCCGCGTTGACGCAGAACTGGAACTTCGGCGAAGACCACGGGCAATTATCCGCGGCGGATGTGCTGCGCATGGCTACCGTGAACGGCGCGAAAGCGTTAAACCGTGACACCGGCGTCATCGCGCCGGGGAAAATGGCGGATTTGATTCTGCTGGACTTCACCCACCCCAACCTGTTCCCCTGTCACGACGTGCTGGAAAATCTGGTTTACTCCGCATCGCCCTCCGACGTGGTGATGAATATGGCCCGCGGGAAAATCATATATGAGAATGGACAGTTCCTGACCTTGGACCTGGAGAAAATCCGGGCCGAGGTGCAGAATTACGCCTTGCCTCATCTCTTCGCGTGAACGATGCCGGCTTATTTCGACATATCCCTGCAATTTCCGCGGACAGAGCTTCACCCTGGCTTCCTGGCGGAGTTTGACGCCGCCTTGGAGCGAGCCGGTCTGAAATTTCGTGCCGGGTACTGGGAGGACGCGGGGCTGTCTCAAGCGGAAATCGCAGCTTGGAACCAGAAGAAACTGGAATCGAATTTTGTGCTGGGCATGAAAACCCACGTCTCTCAGGACTACAAGCAGACGCTGTATGAGTTCAAAGGATACCAAGAAGTCCGGAGCTTTTGGATAAACCAACACCCGGAAGAGGGCGTTTTCAGCTGTTTTATCATCATTCCGGAAGACGAGGTTCTGACGTTCGAGGGCAGCGATCTTTTTCAGCAGGCGCGGGCGGCGGAATTGCTGGAGCTGGCTCAAAAGCTGTGGCAATTCCCGGCCGTCAAGGCCATCCAAACGGGGCTGGAATTGAGCGACGGTCCGGTTGGACTGAATGCACTGCGGGCAGGGGTAACGCCCTGCGTGGAACCTTTTGCTATCCTGGAACAGAGCTGTTATCCCTCTGACGCCGTCCAAACGGTAGCGTTGAACCAAGGGCGGCCTGGCCTGCTCTTTCTGAGCGATTTGAGAATAAGATTCGACTTTTAGGAGGCTCTGCTTATGGCCCAAAGAAAGAGCGCGTCCCGTCAGACGGCGAGTCCGAAACAGAATACTTTCTTCGGCGGAGCCGCTATCCTTGCGGTGGGCATTTTCGTGGTGAAAATCATCGGGATGTTTTACAAAATCCCCCTGCTGAACATCATCGGGGAGACCGGTTCCGCGGACTTCACCAACGCGTACAATATCTACGCGGTGCTGCTGACCATCTCCACGGCGGGCTTACCGGTCGCGGTGTCCAAGATGGTCAGCGAAGCCAACGCCTTAGGCCGCCGCGGACAGGTACACCAAGTGTTCCGCACCTCTCTGGCCGCGTTTCTGGTGTTGGGCGGGGTCTCCTTTCTGGTGATGTACTTCGGCGCGGAACAGCTGGCCGGGTTGATGAACGACTCGCTGGCCGCGCCCGGTATCCGCGCCTTAGCCCCGGCGGTCATCTGCGTGGGCTGCTTAGCCGCTCTGCGGGGCTACTCCCAAGGCCACAGCAATATGACGCCTACGTCCGTCTCCCAGATCATCGAAGCGCTGTGTAAACTGGTCATCGGTCTGGCTCTGGCCTCCTGGGTCATGAAGCAGACCTTCACCGCCGCGGACCTGGCCCGCTGCGCGCCCGCGCTGGATACCAGCGGTATGACCGCCGAAGAACTGTCCGATACGATTGCGGCGGTCCAGACCTCCCAAGCGGCGTCCGGAGCCATCACCGGCGTGACGGTGGGCACCATCGTGGCGTTGGCCTACATGGTGATGAACTACGTCTTCTCCCGCATGCGGGAACCGGTCCGCCGTACCGATAGGCCGGACGATACACGGGATATTCTGCTCCACCTGCTGAAGATCGCCATTCCCATCACGCTCAGCTCCTCTATGGTGGGTATCGTCACGCTGATCGACTCCTCCCTGGTTCAGGGCCAGCTGCAAAAGGCCCTGGAAATGACCGAGAACGCCAGCCGGGCCATATACGGCAACTACGCCGGGGCGTTGAATATCTACAACCTGCCTACGTCCCTGATGGCCGCAATCACCGCTTCCGTCATCCCGGCGGTGTCCGGTTGCCTGGTCCGGCGGGACCGGAAAGGCGCGGCTCGTATCACCGGGTCGGCTCTGCGTATCACCGCCCTGCTGGCGTTTCCTATGGGCGTGGGGCTGTTCGTGCTGGGCACGCCCATTATGCGGCTGTTGTTCCCGCGCCTGACCATCGAGGTCGCCGGACCGCTGCTGTCCACGTTGGGATTGGCTACGCCTTTCGTGTGCCTGATGCTGGTGTGCAACTCCATCCTCCAAGCCCACGGCTTTGTCAATCTGCCCGTGCTGATTATGGTGCTGGGCGGAGCGGTCAAGATCATCAACAACTATCACCTGGTCGCGCTGGTGGGGATCGCGGGCGCGCCGGTGGGGAATATCTTATGCTTTGGGCTGTGCTTAGCGTTGGATCTGGTGGTCATCTCCCGCGTCATCCCCAACCGGCCCCCACTGATTCCCATCTTCGTCAAACCGCTGGCCGCTTCCTCAATCATGGGCGGGGCGGCCTGGGCCGTGTATGGCACATTGTTCCGAATGCTCAGCGCCGCGGAGACCGTCGAAGGCGGCAAGATCGTCCGCGTCATCAGCCGCGGCGACAACATCGCGGCGACTATAGCGGCTATTCTCGTAGCGGTCGCGGTCTACCTGTTCCTCGTCGTAACCCTGCGGGCCATCTCCCGGGAAGACCTGGCTCTGATGCCGAAGGGCGACAAGCTGGCGAAGCTGCTCCGCCTGTAAATAGGGCGTTCTCCCCGCGGGTTTTCCGGGGGATTTCAAAAAAACCTGAAAAGATTCAAAAAATAGCTTGATAAGGAAGGAAAACTGTGGTAAATTTTCATAGTATGGAACGTTATTGTATGGACGACCTGATCCAGATCATGGCCCTGCTCCGCGCCCCGGAGGGTTGTCCCTGGGACCGGGAACAGACCCATCAATCCATCCGCAGCAATATGCTGGAGGAGGCTTACGAGGTCGCGGAAGCCATCGACCAAGGAGACCCCGCGCACCTGAAAGAAGAGCTTGGGGACGTGCTGCTGCAAGTGGTATTCCACGCCCGTATGGCGCAGGAAGCCGGGCAGTTCTCCTTCGACGACGTGGTGGACGGGATCTGCAAAAAGCTGATCTTCCGCCACCCGCACGTCTTCGGCAGCGTGCAGGCGGAGGACACCCGTCAGGCGTTGGACACCTGGGACGCGCAAAAACGGGAGGAAAAAGGTCAGACGACCGCCGCGGATACGTTGGACGCCGTAGCGCGTTCCCTGCCCGCGCTGATGCGGGCCGGGAAAATCCAGGAGAAAGCCCGGAAAGCCGGGTTCGACTGGGACAGCACCGCTCCGGCGTTGGACAAGGTCCGGGAAGAGGCTGAGGAACTGCGTCAGGCTGCGCAGGACGGAACCAATACGGAAGAAGAACTGGGCGATCTGCTGTTCGCCGCCGTCAAAGCCGGGCGGTTTCTCGGGCTGGACAGCGAGTCGGCTCTGCACGCCGCCTGCGAGAAGTTCATCCGCCGCTTCCGTGCGGTGGAACGCCTGGCGGACAAGCCCTTGGACCAGCTGGACGTGCCCGCGTTGGAGGAACTCTGGCGCCGCGCAAAGCTCCAGGAACAAGAACTTTGACTCGGAAGATATTATTCCCGCCAACCGGCGGAAGAATAATAGATCGACAGCCGCCGTGCAGGCGTTTGTCCAACAATGCACAGGAGGAAAACAGATATGAACAAAACCGAACTGATTGCCGCCGTGGCCGACCAGACCGATTTGTCCAAAAAGGACGCGGAGGCTGCCATTACCGCTATGGTGGACGCCGTCACCGCCGCGCTGAAGCGCGGGGAGAAGGTCCAGCTGGTAGGTTTCGGGTCCTTCGAGGTCAAGGCCCGGGCCGCCCGCACCGGCCGCAATCCCAAAACGAAAGAATCCATCCAGATCGCCGCCTCCAAAGCCCCCGTGTTCAAGGCCGGTAAGGCCCTCAAGGACGCCGTGGCCGGCTGAGGAAGCCCCTGACCCTCGGGGACGCCGAACCGGCGTCCCCGGTTTTTTTTTGAATTTGAAAAGGAGTGTTGCATATGGCTGGATACATGGTCTACTGGCCGCAGGACCGCTGGAAGGAGATCCGGGACGCAGGCGATTCCGGACCCATTCGGGTCGTCTACGGGAGCATCCACGCCCGGATGCCGACGATTGCTTCCATCCGGGTGGGGGACGTCGTGTTCCCGGTCACGTACATGACGAAACACTTGTATGTCCTGGCGCGGCTCCCGGTAACGCACCGGGAACGTGCTTTCGACTACACCCTGCGGGAATTGGGCGGCCAATTCAGCGCGCTAATCCCTGAAAACACCGCCCTGGAATATCAGCAGGCGAATGGCGGATTCTCCTATTGGAGCTGGGACTGCAAGAACTACAACTGCCGGGAGGCTGTTCCGGAAGGCGTCCGCATCATCCCCGCGTCGGAGCAGAGCGGAAAGCCTCACCTGGCCCATCAGGAACCGTTCAACTGCTGTTCGCAGTGGGCGGTCTGGGGAGAAGCGGGGTCCTCCATCGAACCCCGCCTCCTGCCCGACGAACGACTGCCGGAACTGCGCTTCGGCTACCCGAAAAGTAAGGAAAAAGCCTTGCGGTTTACCGCGAACGGCTCCGTTTTGTCCAGCAGCCTCGCCGCGACCCGGCGGATGAACGAGGAGACGTTAGAAATTTTTGAGTCGCTGTTCGGGACGCCCGCCAGCCTCACGAACTAAGGAGGAATTTCCTGTGCAATATAAGCTGACCACCCCCGTCACACGGGAAGACCTGGCCCCTCTGCGGGCGGGAGATACCGTCTTGCTGTCCGGCACGGTCTACACCGCCCGGGACGCCGCTCACGGGCGTATGATGGACCTGCTGGACGCCGGGCAACCGCTGCCTTTCCCCGTGAAAGGCTCCGCGCTGTACTACGTCGGGCCTACCCCGGAACGCCCCGGACAAATCATCGGCTCCGCCGGGCCGACGACAAGCGGTCGGATGGACGCCTACTCTCCCCGTCTGCTGGACCTGGGGCAGGCGATCATGATCGGCAAAGGCGCGCGGAACCAGACCGTCAAAGACGCCGTCGTTCGCAACGGCGCGGTGTATTGCGCCGCGTTAGGCGGCGCGGGCGCGTTGATGGCCGCCTGCGTGAAAGCCTTGGAAATCGTCTGTTGGGAGGACTTAGGCTGTGAAGCCGTGCGGCGTCTGGAAGTGGAAGATATGCCGCTCACCGTCATTCTGGACGCGCATGGCGGCGATTTGTACGAAAGCGGTCCCGCCGCGTACCGCAAGGCCGCCGGAGCTATTTAGGAGAACTCTACAGCACAGGAGGCACATATGTCCAAAAAACCGACAAAAGCGGAGCTTATCCAAACATGGCACGAGGCAGACAAAAGCTGGATGGCAGTATCATCCACGCACTACAGCCAGGAACCCGTCTTTCCGGTCTATTTGGCTCGGAGCAACGGGGTGCTTTACCGCCCAAACGACACCGGGTTACTGGAACCGCAGGGAAATTTCTCCCACCTGCCTCAAAAAGGACTTCGCTTTTTCCAAGGCGGCGGGCACGTTTTGGCGCAAGCCGTGGAAATCCGCTCTAACGCCGGAATCCGCGCCAAGGAGGAGCCTTTACGCGAGGAAAGCACCTTACACCTACTTTGGGACGCGGAGGGAACCATTCCCTGTCCCGCCCGCTTCGAGACGGAAGGCCGGATTTCCTTTCATGTGCTTCTTCCACTGCCGGACGGCGGGCTACTGGTCTATCTCCACGGCGTTCACTACGCCCCGTCCGGGACGCTGAACCAACTGACTCGATACGACGCTTCCGGCGCGGCCCTCTGGACGCGGGAACTGGATTTTGCAGACGTTCCGCTCTTCTGCCCCGGCGGGATCTGGCTGAAAGTCCTGACGCAGGCGAACGGACCAGGTCGTTTCACCTTTCTGGACTGGGACGGACAGATACGTTCCCAGTTCCGGACCTCGGGGCCTTACTGCCGGAACGTGGTGTTGCCGGAACGTTCCGACGACCTGTGGATCGTCACGCAAGACGCTTCTTCCACATACCAACTGGTCCGTTTCGACACGGCGGGTCAGGAATTGGCGCGGGTCCCGCTCCCCGACGGAAGGATGAACCTCTACCCCGCCAGAGACCTTCTGTTATGCGCCGGAGGCGGTCAGCTGCTCCTGCTGGAACGCGACACGTTACAGGTCCGCGCCTCTTTCGCCGACCCGCAGCACCTTTTCTTCTTAGGCCGGGACTGCCTGGGACGGTTTTGGCTTCAGGGACGCTCCGCTCTGTGCTATGACAGCTCCCTGAACCTGATTTCCAGCCACCGGCTCAAAGGCTCCACGCTGGGCGGCTACCTGGACGGCGACGCTCGCTTATGCGCCGTCACCTACCAGGCGAAGGAAGAACTGGTCCGCGTGTTCCGATTGTCTTAGCTGTCCGGTTTATCGTACAGGCTTTGTGGTAACATAGCTCTTGTAAAGCCCCGGTCTGGTTCCTCTGGGAGCGGGACGCGGGAAACGTCTGTCAACGCGGGAGGAAATGACATGGACCTGAAACAATCCGATCTTTACGCTCAGCTGGAGCGGTGGCACAAGAACAACCAGTTGGACCTGACGCCGTTCCGGTCCCGGACCGAAACCGCTTGGTCCGCCTTCCTGGCCGGGGAGAAAGACCTGCGGGCCATGCTGGACGGAAACGATTTGGAAGCGGTCACGGCCCGCTGTGCGGAACTACTCTCGTCTGCGCTGTCCCGCCCGGCGTTCGAGCTTGGGGCCCGCGGCGGGGAGTACGAGCTGATCCTCTCCCCCGAGGGCGACCGGACCCGGTTGTTTCAGCTGATCTACTTCCAGCAACACGCGCCGCGGGACGTGCTGGAACATTGGAACGTCTTAGTTGGCCGCACCCGAAGCCCAAAAGGATTCCATCTGAGGATGTGCGGACAGGACATCGGTCTGGAAGACGTTCAGGTCTGGGCGGAGAAGACCGAGGACAACGGCGTCGGTCTGAAGCTGTACTGTCCCAAGCTGGCCGCCTGTTTGGAACAAGAGGAACAAATTTACAGCATCCTCTGCATTTTGCTGGACCAGGCGTTGGGCGAACTGGCCGCTATGCGCTATGTAGACTATCTGGATGTGCTGGACGCTCCGGAAGCAGGGGAACCGATGGGTTTGGACCAGCTGGCCGACTACATCGCCCAAGAGGTGGACCCGGAACACTGGGACCGCGCCAATGACCCGGCGTTCGCCGGGAAACGGTTCACCGCCTACGGCGGCAAGCCCGATCTGTCCGAACCTTGGTCACTGCGGCAGGACGTCATTGCCGGTTCCACTTGCTGCGTCCCGCTCCTGAAGCTGTACTACCAGGGCGACGGCTTCTACATGGACCGTCTCCATCGGGACGGCGTGGTCTCCGGTTTCTTCTACTACCCTCTGGACCGCGTGCCTCAAAAGGAGACGCTGGACCTCCGGGACCGGTTGGAAGCCGCAGTCCTGGCGCGGGCCGGAACGGACGCGGTGTTTTTCACAGGCGGGGCCACCGGCGTGAAGCTGGGGTATTTGGACTTCCTCGCCTGGGACCTGAAAGCGGTGTTAGACGCGGCGGCGGAGGTGTTCCGAACGGAACCGCGGTTATCTTGGGCAGCGTTCCACACGTTCCGCCGGGACGGGGCGGGGATCGGTCTGAAACGAGAGGAGGATTTGAAGTGAGCATCGAATTTCGATTCACCGGGCGGTTGAAGGACCCGGACGCGCTGCGGGCCGACGCCGAACGGCTGGCGAAGGAGCGGCGTTACGGGTTCTACCAGTGGCAGGCTCCGGAGAAGCACGAGGCTGGCTTGAGCGTTTTCCTGTGTCCCCTGGGCGGAGACCTGCGGGTGCGCTGGGAAAAGAAACCGGAACTTTTCGGCAAGTGGGTCGTGGATGGCATTTGCGTCTCCACCCCTGCCGGTCCGGGTCTGCACAAAGCCGCCGTCGAACTGCTGGACAGGTTGGATATCCAAAACCTGGCCGTGGAGGACGAGACGGATTACTACCAGCACCGGGATTTTGAGCGGATGTGCCGGGAACACTTTTACCCCTGGCTGTCCACCATCGTGGACGTGTTCCGCCAGAAGCAAGGGGAACTCAACAGTATCTGTATATGCTGGGACCTGGACCAGTATATGCCGGAAGATGTACCCGGCACGGTCATCACCCCGGTTGGGCGGTTCTCCATCCAATGGATGCGGGAGCTTTTGGAACAAAAAGGCGTGGAGGCGTTGGCGGAGCGGTTTTTTCTGTGGTATCACGCCGGGGAACGTGACGCGCTCTACTACCGAGCCGCCGCGCTGAACTTGTTGTGGGAGCAGTGTTACTTCGCCCCCTCGTCCCGGAGCGAGGAGGATAAACTACTCAACAATGCCATCTGCGACGATCTGGAGACCGCCGCCCGGTTGGACCCCGCCTTGCCGCTGCCCCGGAAGGCATACGCGGAGGTCTGCGCCTTAGCGGGCCGGCCCCCCGTCTTGCCTGACGGCCCGGAACTGGAGAGTGAATTTCAGCCCGGCTTCCGGAAAGGTCTCGTTACCTTCTCCATCGGCCCGCTGCGCCTCACGCTGCCGGGCCGGTACCAGTTCGACTGGGAGGAGTGGGACGAAACCACCGGCTGCCACCTGTGGAGCGACGGCGATCACCCTATCTGGCGGGTCAGCGGCTACAAAAAGCAGCAGGGAAACGCCGCGTTCACGCCGGTCCTTCGGGACGATAACGACCTGACGGAGTTTTCGATTCCGAACGGCGCGGTCCGCTGGGGCTGGCGGGTGATTTCAGAACAGACGGGCGACTATTTCCAGGCCCGCGCGGAGGTCATCACCGGCCCGTCTCTGTTCCTCATCACGGTCTCCTACACACAGCCGGAACAGTTGGCGGAGATCGGCGCGTTGTTGGAAAAAATCACCGTGAACGTCCACGATGTGGAAAAACACACCATTCAAGCCCACGCGCCGGACGGCGATTCGGCGCAAACCGGAATCAATTCAATAGGGAGTGACTGAAATGGGGAAACTTTTCGATTTCTTTTCCCGGAACAATCAGGAAGAGGAAGACGCTGACCGCGCTCAGATGGAACGCGCCCGTGCCGATTTAGCCCGGCGGATGGAGCAGTACGGCGACGGCAACACATTAGACCCGGAAAAAGCAAGGACGTTTCTGCTCCACGTCGCGCTCCACGGCACGCTGGAGACGGAGGACATCGTGGAAGACGATCACTTGTATCTCCCGCGGTGGGATATCACCATCCAGCCGTCCATCAGCCAGCTGACTCAACGAGGCGTTGTTCTGGATTTCTACCTCTCCGCGCCGCAGTGGGGCAAGCAGCTCTACGAGTGCTGCGCCGGTATGGGGGACAACCCCGGTCAGGCGCAGGCTATGGCAACCGGTTCTTTTGCATACTCGTTTCTGTCGGGCATCCTACGGATGGAACGCCGGGAACACGGCATCCCATTGACTACCTCGTTCGCGGGCCGGGAACACCGCTGGCAAGCGTACATCAGCGATATGGTCAACATGGGGACCGCGAACCGGCGGCAGGGCGACCCTGGGGAGGTCTACTGGGAGCTGTTGAAGGACGATCTGCTCAAGCGGCTGGGCAATCAGCGGCTGTGCTACGTGAAGGTCTACGGCGCGAAGGTGAACGGCGAGGTCACGGGAGAATGCCGCGTCGACGACGTCAAGAGCGAGGAACTGAGCGCGAAAGTCGCGCGGCTGGTGTCGCAGTGGGACGTGGACGGGTTCGCGTCCCAGAAGCAGTTCTTTTTCTTCCGTCAGGAGGAAGACACGACGCTTCCGGCGCGTTACCTGGGCGCGGAAGGGCGTGCGGAGCTGAAAGAAAAGGTCATCCAAGCCGTGCGGATGTTCCACGCAAGCTGGGGGAAGGACGATTTCGACACGCTCCCGGCGCGCATGGCGCAGGCGTTCGACGACCCTACGCTGGCCACGGAATGTATCCGTTTCCTGCCGGAAATCTGCGCGGAAAACGCGTTCCGGGAGCAGATCACCGCCCCGGAGACCATACAGCTGGCTCGTGCGGGGCAGACCTCTCTGGACAACGTGTTCTACAAAAACCAGCTGGCCGATTACTACCCTATCGTCTCTTCCCTCTTCGAGGCGTTCAACGAGGGCGTTTTCGGCGAGGAAATCAACGACGTCTACCGGGAGCTGATCCGCTACAGCGCGACGTACAGCGCAATCGCGCAGGCGCGGGAGAAGGAGTCCTCTTTGAAGGGCGGCAGGATCGCCGTGCTGTTCCCAGTGGAGGAAGACTTTGAAATTCGATGAGGAGAAGGACGATGGACGAACTTTTACAAATGTTGGAGCAGTGGCATCAGGATGGGGAATATCAGAAGATCATCGACTGTCTGGAAGATTTGGCTCGGACCCAACCGCTGGACTACGAACGGACCGGTCTGCTGGCGCGGGCCTACAACAACCTGGCGTTCGTGGGAGACCAGAAGCGGTTCGGCAAAGCCATCGAGCTGCTCCTGTCCGTGGAGGAGCAGGGGCGGAACGATCCGCTCTGGCATTACCGCTTAGGCTACGCCTGCTTCTACCTGGACCGGGAAGCGGACGCGTTGGCTCATTTCCGCCGCGCCCTGGAGCTGGACCCTTCCGATGAGGACTGCGCCCGCTTCATCCAGCAGTGCGAGAAGACCTTGTCGCTGGAAAACAGCGACGAACTGCGCAGCAGTTTGGCGTTGGAGAAGAGCGCGGCGCGTTGGGAGGAGGACGGTACCGCTCCGAACGAAACGGAACCCGCCGCCGTGGAAGCGAAGGCCCCGGAATACGTCCCGGCAGACAACCGTTCGTTCTCCGCGCCGGAGATGTACAGCCCGGAGGAGTGGACCGCGGTGGAAGCCCATATGCAACAGTACTTCGGACCCTCTGAACACGTTTTTCATGAGCTGGTCTCCCCGGACATCCACGTGGATATTTACATCATCGCGCCTACGCCGGAACGCAACTACTACATTTTGACGACCTGCGGCATGGGTGCGCACAAGATGAACGTCCCCGCGGAGTTAGCGGACCGGAAACTGTCCCGGGCGGAGATCCTGGTCACGCTCCCGCCGGACTGGAAGGTCGACAGCAGTGACGAACGGTGGTACTGGCCGCTCCGCTGGCTGAAGATCCTGGCCCGCCTGCCTATCGAAGAGAACAGCTGGTTGGGTTGGGGCCACACCGTGGCCAATTCCGACGACGCCCCCTTCGCGGACAACACCCGCTTATGCGGCGTCCTTCTGATGGAACCCCACGCGTTTGACGAGGCGGCCTTCCACTGTCCCCTGCCCGACGGGGACGAGGTCCTCTTTTACCAGATGATCCCCCTGTATTTCGACGAGATGCAGTACAAATTGAAGCACGACGCGGAAACGCTCCTGTCCCGTTTCCCGCTGAGATTCCTGGAGGTCCTTGACGTCAGCCGCCCCAGCGTCTGCGACGGCATTCAGGAAAAACGACTGGCGCGTCCGCAAGAGTCGCTCCAGCACCTCTACGACGGCGAAGGCCCGCAAGGCTGCATCGCGACGGACCGCATCATGGTAGACGGCCAGCCGGTCGGCTACTGCTGCCGGAGGAAACCAGCCCCTGGCGATGAGGATTGGGACAGCGGTTGGCGGTTCGCCGCCGGGGACGAGAGCCGCGGCGATCTGGACGACCCGGACCGCTCCGGCATCTACGCCCTGAACACCTTGTGCAATTACGACCCGGATATCCTGCCTCTGCTCGACTCCGAACCCGGCGTAGCCTGGTCCCGCGGCAGCGACGGCATCTTCCGCCCCGAACTGCTCTAGCGGGGCTCTGCCCCGCACCCCATCGGGGCTTCGCCCCAAATTCTAACAGGAGGAAATCGCCTATGAACCTAGCAAAATGGAAAATACCATTCCAAGTATTTTGGGTAGCATCTATTTTCTGTATGCTTTGCGCTTGCCAAATGGACCATGCTTTACCGCAAACTACCCCGCCAGAAAAATCACTCCAGCAGATACTGGAAGAGCAACCTATAGATGATAGCCATGACGCCTTTTTAATAGATACCGGCGGCAAATCAGGGACGCTGTTGATAACGGCGGAATTGGACCCACAGAATAAGGACGAATTTGGTGCCAAGGACATCACATTTTCCGTCTGGAACCCGGTGGAAATGGAACAACCCATGCAAACATTTTCAGAAGAATTTATGATGGGCGTTGCGCCGGAGTTTCATCAGGTGGTTGACGCTAATTTTGACGGTTTTCAAGATTTTGGGTATCTCTTTTGCCTCGGGAATCAACCGAACTACTGCAAATTCTGGCTTTGGGACGAAGAGCAGGCGCAATTTATATACTATGCACCTCTCGTTGAGATCTCGCAGCCCACGTTTGACGCCGAACGGCAAATCGTGACCGGCTGGGCGCGCAGCAGCGGCGCTGGCGATGGAATCACCACGTTCCACCGCTGGGAGGACGGAGAACTGGTATGTGTGCGGTGGATTGAGTCGTATTCCCCGTGGGAGGAAACCGCCACCGTTTCGGTGAAGGACCGGATTGGCGGGGAATTGCAGCAGGTCTATTACGAGGAATTTCCCTGGAACGGCGAGGAACTGGAGGGACAGGAAGCGTGGCAGCAGGCGGAGCGTGCATGGAATGATTTGGACTACCACGGTGAACCGGAAGATCAAAGGGGGACTCGCGCTTGAGTACCACAATCACGGTCCTGAAGAAAATAGACGGATTTTCAGCGGAAGCTGCCTTGCGCAGCGTCCAGCAAGCGGCGGCTCAGGCGAACATCTCCTGCATTCATGTGGAAACGCTCCGTTATTTTGATCTCTTAACAGTCCTCACGTTCAAATACTCCGGAATCCCAGCGATTTGCAGTAGCATATTCGAGCGAACTGTGGTATACTGTGAGTACGTATACGTCAGCCGTCCGCTTCCGGACACCGGGAAAGGAGTACATAATGCAGCCAACTACTTTTTGGGTTCTCGCCGCCATCGCGCTGGCGATCGGAGAGGGTCTGACCGTCGGATTGACCTTCATCTGGTTTGCCGTGGGCGCGTTAGGCGCGCTGTTCATCGCCTTTCTGGGCGGACCGCTCTGGCTTCAACTGGTCGCGTTCCTTCTGCTGTCCGCCGTCGCGCTGGCGTTGGTCCGACCCGTGGCCGGGCAGTTCTTCCAGCCGAAACGTTCCCCCACCAACGCCGACCGCGTCATCGGAAAAACCGGCCAGGTGATTCAGGAGATCAACAACGCCGCCGGTCAAGGACAAGCCGTCGTCCTGGGCCAGACCTGGTCCGCCCGCAGTCAGATGGACGTCGTCATCCCCGTGGGCGCGTCGGTCAAAGTCCTGCGCATCGAGGGCGTCAAAGTCTTCGTGGAGACCGTCTGATTTTGTCCGTATCCTGCCCCGCCGGGCGGGAAATATAACACGGAACGTCAACGTGGAAAAGGAGATGTGTCGTTTTTATGGAAATCTTGATTCTGATCTTCCCGTGGTTCGTCATTGGCCTGGTGATTTTGACCATCCTGGGTTCCTGCGTGCGGATCGTCCCGCAGTCCCGCGCTTACGTCATCACGCGGTTGGGCCGGTTCCTGACCGTGTGGGACGAGGGCTTGAAGTTCAAGATCCCCTTCGTGGACCGGATCGTCAAGAACGTGTCCCTCAAAGAACAGGTCGTGGACTTCCCGCCCCAGCCCGTCATTACCAAAGATAACGTCACCATGCAGATCGACACGGTGGTCTACTTCCAGATCACGGACCCGAAACTCTACACCTACGGCGTGGAAAACCCCATGTCCGCCATCGAAAACTACACCGCAACGACTTTGCGCAACATCATCGGCGACCTGGAACTGGACCAGACGCTCACCAGCCGGGACCATATCAACACGAAAATGCGCGCGCTCCTGGACGAGGCCACCGACCCCTGGGGCATCAAGGTCAACCGCGTGGAGCTGAAAAATATCATGCCGCCGCGGGACATTCAGGAGTCTATGGAAAAGCAGATGCGCGCCGAACGGGAACGCCGGGAAGCAATCCTCCAAGCGGAAGGTCAGAAACAGTCCCAGATTCTGGTCGCCGAGGGCGAAAAACAGGCGGCGATCCTCCGCGCGGACGCCGCGAAACAAGCCGCGATCCTCCAAGCCGAGGGCGCAAAACAGGCGAAGATCCTGGAAGCGGAAGCCGAAGCCGAAGCGATCCTGAAAGTCCAGCAGGCGACAGCGGACGCCATCCGGCTCATCAACGAGTCCGCGCCCGGTCAGGGCGTGCTGACCATCAAGGCCCTGGAAGCCTTCATCGCCGCCGCCAATGGCCGCGCCACCAAGATCATCATCCCCAGCGAACTCCAGAGCCTCGCCGGACTCGCCGCGTCCGCGAAGACCATCCTCGACACCAAAGACCCCGAAACGATCACTTCCACCATCTCTACAGACTGATTTTGCCTCGAACGTGAGAAGCACAGCGTTTCCAGCCGTCGCCCACGGGGGCAGTCCAAAAGTTATAGAGCCGCCCATCGGGCGGCGTTGAGAGAAGGTGTCTTGCCCATGCGAACGATCCCTGCCGCTGACGTCACCGCCGCCGTGGCCCGGCTGTGCGTACAGGCGAACACGCAACTTCCACCGGACGTCCGCGCCGCCCTGGCACGCTGCCGTCAGACGGAACCTTGGCCCTTGGCCCAGCAGACCTTGGACCTGCTACAGGACAACCTGGAACTGGCGGAACAAAAAAACCTCCCGATCTGTCAGGACACCGGTATGGCTTGCGTGTTCCTGGAGCTGGGTCAGGACGTCCACATCGACGGCGACTTGGAACAGGCCGTCAACGAGGGCGTCCGGCAAGGTTACAACGACGGCTTTTTGCGGAAGTCCATCGTAGCCGATCCCCTCCGCCGCGGGAATACCGGCGATAATACCCCCGCGTTCCTCACCGTCCACCTGCACCCCGGCGAGCAATGCGCCGTGACAGTCGCCCCGAAAGGCTGCGGCTCCGAGAATATGAGCCGTCTGGCTATGCTCAAACCCGCCGACGGCGTGGAAGGCGTCAAACGCTTCGTGCTGGACACCGTCCGGCAAGCCGGGTCCAATCCCTGCCCGCCGGTCGTCCTGGGCATCGGTATCGGCGGGAGCTTCGATCAGGTGGCCTGCCTGGCCAAAAAAGCCCTCCTCCGCCCCCTGGACCAGCCCCACGCCGACCCCTACTACGCCGCCCTGGAAGCGGAACTGCTGGAGTCCGTCAACCGCTTGGGCATCGGCCCGCAAGGCTTCGGCGGCCGAACCACCTGCCTGGGGCTGGCCATCGAAACCGCCCCGACTCACGTCGCCGGGCTGCCCGTAGCCGTCAACGTCAGCTGCCACGTCACCCGCCGGGCAACGGCGGTCCTGTAAAACACCCCGCCACTTCAGAAAGGAGTCCTGTTTGTTTATGCGACTGGACAAATGGCTCAAAGTTTCCCGCCTCATCAAACGCCGCACCGTCGCCAACGAGGCTTGCGACAACGCGAGAGTCTCCGTCAACGGCCGGCCCGTGAAAGCCAGCTACGACGTCAAACCCGGAGACGTTCTGGAACTCCGCTTCGGAGAGCGGACCGTTAAAGTGGAAGTCCTCGTCGTCGCCGACAACGTCGGCAAAAACGACGCCTCCACCATGTACCAGGAAGTGCGATGACCGCTGCCCGCCGTTTGCTCGCGCTGGCAGTCCTGTGCGCGCTGCTGGCGGGGTGCGCCCCCCAGACCAAACAGGTGGAACGGACCGTTTTCGCGATGGACACCGTCCTCACGCTGACCGTCTGCGGAACCGATCGGTCCGCCTGTCAGACCGCCGCGGACCGCGCCGTGACGGAGCTTTCCGCGATAGACAAGGCGTTGTCCGCCACGGGAGAGGATAGCTTCGTCTGGGCGTTGAACCACGCCAACGGCGCGTGGGTCCAGCCGCCGGAGACGTGGGTGGACGCGCTTCTGGCGGACGCCTTGACGCTCTGCGCCGAGACCGGCGGGGCGTTGGACCTGACCGCTTACCCCGCCGTGCAAGCCTGGGGCTTTACTTCCGGGGAGTACCGCGTCCCGGACCGGACGGAGCTGGAACAGCTGGCGTCCCGCATCGACTACCGGGCGGTGGAGCGGTCCGAACGTCAGGGCGTCCGCCTGCCGGAGGGGATGGAGCTGGACTTCGGCGCGGTGGCGAAGGGCTACGCCGGAGACGCGCTGGCGGCGTGGCTGCGCGAGACCCCCGGCGTCACCAGCGCGTTGCTCAACCTGGGCCAGAGCAGTATCCAGACCATCGGGGAACGGCCCGGCGGCGGTCCGTGGCGCATCGCCATCCAAGACCCGTCCGGCGAGGGGACGTTAGGCGTGCTGACCGCGTCCGACTGCGCGGTCGGCACGTCCGGAGGCTACCAGCGGTACTTTGAATCGGACGGCCAGACCTACTGGCACATCCTGGACCCCGAGACCGCCGCGCCTGCGCGGTCCGGGCTGGCCTCCGTGACGGTGGTGTCGCCGTCCGGCTTGACCAGCGACGGCTTGTCGACCGCTCTGTTCGTCATGGGCCGGGAAGACGCGGTAGCCTGGTGGCGGGAACGTCAGGATTTTGACGTCTTGCTCGTGGAAGAGGACGGTTCCATCAGCCTCACGCCCGGCCTGGCGGAGTCCTTCACCCCCAGCGACCCCGGTCGGGAGGTGAACGTCCTGTCATGAGCCGAAATGCGAAAGGACTCGCCGCCGCGCTGGTCCTGCTCGCGGCGGGAGCCGCCGCGTTCCTGTTCCTGCACCGCCCGCTGGACCACCCCGTGGCCCGTATCACGCTGGACGGGACGCTCGTGGCGGAAGTGGACCTGACCGCGGTGGACGCGCCGTACACCATCCCGCTGGAAGGTCCGGGCGGGTTCTCCAACACGGTCCTGGTGGAACCGGGCCGCATCTGCGTCCGGGAGGCGGGCTGTCCGGATCAGGTCTGCGTGAAACAAGGGTTCATCTCCGACGGGACCGTGCCCATCGTGTGTTTGCCGAACAAGCTGGTGATCCAGATCGTGGGGGGAGGCGAGGACCTTGACGCCGCCGCCGGTTAAGGGCGCAAGACGCTTGACACTGCTGGCTCTGCTCACGGCCATCGCCCTGACCATCTTCATCGCCGAAGCCCAGATTCCTGTCCCGATCCCCGTGCCGGGGGTCAAGCTGGGACTGGCCAACGTGGTCACAGTCTACGCCGTGTTCGTCCTCGGACCGTGGGACGCGCTGCTGATCCTGACCGCCCGCGTTTTGCTGGGCGCGGCGTTCTCCGGCCAGCCCATGACCCTGCTCTACAGCGCCGCAGGCGGTCTGTTGGCCTGGTGCGCCATGTCGCTGCTGCGGAACGTTTTAGGGGAACGTTCCCTGTGGCTGAGCAGCCCGATCGCGGCGGTGTTCCACAACGTAGGCCAACTGCTCGCCGCCGCCGCTGTTATGAACAGTTGGGCTGTGATGGCCTGGCTGCCACACCTGCTGTTGGCGGGGGTCCTGACCGGGACCCTCACCGGTCTGAGCGCGCAAATGCTGATCTCCCGCCTGAGAAAATAGCAACAGGGGCCTTACGGCCCCTGTTTCCCTGTCCTGCTGCGGAACCATCCAGTAAACTGGAAGTTCACGATTTCGCGTTTGTTGTTCTATCTGCCGGTACTCTTAGAGTAACAGATCCGTTATCTCGTCTCGCTGGGTGATTTCATATTGAATGCTGATAGATCCGCCATTGGTACCAGGTACTACCTTGAACTCGTATTCCTTATCTGCACCAAAGAATTTCTGAGTCACTTCCAAATAAATATGGCCTCTTTCTCCCGCCTGAAAGGTCCTCTTACTCTGACCATTGATCGTTGCCACAACGGAATTAGCCCCGTTGTTTTCCACATACAAAGCAACGTATTTCCCATCGCTCTGATTCAGCGTAAAGGACGGACCCAATCCAGTCGTACTGCTGATAGTACCACTGCTGACTTCGGTGACGCTTGGTTCGTCTGCGATCCTATCGTCCACGCTTTTTCTTTCACAGCCAACGAATCCCAACGAACAGGTCAATACCACTATGATTGTAAGGATAGATGCGATCCTGGATCTTTTCATCAAAGTTTACCTCCATAACTCCCGATTAGCCGAACTGTCTCTATCTCTGGTTTCAAGCCGTTCTCGGTGAGGGTGCCAGTCCCTAGCCCCATCCACACGGAAGGGAGAAGAAACGCCTGCCTATGAAGCGCGCCGGGGGTGTTTCAGTTGAACTTGTAAATCTTCCGCGCCAGGCGGTACAGCCCGACGGAGAGTCTCCGGCCTTGGTAGCCGGGGAACGCCGTGAACGCGGAGACCGCCCGGTATTTCATCTTATGGTAGATCCCGCTGTCCACCGTGCGCAGGTACTCCCAGAGCTGCGTCCGTTTGCCTAACGCCTCCGGGGTGTTGTCGATGACCAGGAAGATGGAGGAGATCGCCATCATCATGGCCAGGTAGTTGAACATGTAACGCCCCAGCTTCTTATGCTGCGCAGAGACCTGACGCAGGTCGTGGGAGTCGATCATGTGGTAGGTCACGCGGACCTGCTGGTCCACGCGGGAGACCATCACCTTTTCGTTGACGCTCTGATCCGCCCGGCCGATGAAGTAGCGGTACAGGTCCACGTCCAGGTAGTACATGTTCCGCACGGACGGGAGAGGCTGGTAAACGAAGATATTGTCCACGTAGAAGGTGTGCTTGGGCAGTTCCAGGGCGCAGTCCCGCAGCAGTTGGGTGCGGTAGATGACCGAGTGCATCAGCAGATACTGCGAGGGACGGAAACGTCCGATATGCTCCCAGCCGAAGACCCGGTTGCGCGGGAAGACGTTGCGGTAGTGCATCACCCGTTGGGTGTGGTCCTCCACGTGTTCGTAGACGTAGTTGCAGATCATCATGTCGACGGGTTTCCCGTCGCGAACGAACTGACGCAGTTTGTCCAACGCCTTGTGCAGCGCGGGGACGTCGACCCAATCGTCCGAGTCCACTACCTTATAGTAAATGCCTTGCGCGTTGCGAATGCCTTGATTGACGCCCTCGCCGTGACCGCCGTTCTCCTGATGGATGGCTCGGATGATGTCAGGATACTGCTCCGCGTAGCGGTCGCAGATGGCGGGGGTGTCGTCTTTGGTGGAGCCGTCGTCCACCAGGATGATCTCGATGTCCTCCCCGCCTTGGAGCAGCGTATCCACGCAATGCTCCATGTAGGCCGCGGAGTTGTAGCATGGGACGGCGAAGGTAATCAATTTGTTCATGGGTATCGCTCTCCTGTCTCAGATTCCGGAGTCATAAGGACTCCGCCAACGCCAAAGCGCGTGCGGCGATGGCGTCCATGTTGTAGTACTTGTACTCGGCCAGACGGCCCAGAAGGTGGAGGTTCGGGAACTTGTCCGCCTCGGCTTTGTAGCGGGCGTACAGGGCGTCGTTGGCGGGGTTGATGACAGCGTAGTAAGGGATCTCCCCCGCCGCGCCCGTGTAGGCGCGGGAAAATTCCTTCACGATGGTCGTCACGCCGGGCAGCTCCTGACCGGTGAGACGTTTGTACTCCGTGATACGGGTGAAGTCTTCGTCCATCGTGTAGTTCACGGTGCCGTGGGTCTGGTAGAAATCGCCGCCCCGCAGAGGATGTTCCGGGTCCGGGTACGGCGCGTCCGGGACCCGGTAATTCCGATCCTGCCAGGTCTCGAATACGAAGTCCAGCGTCCGGTACGGCAGCGGCCCGAACCGGAAGTCGAACAGTTCGTCCGCCTGCCCGGTGTAGAGGACGGTCCCTTGGAACTCGCGCAGCGCAGGCCGCGCGTCCACGCCCAGCCGGACCTCAATGTTCGGGTGGTCCAGCATCCGCTGGAACATTTTGGTGTAGCCGTCCAGCGGCATCCCCTGGTACGCGTCCTGAAAGTAGCGGTCGTCTCGGGACAGGTACACCGGTACGCGTGCGGTCGTGTTGGGGTCGATCTCCTCAGGGGTCTGGCCCCACTGTTTCATGGTGTAGTGAACGAAGACGTGTTCATAGACGTACTCCGCCAGAGCGGAGATCTCCGGGTCCGGGTTCTGCCGCAGCTCCAGAATCGTGACCTTTTTCTCCGCGCCGTAGGCCGCCAGGAGCTTCCCGCCTAATTTCCCGCCCTCCTCCGGCCCGAAGGCCGTCTCCAGAGAGGTCAGGTTGAACGGGACCGGGTATTGCAGCCGCCAGCCTGGTTTCCCGCTGCCGTCCGGGATGTTGGCCACGACCCGGTGCTGATAGTCCCGCCACCGGGTGAACCGGGACAGAAAGTCGTAGACTTTCTGATCGTTGGTGTGGAAGATGTGCGGGCCGTACTTGTGGATGAGTACCCCGTGCCCGTCCAGGCAGTCGTAAGCGTTGCCGCCAATGTGATCCCGGCGTTCCAGTACCAGGACGCGTTTCCCCTTCTCCGCCAGCACGCGCGCCGCTACCGCGCCGGCGTAGCCCGCGCCTGCAATCAGAATATCGTAAATTCCTTCCAAAATGATACCACCTTTGTTGTGCAAATCGTATACGGAACCGTACCCCGCCGAAGAAAACAGGCCAGAGTCTTTTGTATCATAGCATACTTTTCAAAAAAAGTGAATTAAAATTCTTTGAAGATTTGATAGAATCTCCCTGGAACGGAGGGGTTTCAAACGAAAACATCCCGTTTGAGGCGAAAAATTTCCTGATTTTGGAAGCCGCGAAAAAGAAAACGTCCCAGCCTTGACAAAGCGGGGGCGTTTGGTGTATGATAATTGACGGAAGGACACTGTTACATGGCGGTGGCCCACATTTGCTAGCTAAAACTCAGTTAGCCGCTCGGGGTACAGCCGGGCGGCTAACACGCTTTTGGGGCCGTGAGAGCCATCACCAGAACGGTGACGATCACACACAGCATGAAGCGAAGGATTTTCGTCCAACGTTCGTTTCCCATCCGCCTCACCTCCCCCGTCATGGATTTCGCGTTGGGGTAGTAACGGTGAGCCAAACCGCCTTTTATGTAAAGTGTCCTTCCGGCGTTGCCCCTTCTTTCGGGTCTAGGGGTTCCGCAACTTGATGATACACGAAACAGCCCGTTTTGTCAAACAAGAAAAGTTTTTGAAAAAACGCTTCCAGCTTGACAGCGCAGGGACGTTTGGGGTATGAGAATCGACGGAAGGACACCGTTACATGGCGGTGGCCCAAAACACTGCTTAACTTAACGTTAGCCGTCTGGGTTGGTGCCGGGCGGCTAACACGCTTTTGGAGTCGCTTTGTCAAACAAGAAAAATTTCTGGAAAAAAACGCCTCCGGCTTGACAGCGCGGGGGCGTTTGGTGTATGATAATTGACGGAAGGACACCGTACATGGCGGTGGCCCGAAATCTGAAGCTAAACTAAGTTAGCCGTCCGGGTTGTGGCCGGGCGGCTAACACGCTTTTGGGGCCGCGAGGATCATCAACAGAACTGTGACGATCACACACAGCACGAAGCGAAGGATTTTCGTCCAACGTTCGTTTCCCATCCGCCTCACCTCCCCCGTTGTGGATTTCGCGTTGGGGTAGTAACGGTGAGCCAAACCGCCTTTTATGTAAGGTGTCCTTCCGGCGTTGCCCCTTCATTTGGGTCTAGGGGTTCCGCAACTTGATGATATGCGAAACGGTCCGCTTTGTCAAGCGGATTTTATAAAATTCGCAAGGTTCCGCTTGACATTTGGGGCGAAAGCGGTTAAGATAAGGGCAATATTTCCGCGCCGGAACGCGCGGAGAACTGAAACGCGGTGAAGAGGAGGAGTACCTGCCCCCAAGACGCGCAGAGAGCCGCCGTTACGGTGCAAGGCGGACGGGAGGGTGTAGCGAAAATCGCCTCGGAGCAGAAGAGCTGAACCGTTTCCAGTAAGCCCTTCCGGTCGCCCCCGTTACCAGGCGGTCTGAGCGGCGGGACGTCCGAAAATCCGCCCCGCAAGAAGAGTGGTACCGCAGAGGTTTTCACGCCTTTGTCTCTTTCCCAGGAGACAAGGGCGTTTTTTTTGTCGGGGCTCCGCCCCGAACCCCGGCCCTCGCCGGGCGGCCTTCCTTTTCTTGAAAGAAAAGGAAGCGAAAAGAACTTTTAAACTGCGCCAGCGGGCGGAAAAGAGAACGTTTTTGAGCAGGAAGGAAAGGAGCGCAATATGGCAATCGACCTCGTTATCACCCAAAAAGGGTTGTTCAAAAAGCCCTTGACCAAAGAACTGCTGGCTCCTGCCGGTCTCCGGGTGGGACACTGGAACCAGGCGGGCGTCTTGGACCCGGACTGGTACCCGTATCCGTCCGGTCTGGTGCTGTGCGACCCGGTACAGCCAGGACGTGGGTGTTACGTGCAGGCCGCGCCGGGGGAGAAGAACACGGTCTCCATACGCCAGACGCTGCCCTGTACGCCGGGAGATTTGGAGTTGCTGTACGGGTTGGTCGAGAATATTTGCCGGTTCTGGAAAACGGACCGCTTCACGCAGGACGGAGAGGAACGCACGCTACAGGACATCCCATCCATGAAGGCCGCGCAGAATCGAGCCGGAGTCGGATTGCTGAAGGAAATGGCGGAGCGTTGGCAGGCGGACGGCGGCGGCGTCCTGACCGGCGCAGTGTTCCCCCTCTACCTGGAGCCGGAGACCGTGGAACGCCTCAAAACAGGAGACCTGGACTTTTTCCAAACGTACCTGGCCCAAAAGCAACAGGGCGATTGGTACTATGCGAAGCCCAATTTCTTCCGGGACAAAAACGGCGCGGGGATATTAGGCGTGTACGCGATTACGGAGGAAGTCGGTTCTATCCTGCCGCTTAAGCCTTTTGTACCGCCGCTGTATTCGGTCCTGCTCCAGAATTTCAGCCTGGAGGATAGCCAAATCACAAATTGGCTTGTGTCCCTGAACCGCGTGTGGGAGGAAAACGGCGAGATGAAGGGAAATACGTTAGGCTATATGCCCTTTGCGCAGTTCGCCCAAAAAGTACGTCTGGACCGGTGTCCCCGGTTTGACCATAAGCACGTATACGTTGAAGTCAAGGATTTATCGGAGGTGCTGTCATGACGAACATGGAAAAAATTCAGATATGTCAGGAAATCGTGGACCAAATCCAAACGGACAGTCAACGTCCGGTCTGCCGTCTCCACCTCAGCCGGGAGCCGTTCGGTATCGCAGAAAGCCACCTGGGCGGTACGCCCTATGTGCCTCACGACGGACAAATCCCTACGGATGTGGACGGCAATCAGCTGTGGCTGTGCGCGCAGATTAACTTCGCCGAAATGCCGCCGATGGAGGACTTCCCCCGGAGCGGTCTGCTCCAAATCTTCCTGGAAGATTGGCACTTCGGTGATTTCGGTTTGGAGGAAAGCGGCACGGAGCAGAACTTCTGGCGGGTGGTGTTTTACCCGGAGATCGACCAAAGCGTTACAATGGAGGAATGTCGGTCCAAAATGGCTATTCTCTGGGAGGAGGCCAAACGGAGCCATATGCCCCGTCCGGCGAACCTCTTCGACCAGCAAGATATCGAGGAAGGTCACGATTCCCTGTGGCGCTGTCCCGAAACGCCTTTACGCGTGACGTTCCTGCCCGTGGAACAGGAGGGCGTCAATGACGAGGACTTTCGGTTTGAGCTGCTCTTTGCCGGCGCGCTGAACGCGCGTCTGCCCGGCGCGGACCCGGAAGAGTTCATGCCCTACGCGCTAAGAGACGAGTCGCCGGAGGAGTGGGAGCTTGTGAAACGAATCCGCGAACAACTCCGCAACGGCGGCTGTAAATTGGGCGGCTACCCAAGCTATCTCCAGGACGACCCCCGGCTGTATGAGGAGGAAGAGAATTGGGCGGAATGCGACACGCTGTTGCTCCAGCTGTACGACGACACATACCAATACCCCCAGGACGACATCGAAGGCGGGGATTTGGAGCTGAACGGCGGCCCGCTCAACTTCGTCATCCGGGCGGAGGACTTGAGAAATCAGGATTTTTCCCGCGTGTTGGCCCAATGGGCGTGTACTTGAAGGAGGCGCGTATGTCGAAAAAGACGAAAAAAACGAAACCGTCTTCCAAGCCGGTTTTCCCGCCCGGACCGGCTATGCGGGAAGCGGAGCGGGCCAAAGAAGTGTTGGAAGAACTGTACCGCCGGGTCCACCGGCCAACGTCCCGGCTGAAGCTGTCCTACAAGACGCCCTGCACGATTTTTGACAGCCACATCGGAGGACTGCCCTACTGCCCCCGGGACGCGGACTTGCCTGTAGGCGAAAACGATCAGCAGCTGCGCCTGCTGACGCAGATCAATTTTGCGCAAATGCCCGCTATGCCGCCTTTTCCGGACAGCGGCATTTTGCAGATCTTTCTCCCCGACCGGGATTGGGCTTTCGTAGGCTACCAGGGGATGGACCATTGGACCGAACAGAAAAATTGGCGGGTCGTCTACCACCCGGACCCGGACGCTTCCGTGACGGAGGACGAGGTTCGGGAAAAGTTGACGGTAGGCCCGCCGGAGGTGGGAGAGGGTCGAGACCGGCAACTGGTCAGCTCCGTGTATTTGGACAACCTGGTCTATAAGCTCCACTTCTCCCCGCCTATGGAGGAAGGCATCACTCGGAGCGACTTCCGCTTCTGGCAGGAGTTCCTGAACGTGTGGCGGGAACTCTGCACGGACCCGCCGCCGGAACAGTTCTGGCCCCACCGGCCAGGGTTCCGCGAGACCGGAAAGCCTACGCCTTTGGACCATATCTGGGCGGATAAACTTTGGGATGAACTGGATAATATCGCGTCCAGCCGGCACAGCAAAATCGGCGGGTATCCCGTTTTCTCTAAGGAAGAC
>CANDKT010000014.1 GCA_947385365.1 uncultured Bacillota bacterium | reverse complement strand
TCTACCTACGGGAAGGGTTTCGGGCAGCGGACCGGCACACGGACCGCGAGACCGGTCAGCCGGAGCTGACCATGATGTGGGCGCAGGGCTAGACCCAGCCGCGGTACATATACCGCTGGACCAAGGATTCCGCTGCTTGGATGTATGCGGGGATGGAGACGTTCCGGGGGCATAGAGCCAGACAAGGCGCGGGACACCGGCGGCAAAACGCCGCGGCGCGGCGTATGTCCAGATCGAGCTTCCGCAGGGCCCAGTAATCCTTGCCGAGGAAAAAATAGTTCAGCTGCCTCAGGATGATGTGTGGTTCCAGGCCGTGGGGGCAGAGGCACCGCTGGCACCGGTCGCAGGGGACGGGGGAGAAGGAGGTCCGCAAGCGGTCCAGGACTTGCGCGAAGGAGCGTTTCGGCAACGGGTGTTCCACGCCGTCCAACGCCGCCGCCAGCTGTGGAGCGGTCCCGATCCCGACCAGCGCGGAGGAGATGGGGTACTCCAAAACGCCGCCCAGCAGTTCATTCGGGGAGAAGAAGCGGGGCAGGACGCCTGCGGCGTAGACTTTGTTGAGCAAAAAGCCTTTTGTGGAAAAGTCCGCTTCCCAGTCCATGCGCTCCAACATACCGCGTTCCAGGAGATTGCCGCTGCCTTGAAGCACATCCACCCGAGGGTCCCGGGCGGCTTGCAGGAGCAGTTCGTAGTAGTGGGTCGCCACGCCCACGAAGCCGATCAACCCTTCCTGTTGGCACTGGACCAGAGCGTCCAAAGCTCCGCCAGGGCCGAAGACGGTCCCAGCGTTTTCAGGGTCTACCTGATGGACGAAGTACAGGTCCGGGTGGAGTCCACCTAGATTCTGGACCGATTGGCACACCGCGTCGTACATGTCCCCACCTGTAAAGCATCTGGCCTTGTCAGACAGAACGAGCCGTTCCCGTCCAGCCTGCCGGGCGAAGCGGCCTAATTTGATCTCCGCGTCGCCGTACTCCGGTACCACCGCCGTGTCGAAGAGGTTGACGCCACGGTCCAGCGCCTCGCCCAGCAGGGCCAACGCGTCGCCGTCGTCCAAGTTGAAGTAATCGGGCAGAACTGGAACGTCTCCCTTCAAGATGGGGATGGTCCCGAACCCAAGTTCAGACACGCGCAGGCCGGTACGCCCCAGCGTCCGGTATCTCATGGCCGTGCCTCCAAGGCGGAACAGCCTGTAAAGGCGTTTTCCTCCACACGGACTCCTGGCGGAAGGACCACCTGCTCCAGTCCAGCGCAGCCCGCGAAGGCTTCCCGCTCGACCTTGTACAGGCTGGCAGGTAAAACTACTTTACGCAGGGAACGACAGCGGAAAAAGGCTCGTTCCGGGATGTAGAGGACCCCTTCCGGCAAAGCGATCTCCTCCAACGCCGTGCAGTTCTCAAAAGCCCGCTTCCCGATCTCCCGCAGAGCTGGACCAAACTCGGCCCGTCGCAGGCTGGTGCAGCCAAAGAAGGCCCGTTCGCCTAAACGTTCCACCTGCCCGCCGTCCGACACCAGCTCCAGCCAGCGGCACCGCGTGAAAGCATTCGCGCCGATGGCTCGTACCTCCGGTGTCAGAACGATGGTTTCCAGCAGATTGCTCTCCGCGAACACGCCGTCTCCGATGGCGGTGATCCCAAGCGGAAGCGTGAGCTTCGGAATATTGCCGGTACACTCGATCAGAACGCCTTCGGCGTTGGTCCGGAAGCAGTTCATGCAGTCCTGAAAGACCCGCCGCACGAAGGGCGGCAGATCCGATGCGTCCCGGTCTTCCAGGCGGTCCAGGCGGAAACATCGCCCGTCCGCTAAGGTGAAAGAGCGGAGCTTGATGCAGTTGCGGAACGCGAACGGTTCCAGAAACGTGCGGTCGTTCTCCAATCGGACCCCTTCCAGTTCGTACTGGTTCGTGAACGCCCAGCCCGCCACCCGTTGGATACGCGCCGGGAGCGTCACAACGCCTTGGCAAGGCGCGGCTTCCGGCAGAATGCCGTGGATGACCGGCAGAGGTTCCGCGATTTTCCGCCGTTCCAGCCAGGGCGTGCCGTGGAAAGCGCGCGGACCGATGGCCGTGACGCTGTCCGGCACATGGATCTCCTCCAGCATAAGGCGGTCCCGGAAGACTTCCGGGCCAATGGCCCGTATGCCGTCCGGTATGTGAACGATGGGGCTTCCGCCGTGGTAGGCGGCAACGGTTTTGTCGGGGAACCGGAAGGAGAAGCATGCCAACGCGTTGGCGTGGACCTGCCGGACGATCTGCGGGATTTGGGGGGCAAAAAGAGCTTCCCAGCCGCGCAGCGGCCATCGTTCGCCCGGGACCTGGACTGTGCGCAGAGCGGTGCAGCCCCAGAAGCTGTCGCCAGTCAGGACCGGCGTGCCGTCCAGTTCCAGCTCCTCCAAGCGGGCGCAGTCCTCGAAGACTTTAGCTTCCAACACCGCACCCGCGGCCAGCCGGACTTGGCGCAAGGCCAGGTCGTAGGCAAAAGCCCGTTCGCCTAAGTACTCCGCTCCGGCGGCGGGGAAGGTCTCAAGTTCCGGGCAGTTCTGGAACGCCTCTCGGCCGATATGTTCCGCCAACGGCGCGGCGCATTGGCGTAAGTGTCCGCAGCCCTCGAAGGCTCGCGGACCGATGAAACGGGTGTAAGGCAGTTCCACTTGCCGCAGTCCGGAGCAGCGGCCAAAGGCGTTTTCTGGGACGTCCACGACGAGACACGACAGGGCCGTCAGGCCGGAACACCACTGGAACGCGCCCGGTCCAAGTTCGTCCAAGCTGTCAGGGAAGCGCACTGCGGTCAGTGCTTGATTGCCTCGAAACGCGTACCCGGCGACCCGCCGCACGCCGTCAGGCAGCGTGACTGGACCAGTGCAGCGTTGGCCGTCCACCACGGTCTGGCCCAGAACGACCAGCGGGTTTTCCCGCCGCAGGCGGTCCAGGAATGCGGTCCCCTCCAACGCCAAGCCGCCGAACCGTACATCCGCGGCCAATTCCGGCAAAGTGTCCAGCGCGGCGCAGTCCAGAAAGGCCCGGTCTCCGATGGCTTCCCACCGTCCGACGCTGTGAACTACGCGTAGGTTCTCGCAACCGGCGAAGGTCTCCGGCTCGATGCGGGAGACGGCGGCGGGTAAAGTGATTTCCCTTAACCCCGTACACCCGAGGAACGCCTGCGGGCCGATGCAGCGCAGGCGTTCGGGCAGTTGCAGTTCTGTGACGGCGGTGTTGGCGGCGAACGCGCCTCCGCCGATGGCGATGACGTTCTTTGGGAGCGCAACGGACCCGGTGTAATGCCGTCCGTCCAGCAGCACGCCGTTGGCGGTCAACCCGTCCGTCAGGCGGTCCAGGAAAGGCGTCCCTGCAAAGGCGGCGGAGCCGGTCTGCACCAAGGCCTCAGGCCAATCGACCCGTTCCAGCCGCGGACACTGGTAGGCCAGCCGGGGGCCTAACGTGCGCACACCGGCTCCTAAAACCAGCGTTTTCAGCCGCTCACACCAAGCGAAGCAATTTTCGCCCCACGTTTCCGGGGAGCGAGGGAGCGTGACGGCGGTCAAGCCGCTTTTGGCAAAGGCGTTGGTTCCGAGATACGTGAGCGATTCGGGCAATGCGACGCGCTGCAAGGCGCGGCACTTGTAAAAGGCCATATCGCCGATAGCTTTCAACCCCTGAGGCAGGGCGATCTGCCGGAGGCTGAGACAGCCGTCAAAGGCCAGCGGACCGATTTCTGAAACCGCGTTGTGCAGCACGACTTCCCGCAGTGTGTCGCACCGCCGGAAAGCGGAAGCGGGCAGGACACGGAGCGTCTCCGGCAAAACGGCCCGGATGAGTTTCCGGCAACCGGCAAAGACACCCTCGCCTAATCGTTCCAGTCCCGCGGGCAAAGGAACCGCTTGCAGCGCGGGGCAGTCCGCGAACGCTTCCGTTTGGATCTCCACCACGGACTCCGGCAAAATGACCCGATCAATGGCGTCGTTTTCCGCGAACGCCCGGCGTCCGATGACCTGAACGCCGTCCGGAACGACAGGGCGCACCTCCCGTCCCAGGTATTGCAGCAGCGTCGTACCGCTGAGTACGAAATCCCGCAGCAGCTGTTCGTGTATGCGGGCGACCAGCGGTGGGACGTCCGGCGCGGGTCGAGCCAGCCCCTGAAAGACGCAGACGCTGCCGTCGGGCAGGACCACGCGGCGCAGTGCGCTGCAATTCTGGAACGCGTCCGGCGCGATGGAGAGGTCCAGACTGCCCAGCTCCAGCTGTTCCAAATTGATGCAGTTGGCGAAGGCCCGGCTTCCGATGACCCGGAGGCTTTTGGGGAGCCGGACCGAGGAGATGCCCCGCTTGTCAAAGAAGCAGCTCTTGGCGATCTCCGAGACGCCCTCTGGCACGTCGGCGCGGGGGAGGTTCGTGCGGAACTGCTTCATGACCCCGTCCTGAAGCTCCATAGAGCGGTACACATCCGCGGCGATGACCCGCACCAATTCCGGTCCGGGGAAGCGGGCGGACAGGGCTTGCATAGGGCTGTCCAGCAGGCAGGGGGATTGGGGTTCCCCGGCGAAGAAGAAGCGGGAGAGGTTTCCGCAACCAGTGAAGACGTCCCGCACCTGGTCCAGCGGGAGAGCGGGGGAGAGGGTCAGCGTTTGCAGGGACAGGTCGTTGAGGAACACTTGCCGTCCCAGCCGGACCACGCCGGGCAGAGCGGCGCGTTTCAGGGCGTCGCAGTACAGGAATGTGCAGTCGCCCAGTTCGGTCACGCCGTCGGGCAGGAAGATTTCTTCCAGATTGTGGCAGCGGTAGAAGGCGTAGGCCCCCAGCCGGGCCAGTCCAGAAGGAATCCGGATGGTTTGCAGGCGGCGGCAGCCCTTGAACGCCTCCGGTCCGATCTCCGCCACGGAGTCGGGCAGAACCACCCGTTCCAACGATACGCAGCCCTTGAACGCGCCCGGTCCGATGACTCGGACGCCGTCCGGAATGACGCACTCCGTTTCCCGCAGGGTGCAGCGGGTCAGAACTTCGTTCTGTATCTCCATCCCGTCGATCTTCAAAGGGGTTCCTCCTCTCTGAACGCGGCCCGAATGAGCGTTTCCAGTTCCTCCAGACCGCCGCACTGGTACATTTTCTGCTTGTAGCCCTTCGTTCCCCGCCGTTTTTTCATGAGGTAGGACGCCAGGCTCCGGATGTAGGATAACACGAACGGTTCGTCGTAGTAGCGGGACGCCAACGCCATCTGTTCCAGCAGCAGGGCGGACCGGCTCTTGACCACGCGCCTGCCGGTGAGCTGGGCAAAAATGTAGGGGTTTTCCAAGGCGTACCGTCCGATCATAACGCCGTCCGCGCCGGTACGTTCCATCATCCAAGCGGCGTCTTCCGGGCTGGCGATGCCGCCGTTGGCCAGCACCGGGATGGAAACCGCCGCTTTGGCCAGCTGGATCTGTTCCCAGCAGGGCGGGCCGTCGTACATCATACTTCGGCTCCGGCCGTGGATGGAGATCAGATCCGCGCCCGCCTGTTCGCACATCCGGGCAAATTCCGCTGCGACTGGCTCGTCCGCTCGGATACCGATGCGGAATTTCACGGAGATCAGCTTGCCGCTGCGCTTGCAGGCGCGGATCAGGGCTTCCGCCCGAGGCAGGTCGGCCAGCAGCGCGCTGCCCTGACCGCTTTTGAAGACGTTCGGGGTGGGGCAGCCCATGTTCAGGTCGATCAGGTCGAACCCCGCCAGCAGCGGCCCGCAAGCGGCTTTTTCGACGATCTGGGGATCTCCGCCCAGCAGCTGGGCGGCTTTGACGCGTTCTGCGGGCGTGGTGAAGAGCAGCTGTCGGTTGGCGCGGTCCTGGTATTTGAGCGCGTTGGCGCTGACCATCTCGGTGAAGCACAGCCCCGCGCCCATCTCCTGGCAGAGCATACGGAACGGGTAGCAGGTGTAGCCAGCCATTGGGGCCATGACTACGTTGCTGGGGAGCGTCACGGGTCCTAAACGGAGCGGTTTGATGCGCATGATTGGAATCCCCCTCGCCGGTTCTGTGCCTTCAATATAGCACAGACCGGCGAGTCGCGCAACTGCGGTTTGGAAGTACCGCTTCCATGACAGCGCGGGAAGAATGTGTTAAACTGGGGACATCCAGAAAAGACGCGAGGAGGTTTCGGGAATGAACCTGAAGGAAGCGTTCCGCTTTCAGAACAAGCTCCAGGAGCTGATGAACGAGGCGGATTACATTTTGGCGGAGACGGACAATCTGGTCCAGGTCAAGACGACGTACCTGCGGCGGCGGGTGATGGCGGAGGCGGAGGACGAGGTGGTCCTCAGCGAACCGGATTCGCCCTTTGCGGGTCAGATCGACCAGTTGGCGGATTTCCTGTTGTACCTGCTGGACCAACGCACCGCGTTGGCGGGGGCCATACGCCAGGCGAAGGCGGGGATGGAGCTGGACATGGACATGGAGTCCAACCTGAACAGCCAGCGGCAGAGCATTGCGAACCGGTTCCGGAAGATGGCGAACCTGCGGGCGTCGGAGACGCTGGTGACGGGCGGCGGGGTAGGCTACCGGTTCAACGCGGAGGGCAATCAGGTGTCGTACCGCTGCGACATCCGGAAGGTGACGACGATCAACTTCGACCGCAACAAGATCCGTCGTCTGTCGGCGCGGCTCTACGAGCAGGCGGACGCGACGTCCACGCGGTTAGACGTGGCGCTGGTCACGACGCAGGTGAACTACCAGCCGCCGTTTGACGTGAACGACACCTTCGCGGAGGTCTTCGAGAGCTACTGCGAGACGCGGAAGACCTGAGCGGAGCGTTCCGGCGGTCCGGGATACGGCGGGTGTGAGGAAGATTTTGGCCGGTTGAGCCGCAGATCAACTGTAACGCTGCGGAACGATTGCAATGCAATGGAATTTGACCGACCCCTATAAAGGGGCCTCAAGTATCCCTGTTCAGGGGTATTGCCAAGGAAACGTCATTCGTGCGCGTCCGGCGTAAACCGTCCGCCGTCCGGCGCGAACACGATATTCGACCGCGCATTCACCCGCTCACACATCGCCATAACGTTGCCTTCGGGGCAGCTTTCTTTGGAGAGAAACTCCAATTCGAAAGCCTTTTTTAGAGGAGCGCCACGTCTCCGGCGCACGGAGCCGTTCTTTTCGGGAGCGGCGCGGGCGCGGGGGCTGGCAAATTGGCTGGAATGGACTGAGTGTCCGCCGTATCCCGGACCGCCGGAGCAATCAAACAGACGAAAACGGAGCGTCAGGCCGCGGCCTGACGCTCCGAATCGTTTTGGTTGGCGGGAACGAGGATCTCGTTCATCGGGACCCCCAGCAGGACGCTGAGGGCGTACAGGTTATCCACCGAGGGCAGGCACTGTCCATGCTGCCACATGTAGATGACGCGGGGGGCTTCAAAACCGAAGAACTGCTGGATGTCCCGCACGGACAGCCCGCAGGCTTTCCGCAGCCGCAGGATGTTGCGGCCCGTGGCCTCCATGTCGATGACCGGGAACGTCATGAGTTTCCTACCACCTTTCCTTTGTCACAGGCGCAGGCATTTCTGCACCGCTTTGTCCGGCCCCAACACCAGAACGGAGTCTTCCGGTGCGAGAATACTGTCTGGCAGAACGCACATGTCCAGCGTCCCGTTCCGCCGGAAACCCAGGATGTTGATGCCGTACTTCTTCCGCAGGTCCAGCTGAAGGACGCTTTTCCCCGCCCACTTCTCCGGAACGGACAGCTCGAAGATGGAGTAATTGGCGTCCAGCTCGATGTAGTCCAGGATGTACGCGGAGGCGCACCGGATAGCCGTCCAAGCTGCTAATTGCTTTTCCGGGTAGACCACCTCGTCCGCGCCGTTGCGCAGAAGGAATTTTTCCTGCACGCCTCGGGAGGCGCGGGCAATCACCTTTCTGGCCCCCAGCTCCTTGAGCAGGTCCGTGGTCTCCAGGGAGTTCTGGAAGTTGTCCCCGATGGCCACGATGCAGACGTCGAAATTCCGCACGCCCAGGGACGCGAGCAGGTCCCGATTGGTGCTGTCGCCGATCTGCGCGTTGGTCACGTAGGGCAGCACAGCGTTGACGCGATCCTCATCGCTGTCCACGGCCATCACCTCATGGCCCAGGTCGTTCAGTTTTCGGGCGATGTGCCGGCCAAACCGGCCCAAGCCGATCAGCAGTACCGATCTCATCGCGATCACTCCTTTCAACCAACTGTCAATTTTTCCGCGGGCAGCCGGGCGGGGGTACCCGCGCCGCTGGACAGAGCCGCGAAGACCAGCGTCAGCGCGCCCACCCGGCCGCAGTACATCAGCACGATCAGGATGATGTGGGACCCCAGTCCCAGCGCGGGGGTGAGTCCCAACGTGAGGCCCACCGTTCCCACCGCGGAGGCGGTCTCAAACAGGCAGGCCAGCAGCGGCAGACCTTCCAAGCGACTGATGAGAAGTCCTCCGCCCAGGAACAGGGTGAGATACAGGGTCAGGATAGCCGTCGCGTTGCGCACGGTGCCTTCCTCGATGCGTCGGCCGAAGAAATGCGTGTCCTCCCGGCGGCGGAAAACGGACACGGTGGTGGACAGCAGAACGGCGAAGGTAGTCACTTTCATGCCTCCCGCCGTGGAGCCGGGCGCGCCGCCGATGAGCATCAGCAGGATCATGACCCCCAGTCCTCCTTCGCTCATACGGCTCAGGTCCAGGGTGTTGAAGCCCGCCGTCCGAGCTGTCACCGACTGGAACAGGGCCCCCCAGGAGCGTTCCGCCAGGGGCATGTCTTGGAACTCGAAGAGAAAGAAGTACAGGGCGGGCAGGGCGAGGAGAAGCAGCGTTGTGGTGAGGATCACCTTGCTCTGCATCCGGTAGCGCCGCAGCCGCCAGCGGTGGGTTTTGATGTCGTCCCAGGTCATGAACCCAATGCCGCCTGTTACGATCAGCGCCATGATGACCAGATTGATGACCGGGTGGGTCGGGAAGGCGGTGAGGGAGGAGAATGGGGTTAAGTTTCCCATCAGGTCGAAACCGGCGTTACAGAAGGCGGAGACGGCGTGGAACAGGCCGAACCACAGCCCCCGCGCCAGGCCGAAGGTCTGGCAGAAGGGGATGGAGAGCAGGACCGCGCCCAGCAGTTCCACGGTTGCCGTGGTCAGAAGGATGAAGCCGGTTAAGCGGACGATACCGCCCAATTTGGGAGCGGATAGGGCCTCTTGCATTGCGCCCCGCTGACGCAGGGAGATCCGCTGTCCGGTCAGGAGGAAGAGGGTGACGGCGCAGGTAATCACGCCCATGCCGCCCACTTGGATCAGGGTCAGGATAACGCCCTGACCGAAGCCGGACCAGTAAGTAGCGGTGTCCTGTACCACCAGTCCGGTGACGCAGATGGCGGAGGTAGCGGTAAACAGCGCGTCAAGGAAGGTCGCGCCGTGTCCGTCCCGTGTAGATAGGGGCAGCATCAGGAGCAGGCTCCCCAGCAGGATGACGGCGGCGAAGCCCAGGCTGATGATCTGGGCGGAGGAAAAACGGGGATGGGTGCGGTTCGTATCGGATCTCTCCTTTCGTGAGATGTAGCGGTTCAGGAGGCGGTCACACGAGCAGGCTCCCGATCTGGAACACCAGCATGGAGACCAGATAGGCGCAGCCGATCTGCCAGGCGATGGAGAACCAGGCCCATTTGGGGCTGTTGAGTTCCTTGAACAAGGTGGACACGGCGGCCACGCAGGGGACGTAGAGGAGGATAAAGACCAGCAGGGAGAGGGCGGACAGGGGGGTGAAGCCGGCCATAGCGGCGGCGATCTGCCCGCTGGCGGCGGAGAGGGGGAAGCCGTAGAACATGGACAGGGAGGAGACGACCATTTCCTTGGCGACGAAGCCGGTGAGGAGGGCGACGGCGGCCTGCCAGTAGCCGAAGCCGCAGGGGGCGAACACAGGCGCGAGGAGCGCGCCTAAACGTCCCAACATACTTTGGGAGGCGTCGTCGACCATGCGGAGGGAGGGGTCGAAGGACTGGAGCAGCCACAGGACGATGGACATGAGGAGGATAAGGGTCCCGGCTTTGATGAGGAAGCCTTTGACTTTCTGCCACACGTGGGTAAGGATGTTTGCCAGGGAGGGCAGGCGGTAGGGGGGCAGTTCCAGCACGAAGGGGGCGGGTTCTCCGGCGAAGAAGGTTTTTTTGAACAGCAGCCCGGAGAGGATACCGGTGAGCATCCCGATGACGTACAGGGCGAAGACGACCAGTCCGGCCCAGGGTCCGAAGAACGCGGCGGAGATCAAGCCGTAGACGGGCAGTTTAGCGGAGCAGGACATGAAGGGGATCAGGAGGATGGTCATTCTCCGATCCTTTTCGTTTTCCATCGTGCGCGCGCCCATGATGGCGGGCACCGAGCAGCCGAAGCCCATGAGCATAGGGATGAAGGCTTTGCCGCTCAGGCCGAAGCGGCGGAGGAGGCGGTCCATGATGAAGGCGGCGCGGGACATATAGCCGGAGTCTTCCAGGAAGGAGAGGAAGAGGAACAGCAGGGCGATTTGGGGCAGGAAGGTCAGCACGCCGCCGACGCCGCCGATGACGCCGTCGCAGAGCAGGCCGATCAGCACGCCGGAGACTCCGGCGCGGGTCAGGAAGGTTTCCAGCCAGAGGGCGAGTGCGTCCATTCCCGCGCCGACGCCGTCGGACAGCCAGGCCCCGAAGGGGCCGAAGGTCACGGCGAACATGAGCAGCATGGTACACAGGAACAGGGGGATGGCGAAGAGCTTATGTGTCACGACCCGGTCGATTTTATCGCTGAGGGTAGCTTCTCCGGCGGGGCGGCCTTTGACGACGGCGGCGGCCACGGCCTTTTCGATGTACTGGTAACGGCTGTCGGCGATCAAGGTCTCCCGGTCGCCTAAGTCGCTGGAGCTTTCGTATTCGGCGGCCAACGCGTTCAGTTTCCGCTGGACGTCCGGGGGCAGGTTCAGGGCTTTTTCCACGATGGCATCGCCTTCCAGCAGTTTGATGGACGCCCAGTGAGCGGGCAGATGGGCGGCGTAGGCGTAGTCGTGGAGAAGCTCTCCCATACGGTGGTGGACGTCGTGGGTGTAGTCGTCGTAGAGATCGTCCGGTTCGATGGTGAATCCAAGGTGCATTTGCCGGTGGGCGACGTGGAGCAGAAGCTCCAAGCCCTCTCCGGTGCGGGCGGTGATGGGGATGACGGGGATGCCCAGCTCTTTGGAGAGCTGGTCGACGTCAATCTGATCGCCTCGTTTGGCCACCTCGTCCATGAAGTTCAGCGCAACCACCATAGGCCGTTCCAGTTCCAGCAGCTGGACGGTCAGGTAGAGGTTCCGTTCCAGGTTCGTGGCGTCCACGATGTCGATGACGCAGTCGGGGGACTCGCCGATGATGAAGTCTCGGGCGACGATCTCCTCCATAGAGTAGGGGGACAGGGAGTAGATGCCGGGCAGGTCGACGATGGTCATGGTCTTGTCGTCCAGATGGGCGACGCCCTCTTTTTTCTCCACGGTGACGCCGGGCCAGTTGCCGACGTACTGATTGGAGCCGGTGAGGGCGTTGAAGAGGGTCGTTTTGCCGCAGTTGGGGTTCCCGGCCAAGGCGACCCGCATGGGGCGGCTGTCGTGGGCGGCGGGGTCGTAGGCGGAGCCGTGGACTTCCAGTTCATGTTCATGGTCCCGGAGCTGTCGCCGGACCGTTTCCGGGTCAGGCTGGGGTTTGAGCGGCTTGGACGGGTTTGGAACGGCGCGGCGGGGCTGGCCCATGATGATTTGAGCCGCGTCCGCTTTCCGCAGGGACAGCTCATAGCCGCGCAGGCTCACCTCCAGCGGGTCGCCCAGCGGGGCGATTTTGGTTACTTTCACTTGCGTGCCGGGCGTCAGCCCCATGTCCACTAACCGGCGTTTCACTGCGCCGGACTGGTTGCCTACGGACAGCACCGTTCCGGACTGACCGGGGGTCAAGTCGTTCAGCGTTCGTTTTTCCTGTTCCATAAAGACATTCCTCTTTTCCCTTATTGCGCGGCAGGGGGCAACGGCTAAAATGGCGGCCCGATAGGGCCGCCATTTGGTCCGTTCTCCATCAAAAGAGATTTTTCAGTCCGCCCAGTTTGTTCCCCAGGTCTGCGGCGGCCAGCTTGGTCTGGATGCCGGAGACGAGCGGTTTGAGCTTTTCGTCGGGGAGGTCGATCCCCAGCAGCTGTTCCACGGTCCGGACGGGGTCTTTCTGGAAACGCCCCATCAGGTTTGGGTCTGCCTGTAGTTTGGAGGTCAGTTCGTTTACCTTGGACTTGATATCAAATTCCATAAGCCGGATGCTCCTTTGTTCGGTCCCCGTCCGGAGACGGGGACCGGTTTTTGGGTAGTTACATAGACATCAGCTGGACCGCGCCGTTTTCGACGAGGGCTTTCATCTGAGAGACAGGCTGCTGGAAGCTCTCGATCAGGCGGCTGGCGATGGCGTCTTCCAGCTCCTTCTGGATGAGGCGGCGCAGGTTCCGCGCGCCGTAGGTGGCGGAGTAGGACTTTTCGACCAGGTAATCCAGCAGGGATTCGTCCCAGGAGAAGGAGATATTCTTTTCCTTCAAGGTTCTGGCCAGGTCCTTGAGCATGATGGAGGCGATGCCCTTGAAGTTTTCCACGGTGAGTTGGTTAAATTGGACGATCTCGTCGACCCGGTTGATGAACTCGGGCCGCAGGAAATCGTTGAGGGCTTTGAGGGCGCGGTCTTTGCTCTGTTCGTTGGCGGTGCGTCCGAAGCCCACGGAGCCGACTTTGGTGCTGCTTCCGGCGTTGGAGGTCATGACGATGACGGTGTTCTCGAAGTTGACGGTCCGGCCTTGCGCGTCGGTGATGCGCCCGTCGTCCAGGACCTGGAGCAGGACATTCAGCACGTCGGGGTGAGCTTTCTCGATCTCGTCGAAGAGGACGACGGAGTACGGTTTCCGGCGGATCTTTTCGGTCAGCTGACCGGCCTCGTCGTAGCCGACGTAGCCCGGCGGGGAGCCGATGAGGCGGGAGACGGCGTGTTTTTCCATAAACTCGGACATATCCAGACGGATGAGGGAGTCGGGGGTATCGAAGAGGTCGGCGGCCAGCTGCTTGACCAGTTCGGTTTTTCCCACGCCGGTGGAGCCGACGAAGATAAAGGAGATGGGTTTTCGTTTGGGGCTGATGCCCACGCGGTTCCGCCGGACGGCGGCGGCGACGGCTTTGACGGCCTCGTCCTGTCCGATGATATGGGCGCGCAGCCGGTCTTCCAGCTGGCTGAGGCGTTGCAGTTCCTGTTCCTGGATTCGGCTGGCGGGGATATTGGTCCACAGTTCGATGACGTTGGCCAAGTTTTCCTGTGTCAGCGCGGGGTAGGCGTCGCTCTGGAGGCTCTGACGTTCCTCTTCCAGGCGCAGTTCGGTGCTTTTGATGGCGGCCAGGCGCTGGTAGGACTCGTCGGTGGCGGCGGCCATCATGACCTCGCGTTCTTTGGAGAGGTCAGCCAATTCCTTTTCGATGGCGTGGAGCCGGGCCATAGATTTATTGTGGAGGCTGACGTTGGAGCAAGCCTCGTCGATCAGGTCGATGGCCTTATCGGGGAGGTAGCGGTCGGTGATATAGCGTTCGCTCATGGTGACGGCCAGGCGGCACATCTCGGGGGAGACGGAGACCTGATGGTAGGCTTCGTAGTAGGGGGCGATGCCCTCGATGATCTTGACGCTGTCCTCCAGGGAGGGTTCCTCGACGACGACGGGCTGGAAGCGGCGTTCCAAGGCGGCGTCTTTTTCGATATACTTACGGTACTCGTTGAGGGTGGTAGCGCCGATGACCTGAAGCTCGCCTCGGGACAGGGCAGGTTTCAGGATATTGGCGGCGTTCATGGAGCCCTCGGCGTCGCCTGCGCCGACGATGCTGTGGACCTCGTCGATGACCAGGATGATGTTGCCCAATTTCCGGATCTCCTCGATGAGGCCTTTCATGCGGCTCTCGAACTGGCCGCGGAACTGGGTACCGGCCACGAGGGAGGTGAGGTCCAGCAGGCAGACTTCCTTTTCCAGCAGTTTGTAGGGCACTTCGCCCAAAGCGATCTTCTGCGCCAGGCCCTCGGCGATGGCGGTTTTGCCGACGCCGGGTTCACCGATGAGGCAGGGGTTGTTTTTCTGCCGTCGGTTGAGGATCTGCGTGACCCGTTCGACCTCGCGGTCCCGGCCGATCAGCTTATCCAGCTTCCCCTCTTTGGCACGTTGGGTCAGGGAGATGCAGTAGCTGTCCAGAAACTTACGTTTCGGGGGCTTGGGGGTAGCGGAGGGGGGCGCGGGTTTCTCACCGGGGGCACTGCCGCGGGGCACGGGGGAAGAACTTTCCGGGTTTGGGGTCTGGGGGGGCGGGACGGAGCCGCCGAAGAGCTGGCTGAGGAAGGGGAACGTCGTGGTACGGCCGTCATCTTTTTCCTCGTCATCGTCCTCGTCCTTCGGTTGGGCGAGCAGGGCGCCCAAGTCCTCCATTCCTTCCGTACTGCTGAAGGCGGAGAGCATTTCGGACGTCAGGGTATCCAGGTCCTCGTCGCTGATGCCCATTTTTTTCATCATATCGTCGATGGGCTTGATACCCAACTCCCGGGCGCATTTGATGCACAGGCCCTCGTTTTTGGTGACGCCGTTTTCCAGTTTGGTGATGAAGATAACAGCCACATTTTTCTTGCAGCGGCTGCACAGGGTAGGCTGCATATTGATAAAACTCCTTTCGGGAGAAGCGTTTTGATTGTAACTCTGTCCTCTCCTGGGACATGGCTCCATACGGAACCCATTATACAACGCAATTATGAACTGGCTGTGAACGTTTGCAGTGAATTTTTGGGGGAACAAGTTCTTTTCCGCTCTGGTTTTGGAGCGGTTCTTTCAAGGGGGCTGTCAGGGCAGGAAGGTGAGGGGGCTGACGTTGCAGAAGAAGCGCAGCAGGGTCGTATTTTGGATTGCCTCTTGGGGGAGGAAGCTGCCTTTGAGGAGCCAGCAGGCGGCGAAGACGAGGAGGGAGGCTTTGAGGAGTCCCAGCAGGCCGCCGAGGCCGCGGTTGAGGGAGGACAGCACGGGCAGGTGGAAAGCGAGGTCGAGGGCGTGGCTGAGGAAGAACCAGGCGATGAGGATCAAGCCGAAGGAGACGGAGTACAGTACCATCCGGGCGATTTGTCGGGCGATGTAGTCAGCGAGGATACGGCTGGCGTTGGCGGTAGCGGCGACCAAGCCGTCGTCGACGGCTTTTTGGAACGCTCCGGCGAAGCCCCGGAAGAGCTGGGATTCTTTCAGCTGATCGATAACCGCGTTCAGGGGCAGGTCTTCCGGGACTTGAGCGACGCCGCCGTCCACGGAGAGGAACTCGGTATGTTTGATTGCCTCGGAGAGGACCTCGTGGATGCTGTGGGAGACGGCGGGCTGGATAGCTTTGGCGATAGGCGCGGCCAGCATATTGGAGACCAGGGTCGCGCCGATCATGGCCACGAAGACGGCGGAAAATCCGAACAGGGTCAAAATGAAACCTTTTTTGTAGCCCCGCCACGCGGTAAACAGCAGGACGGCGGCGATGAGGATGTCGTAGATCAGGTATGGCATAACAGGAGACCTCCCAAGAAGTACAAGAATCAAGCGGGAATGAAGAGCCAAGCCTTTTGGCTGTCGGCGAGGAGGGCGGAGCCATTGGCGGCCATCGCGCAGTAGCGTGCGCCCTGGGTGGAGTTGAGGGACGTGTAGACTTCCAGCTCAGGGGTGTAGATGGTGAGGGCGCTGCCGGTGAGCAGGCAGAAGTAGTTGCCTGCGCTGTCGAAGGAAAGCACCTGGCCGTTGAGGTTGAGCCCGGCGGATGAGGTGCAGTCGGGACCGATCACCAGCGCGCGGCTTGCGCTTCCGGCGCGGTAGTCGC
This sequence comes from uncultured Bacillota bacterium, assembly GCA_947385365.1. Classification (GTDB taxonomy): domain Bacteria; phylum Bacillota; class Clostridia; order Oscillospirales; family Oscillospiraceae; genus Lawsonibacter. The sequence goes on along the minus strand of CANDKT010000014.1, from coordinate 15,151 downwards.
CCAGCAGGAGCAGCGCGAAGCCGTCGCCGCCGAAGTCGCAGCCTTTCAGGTAGGTGCGGCCGAAGGGGAAGACGTCCGTTTTGGAGCCGTCCGGGGCGACGGTGAGCAGCCGGTCCTCGCCCAGCACCCACAGCAGGCCGTCTTCATAGTCCAGCTCCAACACCATGCAGCTGCCCAGCAGCACGACCGCGCTGGGTTCCTTCTGCCCCACGGGGTAGAAGCGCACCTGGCTTTGGAACTGGCCCTCCTCCTGGTCGATTGTGACCACCGCCACGGTTTTGCAGTCCGGGGAGAGAACTGCGTCCACCACGAAGGTGGAGGACAGACTGATTTGGATGACCTCGCCGCCGGAGGCGTTATATACAGTGACTGCGCCTTTGAATCCGCTCTGCTGGGCGGTGACGGCCAGCCAACCGCTGTCGTTCACACGAGCGGACAGCAGGTCCGCGCCGCCCTCCAGCGCCAGAGAGAAGGTTTCCTCGCCGTGGCGGAAGAGGAACAGGGACTGCCCTCCGGCGTCGTAGACCACGCCGGAGGAGGCGGAGGAAGCTAACACGGGGTGTTCGACAGACAGCACCTCCTCAACGAACGGTTCGCCGGTGAAGGAGTAGTAGTGCGCGCCCACGTTGGAAGCGGTAAGGATGCCGCTGTCGAGGTAGGCGAAGGAGAGCAGATCGCCTCCGGCGTGGATGAAGGGCGCGGCTTCGCCGGTGCTGCTGGTGCTGAGGGAGCGGTAAGCGAGCCAACGGCGGAGGGCGTCGAGGTTGAGCCGGTCCCGGAACGCGACCAGCAGCAGGACGCCGATGGTGAGCGCGGCGGTCAGCAGGAAGGCCAGCAAGCGGGTCAGGATATGCGGTTTTGGCGGTCTTTTTTCCGAGACCGGCACGTTTTCACTCATAGCAGCTCCTGTCCTTGTCTTATGTAGGCAAGGCGGTCTTTAGACCGCCGCGGTCACAGCACGTCCTGGTCGTACCACAGCTGCGTCATGTACAGCCCTCTAGGCGGGACGGTGGGGCCGGCTAACGTGCGGTTGCCGGAATCCAGAATGGCGGGGATGTCTTCGGGGGACAGTTTCCCTTCCGCCGCGTAGACGATGGTGCCCACCATAGCGCGCACCATGTTATAGAGGAAGCCGTTGGCGCAGACGCGGCAGAGAATCAAGTCGCCCTGACGTTCGACGTCGAAGTAGTAGACGGTCCGGACGGTCGTTTTGGTTTCGGTGCCAACCGAACGCACTGCGCGGAAGTCGTGGGTACCGACGAACTGCGCGGCGGCCTGAGCCATCACGTCCGTGTCGAGGTATTTAGGGTAGAACCAGGCCCGGTCGACGAAGAAGGGGTTTCCCAGGCGGGAATTGTAGATACGGTAGGTGTACTCTTTTTTCAGGCAGGAACCGATAGCGTTGAAGCGGTCCGGCACTTGGGTCGCCTTGACGACGACGATATCCTTCGGCAAGCGGGTATTGACGGCCAGCGGGATACGGTCGCAGGGGATCGCGGAGGTGGTGCGGAAATTGGCGACGTAGACTTCGGCATGGACGCCGGCGTCGGTACGGCCCGCGCCGGTACACTTCACGGGGTGGCAGACCACGGTCGCCAGAGCTTTTTCCAGCGTTTCCGCTACGGAGACCGCGTTTTTTTGCACCTGCCACCCGTGGTAAGCTGTGCCGTTGTACATCAGCTTCAAAGCGATGTTGCGTTCCATAAGACAAGACACCTTCTGTTCTGCCGCGCTACCGGTTAATTTCCCGTTTATCCGTCCGGCCCATGAGGTAATCCAGGCTGACGTCGAAATACTCCGCAATCCGGAGCAGACCGGGAACTTCGGGGTAGCCCTCGCCATACTCGTACTGTTGGTAGCCGCGCAGAGAAAGTTTGCAAATTTCAGCCAGCTCCCGTTGCTTCAGACAGCGTTCTTTGCGAAGCGTCCGGATACGTTCAGAAAAATTTGCCATAATGCCTCCAAATGCTTGACATACAGTCTGTTCCGCTACGCTACCGGTTAATTTCCCGCTTATCCGTCCGGCCCATCAGGTAATCCAAGCTGACGTCAAAATACTCCGCAATTCGGAGCAGGCCGGGAACTTCGGGATAGCCCGTTCCGTATTCATAACACTGATATCCTCGCAAACTAAGGCCCAAAAAGTCGGCAAATTCTTGCTGTTTCAGCTTTTTCTCTTTTCGGAGTTCTTTGATGCGCTGTGCAAATGTTGCCATAAATATATCACGTCCTTGACACGTAGTTTAATTATGCGTACAATAAAACACGTAGTTAAACTATTTGAATGGAGGGCGCATAATGGATCACTTACTACACACTCTGTTCCAGGACAACACGGAGCTGCCCGGAAAAATATACGAATTTTGCCGTCAGAACCCGAGGTTCTGCCAAGCGGAGCAGGAATTTAAGGCGATAGACCGTTTGGCGGCGGAAAAATTAGGTGCAGAGTTGTACTTAGAGTTGGAGAGCGCGCAGATGAACTACATGGCACACTTGGCCAATGTCTATTATCTCTTTGGATTGGGGCTTCGTCAAGAAGTTTTGTCGGCGTTGGCCGCAGAGCTTTGATTTTTGGGTTAAAGTCCGAAGTGTCCCAACACGCCCACCAGTATGGTGACAGCGGCGAAGAACAGCAAAGTCAGCCAATCCCGGAGCTGATAGCGCAGCTGACGCAGGCGGGTACGGCCTTCGCCGCCGTGGTAGCAACGGCACTCCATAGCTACGGCGAGTTCATCGGCGCGTCGGAAGGCGGAGATGAACAGCGGTACCAGCAGTGGAATGAGGGCTTTTGCTTTCTGGACCAGGTTTCCGGTTTCGAAGTCCGCGCCTCTGGCCCGCTGAGCGGACATGATCTTGTCTGTTTCCTCGATGAGGGTTGGGATGAAGCGCAGGGCGATAGACATAATCATGGACAGCTCATGGATAGGGGCGTGGAGTTTTTTCAAGGGGTTCAGGAGGGATTCCAACCCGTCGGTGAGCAGGATGGGGGAGGTGGTGTAGGTGAGCAGGAAGGTGCCTGCAATGAGCATCATGATACGCACCACCATAAAGAAGGCCCGGTACACGCCTTCCAGAGTGACAGTAAAAATCCAGATACGGAACAGTTCTGTGGTGCCCGGCGTGTAGAACAGGTTCAGCACCGCGGTAAAGATGGCGATAAACAGGATAGGTTTCATGCCGCGGAAGAGGGCTTTTGGGGGGACTTTGGAGACGGCGACGGACAGGACCAGCACGGCGGCCATGATGAGGTAGGTCAGGAAGAAGCTGGCCAGGAACAGGGCTGTGATGTAGAGGACCACAGCGATCAGTTTTGTGCGGGGGTCCAGGCGGTGGACCAGGGAGTTTCCGGGGAAATACTGACCCAAGGTGATATCCTTCAACGCCATTCAGACCACCCCTTTCAGCTTGGCCAAGATGGCCTGTTTGGCCTGTTGGACGGTGTAGATGGAGGGGTCCACGTCCGCGCCCAGGGCGTTCAGGCGGTGAAACACCCGTGTCATTTGTGGGACGCCCAAGCCCATAGCTTCCAGCTCGCCGCCGTGGGCGAACACTTCCCGAGGCGTGCCTTGAAGCGGGATGGTCCCGTCGTTGACGACGACTAACCGGTCCACGGTCCGGGCGATTTCCTCCATAGAGTGGGAGACGAAGACGATGGCGGCCTGATGGACTCTGTGGTATTCCCGGATGTTGCCTAAGATAGACTCGACGCCCACGGGGTCCAGCCCAGCGGTAGGCTCGTCTAAAATCAGGACCTTTGGTTCCATAGCGATGACTCCGGCGATAGCGACCCGGCGTTTCTGGCCGCCGGACAGCTCGAAGGGGGACTTGTCCAGCTGGTCGTCCCGAAGGCCCGTGAAGTAGGCGGCTTCCCGGACCCGCCGGTCGATCTCCCGCTCGTCCAGGCCCATATTTTTGGGGCCGAAGGCGATATCCTTGTAGACGGTTTCCTCGAAAAGCTGGTACTCCGGGTACTGGAACACCAGGCCCACTTGGAACCGGGTCCGGCGCGTGGTCTTAGGGTCGGACCAGATATCGGAGCCTTGGAACAGCACCTGCCCGGAGGTGGGTTTCAGGAGGGCGTTGAGGTGCTGGATGAGGGTCGATTTACCGCTTCCGGTATGGCCGATGACGCCTAGATGCTCTCCAGGGTAGACGGAGAAGTCGATCTGAGACAGGGCGGTGTGTTCAAAGGGGGTTCCGGCGGAGTAGATATGGGTCAAGTTTTTGGTTTCGATGATAGGTTCCATGAGAGGCAAACCATCCTTTGCTGTTGGTACATGCCCGGAAGCGGGTCACGTCCGGCGCGGGGGTCAGGAGAGCAGCTGATACAGGGCTTGGGCGCAGGCTTCGTCGCTCAGGGCGTCCAAGGGGACGTCGTACCCCTCTTGGCGCAGTTCCCATAGCAGCTGGGTGGTTTGAGGGACCGTGAGTCCTACGGCGCGCAGTTCTTCCACGCGGGAGAAGACTTCCTCTGGTCTGCCGTCGGCGACGATCTTGCCTTTGGCCATGACGATGAGCCGGTCGGCTTGAGCGGCCTCGTCCATATGGTGCGTGATGAGGACCACGGTGACGCCGCGTTCGCGGTTGAGTTCTTTGATGGTGCGCAGCACGTCCTGACGTCCGATGGGGTCCAGCATAGCGGTAGGCTCGTCGAGAACGATGCACCGGGGTCGCATGGCGATGACCCCAGCGATAGCCACGCGTTGTTTCTGTCCACCGGAGAGCAGGTGAGGGGCGTGTTCCCGGAAGGCGTACATATTGACGGCCTTGAGCGCGTCGTCGACGCGCTGGCGGATCTCGTCGGGGGGAACGCCGAGGTTTTCGGGGGCGAAGGCGACGTCCTCTTCGACGACGTTGGCGACGATCTGGTTGTCGGGGTTTTGGAAGACCATACCTACGGTGCGGCGGATGTCCAGCAAGCGGGAATCGTCGGAGGTGTCGATGCCGTCGACGTAGACGGAGCCGCCGGAGGGCAGAAGGATGGCGTTCATATGTTTGGCGAGGGTGGACTTGCCGGAGCCGTTATGGCCCAGCACGGCCACGAAGCTGCCCACTTGGATTTCCAGGTTCACTCCGTCCAGCACGACGGGCGTGACGCCTTCAGGGGCGGGGTAGGAGAAGCGGAGGGATTGCGTTTTGATGATAGGGTCCATAAGCGGAAAGCACTCCTTTGGGCTATCGGGACCAGCGGCCTGTCGCGCCGCAGGGGAGGGCCAAACCGGATTCGGAGACGGGCAGGCCCAGTTCCTCGGAGACGGTATGGCCGCCGAATTTTTTGGAGATCAAGGTTTCCAGGATATAAGTGACCACGCTGGGAGCCAGGCCGGTGGTGTAGGAGTTCAGGATGACGAAGAGGGGTTCGTCGGACAGCACGCCGGAGACCAGTTCCACGAAGGGGTAGAGGTTTTCCTCCAGTTTCCAGACCTCGCCGGTCGGCCCACGGCCGTAGGACGGGGGGTCCAGGATGATGGCGTCGTATTTTCTGCCCCGGCGGATCTCGCGTTCGACGAACTTGACGCAGTCGTCCACGATCCAGCGGATGGGGGCGGATTCCAAGCCGGAACTTTTGGCGTTTTCCTTAGCCCACTGGACCATGCCGCGGGCGGCGTCCACGTGGCAGACGGAGGCGCCTGCGGCGGCGCAGGCGACGGTCGCGCCGCCGGTGTAGGCGAAGAGATTGAGGACTTGAACGGGGCGGCCAGCGGAACGGATCTGTTGTTGCGCGAAGTCCCAGTTGGCGGCCTGTTCGGGGAAGAGCCCGGTATGTTTAAAGTTCATGGGCTTGACGTGGAAGGTGAGGTCGCCGTAGGCGATGGTCCAGCGTTCGGGCATAGACTTGTCGAGCCACTGGCCGCCGCCGGAGGAGGAACGGGCGTAACGACCGTTGTTATGTTTCCAGCCTGGGTGACGGCGCGGAGTGTTCCAGATGGCCTGAGGGTCGGGGCGGACGAGCAGTTGGGACCCCCAACGCTCCAATTTTTCGCCTCTGCCGCAGTCCAGAAGCTCATAATCCTTCCACTTATTGGACAGCCACATGGGGGCACCTCATTTCAACAGGATAGGCGTGGTAAACAAGGCATAGTATACCATCACGGTCCAACGGCGTCAACAAATTTAATGAATTTGCGGAAACTTTCCGCCTTGTACCCTGACATCTCCCGTGCTATAATAAGGAAGCGTTTTTGGAAAAAACGATTTGAAAAAGAGAGGAAGTAAAAAATGAAGAAGCTGTTTTCGATTGCTTTAGCCTTGGCGGTGTGCTTCGGACTGACGTCCTGCGGAGGCGGAGCGGCTGGGTCTCAAGGGGATGCGTCCGCGCCGCAAAGCGGAGCGGGTTCGTCCCAAGGCGGAGCGGACGTCTCCCAGAGCGAGCCGGACGTTTCCCAGAGCGGGCCGGAGGAGTCCGGCGAAGATTTAGACGCTCTGCTGGCTCAAGCGGAGGAGATCGACTTGATGAAGCTGTCAAAGGAACACTTTCAGAATCTGTCGGAGGCCACAGGTCAGATGAACGGGAAGGTCGTGAAGCTAACGGGCAGTTTTGCTACGAACGACACGGACAACGTGTTTTTTGGGGGCGGCTACGCGCCTGGGGACGGTTCTCTGAATGACGCCGGTATCGCTTCGGTGGAGGTCAATATCCAGATGAGTTTCTCCGAGGCGGATAAGAAGCGCGTTGAGGAAGCAATCGCCTCTCTGTGCCGTGTGGTCGTCGTGGGGAAGATCGACGAGGGCGTGACGGAGAAGTCCGGCACTCTCCAAGGTATGAAGGACGGGGAGAACGTCACCTTTGAAAGAAGGACGTACTGCTACACCATGAGCGAAGCGCACTTTGTGACGGACACGTTTGAATACACGGGGACCTTGGAGAAATTCGACGACGGGGAATATGGTCTTACCTACTCGGACGGCACGGGAGGGAACTATGTACACTTCCGCGAGGGCGAAGAGATCCCGCCTGTGGGGACAGAGATCACGATCCGGTCGAAATTTGTAGCTATGGGAGCTATGGGTCACATGGACGCGGTCATCGTGAAGTAAGGCTATTATAAGGAAGGGTTTTTGAAAAAACGAGTCAAAAAATAGAGAGGTAGTAAAAATGAAGAAACTGTTTTCGCTTGCCTTAGCCTTGGCGGTGTGCTTCGGACTGACGTCCTGCGGAGGCGGGGCGGCTGGGCCGCAAGGGGACGCGTCCGCGCCGCAAAGCGGAGCGGGTTCGTCCCAAGGCGGAGCGGACGTCTCCCAGAGCGAGCCGGAGGAGTCCGGCGAGGATTTAGACGCTCTGCTGGCTCAGGCGGAGGAGATCAACTTGCGGGGGCTGGCGGAGGAACACTTCCGGAACCTGCCGGAGGTCGCGGGTCAGCTCAACGGGAAGGTCGTGAAGCTAACGGGCCTTTTTGATTTGGACAGCACGCCGGATGCGCCGAGTATGAGAGGGATCTACACGCCCGAAGACGGTTCTATGAATGACGCAGGGCTTTCGTCGGCGTGGGTCGTGGTCCGGATGGAGTTTTCGGAGGAAGACAAGGCGTACATTCAGGATGCTTTTCAAGGGATGCACTACGTTACCGTCGTGGGCCAAATCGACGAGGGCGTCACGGAGGAGAGCCGGTCCAGCGAGGGTTTGAAGGACGGGAAAGCGTTCACCTACGAGAGCAAGATTTACAGCTACACCATGAGCGAGGCGTGTTTTGTGACGGATACGTTTGAATACACGGGGACGCTGGAAAAAGGAAGCGACGGGTCCTATGTCTTAGCGTATCCGGACGGGAAGATAAGGAGAGGGGTCCAATTCCGCGAGGGCGAGGCGATTCCTCCGGAGGGGACTGAGGTCACGATCCGGTCGAAATTCGTCGAGATGGGCGGAGTGAACCACTTGGACGCGGTCATCGTGAAGTAGTTTCGCGCAACGGGCCGCTCTCCGATTTTGGAGGGCGGCTTTCCCGTTTTTGGTCCCCCGGTTTTGACTGAAGGGCAAATTATTTGTTTTCGCGTAAGGATTGTAATTTTGGGTATGGCGTGCTATAATGAAGCGAAGCCTTTAGATAAAAAGAGATCTTAATCCCGCCATGCGGGTAGAAGAGAGGTGCCTTTATGGATCATACCTTCCGCAGTGCCGCGCTGGGCGGATTCAACCGGCAGGATGTGCTGACGTACTTGGAGAAGATTTCACGGGAAGCGGCGGAACAGCAGCAGCAGGTTCTCCAACAGCTGGAGGAAATTCGGGAGGAGAACGCCCGGCAAAGGGATCAGCTGACGGAACAGCAGGAGCAGCTGGGTGCGCTGGAGAATGAGAACCAGGAACTGCGCGTCAGTCTGGAGAAGGTCCAGGCGGAGTTGCGGAGCAGTCAGAACCAGAATATGCAGTTGGCTGCACGGGCGGCAGGCGCGGAACAGGAATTGACCCGGGTCCGTGCGGAGGCGGATGGCCTGCGGCCGGACGCGGAGGCTTACCGGACGGTGAAGGACCGCACGGCTGGGGTGGAGCTGGAAGCGCACCGCCGGGCGGAGACGATTCAGGCGCAGGCAAAAGAGCAGGCGCAAGAACTGCACCGTCAGGTGGAGCAGTGGATGGCGCAGGTGACGCGGGAGTATGAGAGCTTGCGGACACAGATCGAGTCGACGGTCTCCCAAGCGGCGGCCCAGCTGGAACAGGCGGGGCGGCATATGGGGGAGGCGTGCGCACGGTTAGGGGAGCAGGACGTCGCCTTGAAGACCTTGGCCCAGGAATACACCGAAACGGATGCGTCCAGAGTTGCCGCTCCGATGCCGTTGGAGGAATAAAGGAAGCAGAAAAGACCGACGCCGCGTCTGAAGTTCAGTCCGCGGCGTCGGGTTTTTGTTTTTTTAAGGCTGCGTGTCCAGAAGCGAAGCGCCAAAGTCGATCACGACATCACCGGCAGGCGGTTCGGTGACGGGGACAGTATCGGTGGTCTGGTAGTCGCCGTCCATAGTCATGGACAGGGAAAGCCCGTTGGAGGGGTCGAACGTGAGATCCATGCCCATTTTCATTTCCAGCTTGGAGCCGCGCATGGAGACGTTCATTTCCATACCGCCGGCAGCGGGGTCCGCGTAGGAGACTTGCATGGCGTAGCCGTTGACTTTTCCGCCGTTGTCGTACAGGGTGAAGATGAGGTTGACGCCTTCCAGATCGGTGGTGGAAACGTAGTCGGAGCCGGACTTTGTGAAGGCGCTGTCGGCGAAGATCGTGTTCAGGCTGGCGAGGTAGTCCGCGGAGGTGTAGTCTGCGCTGGTGGGCTGGAACATTTGAAGCGCGAGCTTCAGGGCGTCCTGGAAGGTGACGCTTTTGGAGTCGTTGATAAGTTGGAGGAGCTTGGTGGAGTTCAAACCGGCCTGCTCATAGAAGGGGTTCATGTCCAGCTTGTACCAGGCGTTAGCCATGCCGGGCTGCTGCATGAGGTTCGCCAACGCGGCGGACTGGAAGTAGAAGGTACCCTTGCCCAGATCGCCCCGCATATCGAGGTCCACGGTCAGGGGGAGTTTGATGTTCGATTCTTTCAGAAGGTCGTCCAGATCGGCCTTGAGGTTCTCGGAGGCGGTGAGGTCCAGCTTCATGTCGGTGTTGAACTGGAAAGCGGCGTTGTCTTTGGTAATCATGTCGTATTTCCCGTTCACCTTCGCGTTGGCGGAGTCGTCGCTGTCTTTGATGGACATATCCAGGGCGTACTGGCCGGAGACTTTACAGTTCTTCTCGTTGAAGCGGCGGCTGTACTCCATGAGGCGTTCCATGTGGGAGTAAGAGGCGGTGTTTGCGGCGAGTACGGCGTCCACATCGTCGAGGATGACAGCGCCCAGGGAGGCGTCCCAGCCGACGTTGTAGCCCAGAGCGTCCGCGACGAGGCCGAAGGGGACGTAGGTACGGTTAGTAGCGGGGTCGATGTAGGGAGCGACGTCGGTGGGAATCGTGGTCGTCTGCCCGGCGCGGGTGAGGACGATCTCATTTTTGCCGATGGTGAGGGCGATGGTAAGGTCGCCTTTGGAGGCGGTGGCGGTGTTGGAATCAGCGTTCCAGGTCATGTCCTTCTCGTCGAAGCCCAGCTGGTTGAACACGGCGACGAAGGGCAAGCAGGAACGTTCATTTCGGATCTGGGGAACGGCGTCGGGGAAGGTGACGTAGGAGCCGTTGACCAGCACGTAGAAATCGCCCTGTTTTTCGGGCAGGGCGTCCTTCTGAGCCGCGGAGGCGGGGACCAGAAGCGCGGCGGCGGTCAAAGCGGCGCAGAGGGTGGAGCGGAAGAATCTTTTCATTAAGAACAACTCCTTTTGGTAAAAAAATCCAGGAGAATACCAGCTTCCTGCAATTCCTATTATAGAGTTTTTCTGCAAAAAGGTCAAGAGGCGGCAAAAAAAGGAACACGCCTGTTTCACCCATTGCGTTTCACTGTTTCGAGGAGCGCGATTGGATGAGACAAGCGTGTAACGGAAACGGAAGGGACGGAAGGGAGATCATTCGTCCCAAGTCAGTTTCAACACTCGATGGTTGACGGCGCAGTCCCGCAGGTACAAGTTGATTAGTGTCTGGTATGGCAGACCCGTCTGAGCGGACTGCTCTTTAAAGTAGTCGATTGTATCCCGATCAATATTGATGGTGATTTGCCGTTTCAACTGGGCGGCGTAGGGATTTTTCCGGGGATTCAGGTTCGGAATATCGTATTCTTCCAGCATGATACCGCCTCCTTTATGCCTCCGTGTAGATTTTTCTTTCGCGTTTTGTCGCTTTCCTGGCTGAAATTATCCTGATTATGCCGCCATCCTCCCTGTAACAATGATTGACGATACAGATTTTGTCTTTTTGCGTGATTCCTATGATTAGAAATCTTTTCTCCTCTTCTGAATGCTCCGGGTCATCGAACAGGATTGCGTATTCATCAAAGAACACACCTATGGCTTCCTCAAAAGATATGCCGTGTTTGCGTTGATTGCTCTGATTTTTGGTTTCGTCCCACTCAAATTTTAATGTTTCCATACTTATATTATAGTTGCCCCACACATATTTGTCAAGAGAGTGCGGCACGCTCGTTTCACAAATTCCGTCCTTTGGGATTGTGCTATATTAAGCAGAGACAACCTTTATTTTAGGGATTTTCCTTCTTTGGGGGGAGAATCCCAGCATTTAGGAGACAGTTGCGGAGAGCGTAAGATTTCTCCTTGCAAATTTCCGGCAAGTGTGCTATGTTGTCAGTAGGAGATCAAGTGCAGGGCGTTGCAAAAAACGTTCCTGTTTTGGGAGGGTTTCGAATGAAAAAAGCTTTATCGACTCTGCTCACGCTGTGTTTTTTGACAAGCGTGGCGTCCGCGGAAACCTGGGCCGCTGAAGCGGTCATCGCGCCTGCATGGACCGTGGGGTCCACGTCTCAGCCGCAGTCGGAACGCGTCCCTACGGACAGCGAAGTGCAAACGGCGTTGCTTGCCATGAAGGACCAGTACCCGGAGGGGACTCCTTGGACCAACGACAACTTCTACCAGTGGAACGGCTACGGGGCGTACACCATACACGCGGGCGGTTACGGCTGCACGGCTTTCGCCTGTATGATGAGCGACGCGGCGTTTGGGACGCTCCCGGCGCGGTCTGTGGCGGCCTCGTTCGACACCATCCGGATTGGGGATATTCTCCGCATGAACCACGACACCCATGAGGTCATCGTCATCGACAAGGACAGCGGCGGGGTCACGGTGGCGGAGGGCAACTATAACCGTCAGGTTCACTGGGGCCGCAGGCTCACGCCGGAGCAGGTCAACGGCGGCGACTACGTGTTTACGCGCTACCCGGAAGCGGCTCTGTTTGGAGGCTTCGCCGATGTCAGCGAGGACGCCTACTACGCCGACGCGGTTTTATGGGCAGTGGAGAACGGGGTCACGTCGGGCACATCGGACACAACGTTCTCGCCGGACCAGAACTGCACGGTAGCGCAGATTCTGACGTTCCTCTGGCGTGCCGCCGGGTCTCCGGAGGTTCACGGTGTTTTAGAGGGCGTAGACCCGAACGCCTACTACGCGCAAGCCGCTGTCTGGGCCGCGGAGAAGGGGATGATTGAGACGCTGCAAGCGGACGCGCTCTGTACCCGGAGCATGGCGGTTCGATTTATCTGGCTCGCTTCCGGCGGGCCGCAGGCCGGGAACGTTCCGTTCACCGACGTCCCCGCGCACGCGCCTTACGCCCAAGCGGTTGCCTGGGCGGTCAGCCGGAACATCACGTCCGGCACGTCTGACACGACGTTCTCCCCGGACGCAGTCTGTACCCGAGGCCATATCGTGACCTTCCTCCACCGCGCTTTCGCCGAGTAACGCGCTGGACCTGTTTCCGGTAAGAGTTGCCGAAAAATGACTTCAGCGGTTTCCGCGAAAACCTATTCATATAATAGAAACTCGGTGTTATGATCGACTGGACAAGTTTGGATCTATGAAGATAGGATGGTTCAGGGAGGGCAGCCATGTATTACAGCACTTGGGAAGAGTTGCAGAGCGTTTGCCCTATTGTAGATGGAAGGTGGAATAAGGAGCGTTTGTACGAATATTTGGTGCAAAGCTGCTACCAATTTAGCAAACAGATAGAAAGCTTTTTCATGGAGTATCGAGGGGATGAGGATTTAGCGGACTTGCTGTTTTCGTTCTTATTTGACGATGATTACGACGGTTCGGACAGCCAAATGGGGGCGGCGTATGTTATCTCCAGAATGAATCATCAGCTGCTCAGAACGAAAAAAGACTTATTGTTAAAAGCACAGGCAAATGAAGTAGGGTGGAAAAGGCCATTTCCTCATGATGAGTACCTGGAATGGTTTGAAGAATAAACAACTTCTAGTTGATCGGCAAGGGACCGCTCGTTTTAGTTACAGGGCGTTTTTTGTTCAGGTATTGGAGTAGCGATGCGGGCAGTTATCCACGATGGATAACTGCCCGGTAAATTTGTAATATTAGTTCTCATTTCTCAAAAACGACGAAACCACATTCGTAAGGATGGTCGTAATACACGCTTTCTTTCTTATCCGTATGGTGCAACAAACCTTTCAATACAATTAGAAAATCTCCACCACCTGATACAATCATGTATTCTGCCAGCAAAAATATCAGTAATCGATTTGTCATCACCGCAGCTACTGTACACCCGCCTCCTAAAACCAATGTAGGCATAGCAGTTCCTAACAAATACTGCCACTTTTTCAACGGTTCGGAGCAAGTGCAGTATGGAGAAAAACTACTCCAAATAATTCCAAAATCAATCGAATGAAAATGATTTTTTGCAAAAAGGCTCCAGGTAATTCCATGTATTAACTCATGCAGAATGGATAGACATAAAATAAGCACAAGTAATACTGCAATAAATCCCAACGAAAGACAATCTAAATCAAAACCATTCAAATTATGGTATATCCAAAATGCTAAAGCCATAAATGGCAGCATAATTAAAAGACATAAAGGCTTTGCTTGTTGTGTATTGATAATTATATTCTTCGTTTTATATCCGTTTTGCTGCATTTCAGCATTTAGTTTTTCAAAGTCATTTTTACGTTTCAATTCTTTTTCTGTTAATTTTCTTGTATCGTTATCCATAGATAATTCCTCCAAATCAGGAGTTTGTCATTCTGATTGCAGCAAGGAAATTCTGCGGTTCAATCTTTAATTAATGAAATTGTCCATGTAAGAATACAGCAACATAAAAGGTAAAAGAGATAACAAAAATGGGGGCTTGACAAAGCAAAGGCAAGTGGTTATACTAAAAAATAGAAAGGGTGCTGCCAATAAACGGTTAGCCCCCTACTTGGTTACAAGAAGTAACCGCCGGTCTGTGGGGACAGGGGCGGTTACTTCTTTTTCGCCTGGATGAACAGGCCGCAAGTGCCAAAGAAGTCGCTCTCTGGTGAGGAAGCCAACCGCTTTTCGCTACTGGAAGTGCTGAAAGATGATTCTTTCCTAAACGCTAACATAACACAATGTTCCATAAAATGCAACAAAAAACATTCTTTTTTGTGAGGCAGGCGTGGAACTTTTTTTGTTGGCTTGACTTTCGGGGGGAAACGGGATAGAATAGCGATACTTTGCACATGGGAGGCGGTAGCGTGGGCCACTATCTGGATAACGCGGCGACCACACCGGTCAGGCCGGAAGCGGTACAGGCGGCGCAGGCGGCGATGACGCAGGGGTGGGGGAATCCTTCGGCGCGGTACGCGCTGGGGACCCAGGCGGCGGCGGAGCTGAAACAGTGGCGGGGTGAGATCGCCGCTGGGTTGAGCTGCGCGCCGGAGGAGGTCTTCTTCACGTCCGGCGGAACCGAGAGCGATAACTGGGCTATTCGGGCGGCGGTGGAACGGAACCGTCACGCGGGGGCGCACATTGTCACCACGGCCATCGAACACGCCGCCGTGTTGGAGACCTGCAAAGCTCTGGAACGCCAGGGCTGCGAGGTGACGTATCTCCAGCCGGACCAGGAGGGGAACATTCGACCGGAGACGCTGGAACAAGCGCTTCGTTCAGATACGGTGCTGGTGTCCATGATGCTGGTGAACAATGAGTTGGGGACGATTCTGCCGGTAGCGCAGGCGGCGCAGACGATACGGCGGGTTGGCTGTCCGGCGCTGCTGCACTGCGACGCGGTCCAGGCGTTTTTGAAGGTCCCCTTCACGCCGGAGCAGCTGGGTGCGGATTTGGTCAGCATCAGCGGACACAAGGTCCACGCGCCCAAAGGGATCGGCGCGTTGTATGTGCGAAAAGGCTTGAAACTGCCCCCACTGGTCTACGGCGGCGGGCAGGAGAACGGTCTGCGCTCCGGAACGGAGCCTACCGCTCAGATCGCGGCGTTTGCCGCGGCGGTCCGGGCGGGGCGGGAGAGCTTCACGGAGGATTCCAGCCGTATGGCGCGGTTGAAGGAGTACGCTACTGGGCAGTTGACCCGGCAAGTTCCGGGCTTAAAGGTGTTGGTTCAGGGGGAAGCCCCCCACATTTTAGCCGTCACGTTGGCGGGGTACAAGAGCGAGGTCGTCGTTCGGTTTCTGAGCGACCGAGGGGTTTACATCTCGTCGGGTTCCGCCTGCCACAAGGGGAAGCCCAGCCATGTATACGCGGCGTTGAAGCGTCCCAAAGCGGAGCTGGACGGTGCTTTACGCGTGAGTTTTTCCTACGATACCGAAGAAGCGGA
>CANDKT010000013.1 GCA_947385365.1 uncultured Bacillota bacterium | reverse complement strand
CTACACATACCAAGACACTCTTTCCCTACACGACGCTCTTCCGATCTCGGAGTACGCCGCCTGCTACCTCTTCCGGACCGAAGAGTCCGTGCGGCCTACCATCAACGCCAGCATCAACCGCACCAACGTCAACATCACCGTGGACCGGGATTCCAATATCGACTACGTCCTGGTCTACCGCGGCAGAGAGGACGCCGAGTTCAACCGGAAGTTCAGCCAGGTCGTCACAAACCCAGCGGAACTGCCCAGCCAGTACGCCGGAGATTTCACCGTGCTGGACGCGATGGCGACCCCCGTCACCGAAAACGGCGTCTACAAAGGCAGCGTCTTCGATCAGTACACCAGCCCCCAGAATAAGGAGCTTTACGCCGGTCTGATCCGCAATCAGGAAGTCACCGGCACCGATATCGTCATGGTCGGCAACGGGAACTTCACCACGGCCAACAACGGCTTGCCCGGCAACCGCGTCGCTTGTACCGGCATGGTCGGCACCAACTTCTACACCTTCCTCGCCGTCGGCAGCAGCACGATGGGTTCCGGCGACGCCTTCCGCGCCGTCTACCCCGTCCGCAACAGCGACGATACCCCGCCAGTCGTCACCTCCGGCATCATCGCCGTCAAAGAATGGGACGGCAATATGATTAAACAAGGCACCATCACCCTGATCTTCAACGAGGGCCTGTACGCCCGCAGTCAGGGGACCACAACCCAGAACAACCTGCCTGTCGATAACTGCATCGTCGGCGCGGCCGGTCACGCTGGCGTCTCCAATCAGTACATCGCCGTGGGCAGCTTAGTGACCACCACCGAACTTTCCGGCGTCCAGGTCGTAGGCGACAGCACCCATAATTCGGATACCGCCCCAATCTCCGCCATCACCCTCAATATCAGCGACGCACGGAACGGGTTCGGTATCGCGTTCCGGACCTCCCTGGGCGACGCCGCCGGTAACAACCGGGAAAACAACCCCTTGGTCGCCCGCGTGGTCGTCACACGCAACAGCGAGACCGGCAGCGATGGGCTCGTGCAATACTACTACGAGGCCAAGCTGGACATCACCGAAGCCTGGGACAGCCGCCCCAAGAGTGAACGGCCCCAGCTCTGAACCACATCCAACCGCTTTGCTGGGAGCGGACGGTCCCCGTCCGCTCCCTTCCCTTGAAACCAGAGAACCCCGCGGAGGTGCTTATCAATCATGAAACTTCACTCCCTGCGCCGGACCGGCGCGTGTCTGCTGGCCTTGTCGCTGCTGCTGGGCCTGCTCCCTGCGGCGTCCGCCGCGGAACCGAACGCCACGGTCCGTATCAATGAGACCGCTTTCCAACTGCCTAAGGGGCAGTCGAAAACCTTGACCTACACCGTGGAACCCCAGTCCGAGACCCCCTCCAAAATCGAGTGGGCCAGCAGCGACACGACCGTGGCTGCCGTGGAGACCACCGCCGAAGGCGGAAAAGTGACTGCGCTCAAGGACTCCGGCACCGCCGAGATCACCGTCACCCTGACGCTGTCCGAAAACAAACAGATCACCAGCAGCCCCGTCACCGTCACCGCCGCCCCGGAAGATACCCCTCCGCCCGCGGAAGACCCCGTCTCCGGCGTGGAACTCAACCGGGAGACCCTCTCCCTGCGCGTCAAGGGGACCAAGACCCTCACCGCGTCGGTGCTGCCCGAAACCGCCAAAAATAAAAACGTCTCCTGGTCCTCCAGCGACCCCGCTGTCGCTTCCGTCAACGCCGACGGCGAAGTCACCGGCGTGTCCGTGGGCGACGCCGAGATCACCGTCACCACCGAAGAGGGCGCGTTTACCGCCGTGTGCGCCGTCACGGTCACGCCCGAACCGGAGAGCGTCCAGATCATCCCCTCCGTGGTGCAGTTCAACCGGGGACAGGTCCCAACACGGACCGTCTCCGCCTCCGTCAGCCCCGCGGCTTCGGATCAGGAAGTGACCTGGAAGAGTTTGGACCCCTCCGTGGCCACCGTGGACGACAAGGGACTCATCACACGCGTCGCGCCCGGCCAGACCAAAATCCAAGCCATCGCGGGCGATAAAATCGGCGAGTGTACCGTCACGGTCTCCGGCATCCTCCTGAACACGACCTCCATCACCATCCTGGAAAACAAATCCGAGAACCTCTTCCTGGACCCCTCCCAAGGCTTCGGCGAGGCCCAAGGCGAGGGTTCCTTAGGCTGGCGCACCAGCGACCCTACCGTCGTCACCGTCGCCAATGGCCGCATCACAGGCCGGAGCGTAGGCGAGGCCGTCATCACCGCCGATAAAAATATGTACACCGCCGAATGCCGGGTGAAGGTCGTCGAAAACGTGTCCGGTTTGACGGTCCTCTCTAATTCCTACTCCCCCGGCAAACCGCTCCGCTTCGAGGACATCGTCGACGAGCTGAACGACGCCTGTCAGGACGCCCTGGACAAGAGCAGCCTGGTCTACATCACCAACCTGAGCGTCCCGACCCATCAGGGCGTCCTGTATCACGGCTACCTCTCCGCCGCCGATACCGGCTCCGGCGTCGCCGTCACCGATAAGTATTACGTCAGCAAGACCATCGGACAGAGCTTGATCTCCAACGTCACCTTCGTCCCCAAAGCCGACTACTCCGGGACCATCGAAATCAGCTACACCGGCTACAACAGCCGGAAGGAGTTCTACGCGGGCCGTATCCGCCTCACCGCCGAGGGCGAGGACGAGGTGTCCTACTCCACCGTGACCAATAACCCCGTGATCTTCCAATCGGACGACTTCAACCATATCTGCCGCCTCCGCACGGGCCGCGAACTGAGCTACGTCACCTTCGAACTGCCTCAGTCCAGCCGCGGGACCCTGTACTATAACTACAACAAACACGCCACTTATCAGGAGAAAGTCACCGCCAATACCCAGTACTACCGTACCCGTTCCCCGGAACTGGATGAGGTGGCGTTCCTGCCCGCCAGCGGCTACACCGGTACGGTGCGCATCACCTACCGCGGCGTGGATACCGCTGGAGCCTCCTTCAGCGGCCACGTGATCGTCGCCGTCAACGATTACGGCGGCGATGGCAGCGGAAACGTCAACTACTCCGCCCGACAGGGGGACTCCGTCGATTTCAAAGCCGGCGACTTCAACGACGCCTGCCGGGAACTCCTCGGCGAGTCCCTGGACTACGTCCGCTTCACCCTGCCGAAAAGCAGCGTCGGAACCCTCTACTACAACTACCGCAGCAGCGGAACCTACGACAGCCGCGTCAGCGAGAATACCCGTTACCGCCGCAGCGGGTCCCCCTCCCTCTCCAACGTCACCTTCGTCCCCGCCGCCCGGACCGATGGACAGGTCCAGATCGACTTCACCGGCTACGGGACCAGCGGCGAACGCTTCGAGGGCACCGTTGTGATCCAGTACGACGGCGACAACGAAGAGGGCGACGTGCCTTACTCCGTCCGCTCCGGGGGCAGCGTCTCCTTCGAGGCCAGCGACTTCAACGAGGTCTGCCGCGACATCACAGGCCGTACCCTCTACCGTATCCGCTTCACGTCACTCCCCCAGTCTACCCGAGGCACCCTCTACTACAACTACCGCAACAGCTCCAACACCGGCAGCCGCGTCTCCCTCAATACCAACTACTACCGCAGCTCCAGCCCCTCCATCTCCAGCATCACCTTCGTCCCCAGAAGCGGCTACACAGGCACCGCTACCGCCGCCTTCACCGCCTATGACTCCAGCGGCGACACCTTCAAAGGTACCGTCACCATTCGGATTTCGGAGGGCAGCGGCAGCTCAAACTATTCCGACGACGTGAGCTACTCCGTGCGCAGCGGCGGCGCAGTCACCTTCGACGCCGTCGATTTCGACGACGTCTGCGAGGATAAAACCGGGAGTACCCTGAACTACGTCCGCTTCAAACTCCCCGATAAAAAAGACGGCCTCCTGTGCTACAACTACAACAGCAGCCGGGATACCTACTCCAGCGAAGTCAAAACCACCATCAATTACTACCGCACCGGCGGAAGCTACACCTTGAGCAAAGTCACCTTCCTGGCCGAGGACGACTGTACCGGCACCGTCTCCATCCCCTACACCGCCTACAGCCGCGACGGCGACCACTTCAACGGGACCGTCGAGATCCAAGTCACCACCCCCTCCGTGAACCCCATCTACTACTCCAGCAGCGATCAGGCCATCACCCTGAACGCCTCCGATTTTACCCGCGTGTGCCAGGCCGGATTGGACCGCAGCTTGTCCTACATCCAATTCACCAGCCTCCCCACCTCCGGCGGGCTCTACCTCAACTACAACTCCGCGAATCAAACCGGCTCCCGCGTGACCACCGGGACCCGTTACTACGTCGCCGGGTCCCCCAACATCAACCAGATTTCCTACGTCCCCCAGTACGGCTACCAGGGGACCTTCTCCCTGACCTACACCGGCTCCGATAGCAGCGGCGACTCTGTCACAGGCCGGGTGGAGTTCTCCATGACCGGCGTGACCCAAAGCAGCTTCCAGGATATGGCGAACCACAGCTGGGCCAATAACGCCGTGGAGTACCTCTACGGCAAAGGCGTGATCTCCGGCATCGGCGACCACGTGTTCGGCCCCAGCCTCGCAATCCGCCGCTGCGACTTCGTCATCATGCTCTGCAACGCCTTCTCCCTGACCTCCAGCGAAACCGACAGCTTCCCCGACGTCCCCGCGGACAGCTACTACGCCAAATCCGTGGCTACGGCCAAACACTTGGGCATCACCAGCGGCTCCGACGGGAAGTTCCACCCCACCAGCCTGCTCACACGTCAGGACGCTATGCTCATGATCCAAAAGGCTATGCAAGTCACCGGCTGGAGCGTGGCGGACGGGAGCAGCGTGGATTTGACCGGCTTCAAAGATCATCAGGAGATCGCACCCTACGCCAGAGCCGCAATCGGAACGATGGTCCGACTCCAAGCCGTCAGCGGCGACGACAACGGCTGCCTGCGCCCCAACTCCAGCATCAGCCGGGGCGAGATGGCAGTAATCCTGTATCGGGTGATGACATTATGAGTTTGTTCAAAAAAGATACCGGAATGGAA
This sequence comes from uncultured Bacillota bacterium, assembly GCA_947385365.1. Taxonomy (GTDB): domain Bacteria; phylum Bacillota; class Clostridia; order Oscillospirales; family Oscillospiraceae; genus Lawsonibacter. The sequence goes on along the minus strand of CANDKT010000013.1, from coordinate 27,226 downwards.
ACTATGCCGAACCTGGGCGCGCTGCGGCTCCGCCGGGGCATGACCGTGGAAGTCCTCACAGTGGAAAATAAGCTCACCTTCGTGGGGAAGGTGGACCAGTTTCAGAACGGGAGCATCATTATCCGCGACTCCGCCGGAGACGAGCTTCCCCCCGTGCTGTACAACCGGGAAGTCAAACTGCGCTTCTTCCAGGGCCAGCAGAACTTGGTCTACCACGGGAAAATCTGCGGCAGCAGCAGGTCCATCTGGAAAGTGGACCGCTTGGAGAACCAGTTCAACAAGGAACAGAGAGCTTTTTTCCGCCAGCGTATCAGCCCCAACAGCGAGGCAATCTGTACAAAACATTCCTCCGTCAAAAACCCCGGGACTCGAACCGCCCCTTGCCTGTTGCTGGATATCAGCGCCGGCGGTATCATGATCGCCAGCCGGGAAGAGTACATGGTGGAAGATAAGCTGACCATCGACAAGGCAATCATTGTGCCGGAAGCCCCCCAATTTACCTTCCGCTGCCAAATCCGCCGGGCACTGCCCCGGGATATGGGCCGGTTCCGTTACGGCTGCCAGTTCGAGACTTTAACCCCAAAAGAACAGGACCGGCTTCTGGAAGCGATCTTTATCGCCCAGCGGAAGGAGATCCAAACCCAGAAACGTCTTTAATCAAACCCGGCGGGTCCGCCTCAGAACGCAGGGAGGGTGTCTGGTTCGACACCCTCCCTGCGCGTCAGAAAGGGAGTTGTGGGATGTGGAAACGTTAGTCGCCGCGGTCTGCGAGGACGAACCCCGGCTGGCACAGGACCTCCGGCGGCGGACCTTAGAATATTTGACCGCCTGCGGGCGGACCGCTCAGACGCTGGCCTTCCCGGACGGCGAAAGTCTGCTGGCCGCTCCGGTCCAGGCGGATATCGTCCTGATGGACCTCAACCTGCCCGGTATGCACGGCCTGGAGACCGTGCGGCGGCTCCGAATGAGACGCCCCGATTGCCAGATCATTTTCGTGACCGCCTACCCGGAGTACGCCCTGCAAGCCTTTCAGATAGACGCCGTCCACTACCTGCTCAAGCCAGTGACCAACGCCGCCTTGGCCCAAGCCCTGGAACGCGCCCTTTGCCGTCTGACACGGCGGAAGAAAAAAACGCTCGCCGTCACGCGAGGCGCGCAGACCGTCGTCCTCCCGCTGGACGACGTGCTGTACTGCGAGGTCCTGTCCCACCGCGTCTTCGTCCACACCGAAACCGGGAGCTTCGACTACACCGGTACCCTGGAAGAACTGGAACACCGCTTGGATCACCGCTTTTTCCGCTGCCACAAGAGCTTCCTTGTCAACCTCCAACAGGTGGCCGGGCGGTACGGAGACGCCGCCGTGCTGACCGACGGCGGACAAGTACCCGTCGCCCGGCGGAGACAGGCGGAATTTGCCCGGCGTCTGCTGGAGACCGTGCGGGAGGAGCTGGAATAAATGACCGCGCTGTTCTGGATGCTGTTCAACGGCCTGCTGGCCGGGGCGGAGTACCGCTTTTTCCTCCGCTGCCTGAAAACCAGACCGTTCCAGACCCGAACCCTGACGCTCTATGCAGGCGGACGGCTCGTTCTGACCGCGCTGGCCCTGACAGGATGGCTCCCGCCCCTGGCGAGACAGGCGGTCCACGGCTTCGGGATGTGGCTGTTCCTGGGCCGGCTGGGCGCGGAACAGAGACTTTATCCGGTCGCCGCCGCGCTGTCCGGCGCCGCCCTGCTGGAAGGAACCTGCACCGTTCTGATGCGCTGGGCCGCGGCGGAACTGCACGGGGCCTGGCTCGGCGCAGGCGTCCAAGTCCTGCTCTCCCTGACGCTGGCGGGACTGCTTTGGGACGGACTGGGTCGGTTAGCCGAACGCCTGCCTGCCGCGCCGCCGGTCCTGACCGCGCCTTGCCTCTTCTGGCTGTACACGGTGCGGTCGGAGCTGGGACTGGACCAGACCGATCTCTCCGCGCCAGATTACCCGCTGGCCGGAGCGGCCCCGTTTTGGGAACTCGCGGCGTTGGCGGGCGCGGCCGCCGCGCTGTGGGGGCTGTTCCGCCTGAGCGAAGAGGCTGCACGCTCCAACGCCCGCGCCCGCGCCTTGGACCAGGCTCTGAATCGAGAAGAACGCCTGCTGATCTTCCAGCACGACGTCAACAATCACTTGGCGGTACTGTCCGGCCTGATCGAACGGAACGCGTCCCGTTCCGCGCAGACCTACGCCGGAACGCTGCAAGCGGAGTGCGCAGACCTCCGAACCGGGTCCGGGCTTCCAGCACTGGACGTGCTTTTGGCGGAGAAAACCGAACAGGCTCGGAAAAATGGGGCCGCTTTGCACTGGAAAGGCCGCGTGCCTACCAACGCCCCAGCGGCGGAACTGTGCGCGGTGTTGGGCAACGCGCTGGACAACGCGCTCCAGGCCAGCTTGAGGTCCGGCGTCGCCGGACCGGTCATTTTCGCCCGAGCGGTCCAACGGCAACGCCTGCTCATACTGGAAGTGGAGAACCCCGCCCCAGAAAACGAAACCATCCAGCCCGGTACGGGCTTGCGGAGCATTCGGCGTATCGCGGAGCGGTTCGGCGGGAGCTTGGAGATTGAGCAGTCGGAAGGCCGCGTCCGGCTGAGCGTCCTGCTGTGCCTGCCGGACGCGTAGCGGAAACGACCGTTGGCGCGGGAACGCTTTTGGAAACGCGGGAAACGTCCGATAACAGAACTGGGCCCGCAGCCCCCGAAAGGAGGGAGTCCCATTATGCCGATCCCGGCGATGCGCGGTACCAACGCGCAGAGTTCCCCCATGCGTGCGCTCCAAACCCAAAAGCAGAGCCTGCAAAACCAGCTCCTGCTGATGCGGAGCGCGACCGATGCCCCTGCCGGTCCGCACGTCCAGGCTTTGGAGAAGCAGCTGAAACAAGTCTCTTCCGCGCTGTCCTCCGCCCGCGCCCATGTGAACCTCTGGGCCTAACAAAACCCGAACGCCCCGAACGGAAGTTTCCACTTCCGTCCGGGGCGATTCGTTCCCTCAAAAAAAGACTTGACTTTGCCCCATAGGCAGAGTTTATACTATTAGAAAAGGAGGCGTTTTCGTTCTATGGAAACTAACCTGACCTCCGGGAGCGTTTTTCGGAGTATTGTACACTTTTCCCTGCCCTTCCTGCTGTCCTACTTTCTGCAAACGCTCTACGGTATGGCCGACCTGTTCATCATCGGCCAGTTCAACGGCGTGGAAAGCACTACGGCGGTGTCCATCGGCAGCCAAATCATGCATATGCTGACCGTCATGATCGTCGGACTGGCTATGGGCGCTACAGTCCGCATCGGCCACGCGGTGGGTGCGAACGACCGGCTACAGGCCAATCTGACCATCGGCAACACCGCCGTGCTGTTTATGACGCTCTCCCTGGTGGCGACCGCCGGGCTTCTCTTGGCCGTACATCCCATTGCGCAGGTGATGTCCACCCCGGAGGAGGCTCTACAGGGGACCGCCGCCTACCTGACCATCTGCTTTGCAGGGGTCCCGTTCATCACCGCCTACAACATCATCAGCGCGATTTTCCGAGGCTTGGGAGACTCCAAAAGTCCGATGTATTTCATCGCCGCCGCCTGCATCGTCAATATCGCGCTGGACTACCTGTTCATCGGTTGCTTGAAGATGGGACCCGCCGGAGCGGCGTTGGGTACGACGCTGGCTCAGACCGCGAGCGTCGCCCTCGCGCTGTTTGTCATAGGGAGACGCAATATGCTTCCCGGACTGCGCCGGGAAGATTTCCGCCCTAAACGGAACGTTTTAGGCGCGATTTTGAAAATCGGCGTCCCGGTCGCCGTACAGGACGGCTTCATTCAGGTCGCTTTCATCGTCATCACCATCATCGCCAACCGCCGGGGCTTGGACGACGCCGCGGCGGTGGGTATCGTCGAAAAACTCATCGGCATCATGTTCCTGGTCCCCTCCACCATGCTGTCTACAGTATCCGCCCTGTCTGCCCAGAACATCGGCGCGGGCAGATATGACCGCGTCCGCACCATCCTGCGGTACGCGTTGTTCACCTGCGTGTGCTTCGGGCTGATCTGCTCCCTGGTCATGCAGTTCGCCGCCGAATACGCCGTCGCCTTGTTCACCGATCCCCAAACAGGCCGCGAGGTCATCCGTCTGGGCGGGCAGTATATGCGCGGCTACGTGTGGGACTGCATTTTTGCCGGAATGCACTTCTGCTTCAGCGGCTTCTTCTGCGCCTGCGGCCGGTCGGGGATCTCCTTCTTCCATAACCTGACCTCCATCCTCTGCGCCCGTATCCCGCTGGCCTGGCTGGCCTCCCAACGCTTCCCCGATACGCTGTTGCCTATGGGCTTCGCCGCTCCGGCAGGGTCCGCGTTGTCAGTGGTCATCTGCGTCGCGGCCTATCTATGGCTCCTCCGGCGGCCGGAGCGTTGGGAACAGAGCTGAACAGAGAATTTGAACAAGTGAACCATTCAGGAACACCTCCTTGGTCCCCAAACTACAGGCCGCCTCCCCCTCGAAAGGGAGCTGTCGCCGCCGTAAGGCGGCGGCTGGGAGAGCGTTCGTCCACTTATGTAAAACGGAGATTGACAAAGGCTCCGAAACCCCATATACTGATAGCGAACGCGGACCGATAGGAGGAATGCGCCGGTGAACAAAAAGGAACTGCTGGACCGCTGCGCGCGAAATAGAGAAGAACGGGTCCTGCTGGCCCGCGTGCTGGACAAGCTGGAATGGACGCAAAATCGGGACGTTCCTGCTCATACGCCGTTCCTCTCCCCAGGAGAACAGGCCGCGGTCCGTGCCTTGCTCCACGCGTGGGGTAACCCCCCGCATTCGTTCTGGGGCGGCTTTCCCGGCGCGGAACGCGCCGTTTGCTGCTTCCGGCCCGGCTGGCAGTCCGAAGAGGATCTGCAAAGCGCTCCGGACGGCCCACTGGCCGCTTTGGAGGTCCGCCTCCCGCAGAACGCCGCGCCCGGACATCGGGACGTATTAGGCTCCCTGATGGGCCTGGGACTCTCCAGAGAGAAGCTCGGCGATATCCTCCTGCCCGAAACAGGCCGGTGTCAGCTGGTCGCCTTGCGCCAGACCTTGCCCGTCCTGCTCTCCCAGTGGGAGGAAATCAGCCGGTGGCACATCCGTCCCCTGGAGATCCCCCTCTCCCAGCTGGAACCACAGCCCGCGCAAGTCAAAACGATCCAAGATACTGTCGCGTCCCCCAGACTGGACGCGGTACTGGGCGCAGCCTTCTCCCTGTCCCGCGCCAAAGCCGCCGCCTGTATCGCCAGCGGTAAGGTCGCCGTCAACCACGCGGAATGCCTGAAAGGAGACCGGACCGTTCAGGAAGGGGACGTCCTCACCTGCCGCGGCTTGGGAAAATGCGTCGTCCGCGAGATCCCCGGCCAATCCAAAAAAGGCCGTACCCGATTGACCATTGATCGCTACCTTTGACCGCTCGTACCCCCTGCGGTCCGAGCAGCAACCCACCATTTGGAAGGAGAAAGTGGTTTGGAACAGGAGAAAATCGCTCGAATCAACGCCTTGGCCAGGAAAGCAAAGTCGCCTGAGGGCTTGACCGAAGCGGAAGCCACCGAACAGGCGGCTTTGCGGCGGGAGTACCTCGACGCCTGCAAGCGCAGCCTTACCGCGCAGCTGGACAACACGGTCATACAGTACCCCGACGGAACCCGGCGGCCTTTGAAACGCCGGAAATAAACAAGAAACTTATAGTTTAAGGAGGCCGCTTCATGGCTGGCATCAAATTTGTGACGGATTCCGCCGCCGATCTCCCCGCCGGACTGCGGGACGAGATGGGAATCGAAGTGCTGCCGTTCCCAATCGCCGTCGGCGGACAGGAATACCGGGACGGGTTCGACTTCACCCCCAGAGAATTTTACGACGTGCTGCTGTCCGCGCCCGCGATTCCTACCCACGCGCAGCTGACTCCGTTCGACTTCCAGCAGTGCTTCCAAAACGCGTGGCAGAACGGCTTTTCCGACCTGATCTACACATCGGTCAATTCCAAAGGCTCCGCCACCTACCAGAACGCCCTCCAGGCAAAAGAGGAGTTTCTGGAAGAACACCCGGAGTTTCACATCTACGTCATCGACTCCCGCGTCTATACGATGGGCTACGGCTGGCCCGTGCTGGAAGGAGTCCGTATGGCTCGGAAAGGAGCCGGCGCAGAGGAAATCGCCGCACGGATTCAGGACCAGGTCAACCGCGTGCGGGTGATCTTCGCCCCGCTGGACCTGCGGTTTGCGAAAAAATCCGGCCGGATCTCCGCCGCCGCAGCCTTCGTGGGCGAGGCTCTGGGCCTGAAGCCCATCATGACCTTCCAGAACGGAGAATCGAAGATCTTAGCTAAGGCGAGGGGCGAGAAAGCAGTCCTCTCAACGCTGGTGGATACGTGCCTGAAAGAACGTCAGCCCAACACGCCTTACCTGCTCATCCAAGGCAACAACGTTGGACAATCCGCTCGCTTGGCTCAGTTGGCGGCCCAGACGCTGGGCGAGCAAGCCGCTTTAGCTTACTATATCGGCGGCGTGGTCTCCATCAACGCCGGACCAAATCTGGTGGGATTGGTCTACTGGACCTGAATCATTACAAATGCGGGAGCTATCGCTCCCGCTTTTTTTTCACGTTTCCAGATTGACTTCCTGCATGGCGGCGATTGTTTCAGCATTTGGAACATCCTCCTGATTGGCGGGAACGTTGGTAATCAAGCCTTGGATATACGCCAACACATAGCCAAGCGTAGACTCTGACAGAGTATTGACCATCTGCAATACTTGCTCACGGTTACTCATTTTACAAAACCTCCCATCATGCGCCGCGGCCTCTTTCTTATAGTGTAGCACAGCCAGCCTGCTTTATCAACCACAATTTCAGGGACGATTGTTGCATTCCCCGCCACATAAAAAATTTCTGTAAATTGACGGAACCCTCCTTCTGTGCTATACTATCCTCAGTACAGGACGAAACGGAGCGTTGCCCTATGCCGAAACAATACACCATTACACCCCTCAGTGAACTTCCGCTGCACAATGATTTCATGTTCGGACAGGTCATGCGAAATGAGAAAATTTGCAAACTGTTCCTGGAGGAGCTGCTGGGAATCGAGATCCAATGGATCAAGTTTCTCGATAAACAGAAGGATCTCTCCGACAGCAACGAGTATCACGGTGTTCGGCTCGACGTGTACCTGAAAGACGAGAACGGTACAGTATTCAACGTGGAAATCCAAGCGGATCGGCGGGACGATTTACCCCGAAGGGTTCGGTTCTACCAGAGCGGCATTGATCGCAGTGAACTGTCTAAGGGCGCAAGCTACGCCAGCCTTTCGGAAAGCTACATCATCTTTGTCTGCAACTTTGACTGCTTCCATATCGGTAAGGCTGTGGGAGAACGCGTCTCTTTCCTGAAAGGAACCGAAACGCCTTACGAGGACGGCTCCCATGTGTATTTCCTCAACAGCCGCTATACGGAAGCCAACGCCAGTAAACCTATCCTGGAATTTTTAGACCTCATTCGTACCAACGATATGGAGAAACTATACGAAACGCGTTTGGGTCAGATGACCCGGGACTGTATGCAGGAAGTGCGCAGCGATAGAGGAAAGGAGAAGTCCTACATGACGTATATGCAGAAAATGCTGGATGAACGTCTGATCGGCTACCAAGACGGCCTGAAAGAGGGCCGTGCAGAAGGCCACGAAGAAGGTCGCAAAGAAGGCCGTGCGGAGGGCCGCAAAGAAGGCCGCGAAAAGGCGCGCGAGGAATCCGTTGCCGCGTTGAAAGGACTCCTTGCGCCGGACGTGATCGCGGAGCGGTTTCAAATGCCCCTGGAGCAGGTTTTGAAGATCTTGGGGTTGTAACAGTAGCGATAGGGAGTTTCTATATGACGTATATGCAGAAAATGCTGGATGAACGTCTGATCGGCTACCAAGACGGCCTGAAAGAGGGCCGTGCAGAAGGCCACGAAGAAGGTCGCAAAGAAGGCCGTGCGGAGGGCCGTGCAGAAGGTCGCAAAGAAGGCCGCGAAAAGGGCCGCGAGGAATCCGTTGCCGCGTTGAAAGGACTCCTTGCGCCGGACGTAATTGCGGAGCGGTTTCAAATGCCTCTGGAACAGGTTTTGAAGATCTTAGGGTCTTGACAGCGGTTCCGGAAAGGGAATATTCGATTCTCCCCTTCGGGGGAGAATTTTTTTAGGCGAAACGGACGAAAAATATGGGAACGCGGCTTGCAATTTTGGCAGGGAGGTGCTACAATGAGATAGAACTTACGTTCCGCTTGGAGGAGCATAGGAAACTTGAGACGGGAGGGCAACATGGAACAAGATTTTGAGATTGTGCAAAAAATGCTGATCGGCTACCACGGGCCGGGCGGGGAAGTGATCGTGCCGGAGACGGTGGAGAAAATCGCGGCCAGCGCGTTCCGAGGGAACAGGTCGGTGGAGAAGGTGGTTCTGCCGAAAGGCATCTGCTATATCGAAGACGGCGCGTTCGGCGGGTGCGTGAACCTGCGCCAGTTCGAGGTGCCTGAGGATAGCTCGAACTGCACCGCGGACGGACCGTTCCTGTTCGCGCGGCTGTACGGGTTTTTTAATCGGGAAGGCAGCGTCTATCTGCTCGCTGCGCCATCGGCAAGCGGGACCTGTACCCTGCCGGAGAATGTGGAGGCTATTAGAAGCCGGGCGTTCCAGGGGTGCGTCGGGTTGGAGAAGCTGGTCATCCCGGCCGGAACGGAGCGGGTTGGGGCCGATTCCTTCCTCGGCTGCGACGGCCTGCGGGAGATCCAGGTGGAGACCGGGAACGAGGAACTCCAAGTCATCAACGGCGCGCTGTTCGCGAAAGGCTACAATGGGTTGGAACCTGTCTTCGTTCCGCGTGGGCTGACACAGTTCACCGTGCCGCAGGAGGTCAAACGAATCGGCGAAGACGCCTTCCGGAACCATACAGAGCTGGAACAGATCGAGATTCCGGCCTCGGTGGAGTGGATCGCGGACGGAGCGTTTCAGGGGTGCGTCAATCTGCGGGAGTTCAAGGTCGACCGCCAGAACTCCAAGTTCCATGCCGACGGCCTGACTCTGTTGGAGAAGGGCTGGATGGAATCGACATATGGGACGTTGCTGTGTGCCCCAGCCGCTTCCGGCGTCTACCAGATCCCGGAAAAAATCATCTCGATAGACCGCTTTGCCTTTGCGGGCTGCACCGCGCTGGAGGAAGTCGTTTTCAATCGGAAACTCACGCAGGTTGGAGACGGAGCGTTTACAGGCTGCGTCAATCTCCGGACGTTCACCACCGGCGAAAACCCCCGTTTCCTCGGAGAAGGCCCCATCCTCTACCAACACTGGAAGGGCGAGGACGAAAGAGCGCATCTTGTGTGTATGCCATCCGCCTCCGGCGTGCTGGAGATCCCCGCGGGCGTGGAACGTATCGAGAATTGCGCCTTCCAGGGCTGCGCCGCCCTGACCAGCGTTTCCATCCCCGAAAGCGTGACAAATATCGAGGAAAGAGCGTTCGAGGACTGCGTGTCCCTGACCAGCGTCTCCATCCCCGAAAGCGTGACAAACATTGGGGAAAACACGTTCAAGGGCTGCGTGTCTCTGACCAGCGTTTCCATCCCCAAAAGCGTGACAGACATTGGGGAAAGCGCGTTCGAGGGCTGCGCCGCCCTGACCAGCGCGGCGTTGCCCGCCGGACTTCGGGATCTGGGGAAAAATGTCTTCCTCGGCTGCTGGAACTTGGACCCCATGCCTGCGCCGGACGGCATCCAATACATGGACCACGACTACGGCGAAGGGGAGGATTACCATATCCTGCCGCCCTCGACGCTGTTCCAGAGCGGAAAAAAGGTCCCGGCTCGATTGACGGACGCCATCCAGTACACCTGGAAGGACGCCATGACGTCGGAGGACTGGGCGGGGCTGTACCTCTTCCAGACGGCCAAAGCCTTTTCGGAGTTGTGCCGGGAGCATATGCCCGACCAGCCTGCGGAGATCGCGCAGGCGATGGTGGAGCTGCTGGCGAACAGCAAGAAAGCCAGCGTCTATCAGAGAGCCGCGACCTATGTGCTGGACCACTTGGGGGCGGTGAAGCGCGAGACCGTCCAGGCACTCTACGACGACGCCGCCGGGAAAAAGGCCAAGGAGGCCGCGAAGCTCCTGAAACCGGCTCTGCACATCGCGTCCAAGGTGGACCCAGACAGCCCTTACGCCTTCCTCTACCAGTCCTTCCACGAGGTCTCCCTGAACAACCAGTACAAAAATCTCTTTGGCCCGCCCAAGCTGCTCAAGGAGGTGAAGCTCCAGGACGGGAGCCCCGCGCCGGAGTTCGTGACCCTCTGCGCCATCGTCCCCTACGCCACCCAGTACGCCAAACCGAAAGACGCCGGGAAATACGCCGCTTCCCGCTACTTCAGCGAGTTTGAGTTCGTCCCCGCTGCCGATCAGGCCGCCGCCCTGCTGGACCAGAACAGCTTGCACGCCCTGCTGGGGAAGCTCGTGGAAATCAAACCCGCTTGGCTCGTCCCCTATGGTCGCTACGCCCGCGGCGAGGAAGTCAAATCGCTCCTCTCCGATATGAACAGCTGGATGGATTGGTACTGTTACGGCAGCAATGGCCGCGCCAATATCATCACCGCCCGGGGCGCGCTCATGCTCAACGACACCCGCGAGACCCTGCTGTATATGGATAAGGGAGACTTTTTGGACGAGTACGCCGAACTGCGCCACACCACCGCCGACGATATCCGAGACACCGTGTTGGCCGAGTTCGGCCTGGATCAGAACGGCAAAAAAGTCTATGATTTGGGCGGCAATACCGTCACCGTCACCATGAGCATGGACCTGACCCTGACCGTCTTCGACGAAAACGCGCAGAAAATCGTCAAGTCCATCCCCAAAAAAGGCGCGGACCCGGAGAAAGTCGAAGCCGCTCGGACCGATTTGGCCGGGATGAAGAAGAACATCAAAAAGGTGGTCAAAAGCCGCTGTGACCTGCTCTTTGAACAGTTCCTCGACGGCTCGACCCGCCCCGGCGAGAGCTGGAAAAAAGCCTATCTGCAAAACCCTGTTCTCCGGCAAGTCGCCAGCCTTCTGGTCTGGAGCCAGGACGGCAAGACCTTCAGCGTGAAGGACGGCCAGCCCATCGACTGCCAGGAACAGCCTTACACCATCTCCAAGGCCGAGGTTGCCGTCGCCCACCCTATGGAAATGCCCCCCGAGGACGTGGACGCCTGGCAAAAATACTTCACTTCCCACGGCATCCGCCAGCCTTTCGCCCAAATCTGGGAACCCGTCGTCCCCGCGGAGGCCATCCGCCCCGACCGCTACAAAGGCTGCCAAGTCCCCGCCTACCGCTTCAAGGGCAAGGAAAAACACGGCATTTCCTTCGACTACTCCTTCGGCGCAAGCGAATTGAGCATTTGGTTCTGCGGCTGTCACCTGGAAATCGACCCCGGCGACGCCCTCGGACGCCATGAGCTGAACCTTCAGGGCTTGATGACCTTGGGGAAGTTCACCTTGGACAAGGATGAGTACACCCGTCAGGTCTGCCACCTCGTCGCCTACCTGGACCAGATCACCATGTTCGACCGCATCAAAAAGGACGACCCCTCTATCGCGGCCTCGCTGGAGTTCGCCACGCTGGCTCAGGTCACGCAGTACCTCAACTTCGCCATCGAGAACCAGTCCACCAACGCCACCGCCGTCCTGCTGGACGTCAAAAACCGCCGCTTCCCGGACCTCGACCCCTTGGCCGAGTTCACTCTGGACGACCTCTAAGCGGCTCAAGCCCCCGTCTCATATGGCCAGAAAAATCAGCGGAAGCACATCGCTTCCGCTGATTTTTTGCTTTGGGATGGGGTTCAGTCCGCCATCTGTCTACAGAACTGAGTCAAAATCGTTGCGGCCTGAGCGCGGGTCGCCCGCCCGGCGGGGGAGAGCGTAACGGCATCCACGCCGTTAATCAAGCCCTGCGCGTTGGCCCAAGCCATCGCGTCCGTGGCATAGGAACTGATCTGGTCCGCGTCGGCGAAGACGGTCAGGTCGCCGCGCTTGGAGGTGTCCTGTTTCTGCTCCTGCGCGAAGCGGTAGAGGATCAGAGCCATTTGTTCCCGCGTGATGGGATCATTGGGGCCGAAGGTATCTTCCGAGTAGCCGCTGACGACGCCGCAGGACGACGCCCAAGCGACCGGCGCGGCGTAGTACTGATCGGCGGGGACGTCGGCGAAGTCAGCGGAGCCGGTCTCTGGGGAACCGGCCAGCCGGTACAGGATGGTCACGACCATCGCCCGGCTGGTGGTCAGGTCCGGCCCGAAGGCGTCCTCGGAGACGCCGGACATCAAGCCGTTCTCGTAGACGTACTGGACGGCCTCTTCATACCAGCTGCCCGAAGGCACATCCGTGAAGGGGTGGGATTGCGGAGCCTCGCCGTTCTCCGAAACGAACGTGGCGTTGACTGTCACATCGCTGGCGGGCATCGAGAAGGTGTAAGTATTCGTCTTGGTCTCGGTGAGTTCCAAAGACTTGCTGCCGGACGTGGCGGTGAGTTTGTCCAGCTTGTAGCCGCTGTCAGGTTGAACGGTCAGGGTGATTTTACGCCCTTGCGCGGCGGTGGCGGGGCTGGCCTGGACCGTACCGTGTTCGCTCTCCTGGACGCGGACGGCGTAGCTGGTGGAGCCGCCGCCTCCACCTCCACCGCCTCCGCCGCCTCCACCGGAACTGCTCTCCTGGACGAAAGCGGCGCTGACTGACACGTCACCGGCTGGCATGGAGAAGGTGTAGGTATTGGTCTGGGTCTGGGTGAGGTTCAAGGAAATGTTGCCGGATATGACGGTGAGCGTATCCAGTTTGTAGCCGCTTTCGGGTTGAACAGTCAACGTGACCGTGCTGCCCTGTGTGGCGCTGGCGGGGTTGGCCTGGACCGTGCCGTGTGTACTTTGCTGGATGTTGACCTTTTGTACCACCGGGACGAAGGTGGCGCGGACGGAGACGTCACTGGCGGGCATTGAGAAGGTGTAGGTGTTCGCCTGGGCCGGGGCGGGCGTCAAGGAGACGCCGCTGGCGGTGATGGCGAGGTTGTCCAACTGATAACCGGCGTCGGGCTGGACCGTCAACGTAACTGTGCTGTTCTGGGCAGCGCTGACGGGGTTGGCCTGGACCGTGCCGTGTTCGCTTTGCTGGACGTTGACCGCGTAGGTTTTTTCTGGCTCAACCACAGGGACGAAGGCGGCGTGGATCGTGACTTCACCAGCGGGCATAAAGAACGTGTAGGTATTTGTTTGGGTCTTTGTGATGATGACGGGTTCGCCGCCGAAGGCAGCCGTCAGCTCGCTCAACTGATAACCGGTTTCCGGTTGGGCCGTCAAGGTGATGGTACTGCCCTGGGTGGCACTGGCGGGGTTGGCCTGAATCGTGCCGTGTTCGCTCGGCTGGATGTTGACCGTGTAGCTGGGGTCTGGTTGGGTGAGCGGAGCAAACGTGGCGTTGACGGAGACGTCATTGGCGGGCATGGAAAAGGTGTACGTATTGTCCTGGATCTTATTGACAGTCAGGGGGAGGTTTCCGGACCTGACGGCGAGCGTATCAAAACGATAGCCGCTGTCGGGCTGGACCGTCAACGTGACCGTCTGGTTCTGCACGGCGCTGGTGGGATTGGCCTTCACAGTGCCGTGTTCGCTCGCCTGGACGTTGACCGTATAGCTGGGTTGTGGTTGGACGATTGGGGCGAAAGCGGCGCTGACCGACACATCCCCGGCTGGCATAGAGAAGGTGTAACGATTTGTCTCGGTTTGCGTGAGGTGCAAGGGGGCGTTGCCGGAGACAACGTTCAGTTCGCTCAACTGATAACCGCTTTCTGGTTGGACTGTCAACGTGACCGTGCGATTCTCCGCGGCGCTGGTCGGGTTGGCCTGGACCGTGCCGTGTTCGGTCTGCTGGATGTTGACGGAGTAAGTTTCCGGGTCGGGGGTCGGCAGGTCGTTCTGGGTGGGGATGTCCGCGTTGTCAAAGCCAGGGATGGGTTCCAGACGCCGGTTCAGCAGCGTCAAGGAGGCGCGCTCTGGTACGGAGACTTTGCCGCCCGGGGCCAGCTCGCCTAAGACGTACTGACCCTGATTGTTCAAGTCGGCGCTGCCGTCCAAGTAGAGCGTGACGGTGGTTTTGCCCTGGTCCTCGCGGACGGTGTAGGTGCCGTAAACCTGCTCATCGACAGCGGTGAATTTGGCGTTGGGGTAGGAGCCGCTGAACACAAGTCCCACCTGCACGCTGTGGATGACGCGTTCGCCTAAGCCCTTCAGGGACAGGCGGATACTGTTCGCGTTGCTGCCGGTCTCAAAGACCAGCGTAGGTGTAGGCGCGTCCGCGGCCCACACGCCGGCGGGGCACAGAAGTGCCGCCGCCAGCAGAAAAATCAAAAATCGTTTGGCAAAATTTTTCATGGTTCTCAGCCCTCCAGCACGATAGTGGGCAGCTCCGTTCCGCCGGGGCTGTTGATCCACAGAGTTTCAGCCGTGACCCGCTGGGAGCTGGCGTCCGAGGCGGAGTCGGTACGGGACAGGACCGCTTTGATGCGGCTGGGCAGGAGATTCACGCCGTCGCAGTGGCTCTGGTCCTGAAGCTCCGCCTCCCGCTGGACGTCGGGGACGAAGAGGAAGAGACCGTCGCTGATATCGCTCACCGCGCCGTCTTCCGGGACCTCCGCGAAGAGCAGAGCATAGCCGTCCAGAGGCCGTTCGACCGGTTCCAATTCCTCCCCTTCTGCGGTGGTCCGGGTGAACTGGCCCAGGATCTTGACCGTGCAGAATCTCGGGTCGCCGCGGTAGGTCCCTACGACGACCAGCGTACCGGCGGGGATGACGTCCGCTTCTTCCTCGCCGTAGCGGTAATCGGCGGAGAGGAGACCCGCCGCGCCGTCCTCCAGGAACGCGATATCATCACCGGCGTAGCTGACCAGCAGGAGCTTGCTGGACTCCAACGTCTCCGGGATGCCGGTGACGGTGACGCTGGCGGCGCAGTAGGTCCAGATACGGGTGTCTTCCGCGCCCGCGCCGGGTTTCTGGAAGTAGGTCAGGTAACTGCCCGCGGTGTCGACGGCCTGATTGCCTTGACCAAAATTGCCGCTGCGGGCGGTGTAAGTCTTGCCGTCCTGGGTGGTGACGGTGATGGTATAGTCACCGGCGGCGGGGATTTCGGTGAGTTTCAGACCGGAGACGTCGGTCGCTTCCGTCAAGGTGAAGGTCACGGAATCGCCCGTGCGGCTGACGGTGTAGGAGGCGGGGTCCAAGGTCTTGTCGTAGGCGATGCGGATCTCGCCGGAGGAGACCGGCTGGCCAATCTGGTTGCCTAAGGTGTCGTAGGCCACCGCCTGGTAGATGTAAGTGCGGTGATTGGCGGAACCGATGGTGTCGGTGTAGACCGCGCTGCCGTCCTCTCCGGGGAAGACGAACGCGACCGCTTTCCCGCCGCGGCGGATCTCATAACCCAAAAGTTTGCCTTGAGTCAGCGACGCGGTCATGGTCACGTTGACCTGATTTTCACTCTCCGGGGCCATTGCTGCGGTGATGGTGAAGGAACCTTCGCCTGCGGCCTGACCGGCCAGACGGTCCCGGCGGCTCTGGTCGTTGAGATACCACACCGCCCGGCTCTCGGCGGGGTAGGAGGCCAGTTTTGTCAAGGTGCTTTCACTCAGCGTCATGCCCCAGCGGGTGAAGAAGTCGCTTAGATTACGCTCCGCGACTCCGGCGGCGGTGAGGGCGACACGGTCGGCATAGCTCTGCGCGCCTTCCGTGTAGGTCCCGGCCTTCCAGGCTTTGAAGAACCGGTTGTAGAAGTCCGCAGGGGCTTCGGCGCTGTCGTAAGCCAGGTGCAGCTGCCAGTACAGGCCCAGCTGAACGAACACGTTGTTGGAGTCGCCGGGCAGGCCCTGCGCGGTTTTCTGGAAGATATCGTTGTATTTATTGCTCTTTTCCAGGCGGGACGGGAAGGTATTGGCTTTGCCGTCCCAGGTCTGGACCATCAGGGACTAGATGTTGTTGGTGATCTCGGCCTTGCCCAATTTGTCCATATTGTGACCGATTTCGTGAGCGATGCCCCAGCCAAACAGCTGGTTAGCGGACGCGTCCTCAGGCAGGGCGCTCAGGGGTTTGCCCGTGACCATCCCGGCGCTGGAGCCGTAACCGATGCCGATGTGATTGCCTGCGGCGTACATGAACGCGCCGGCGAACATCTGCATACAGCGGATATTCTGACGGGACTGCATATCGTTCCGCTCATAGGTGTTGTCGATGCCTTGGGTGGTCTTGCAGATGTGCATGACGTCTTCCCAAGCCAAGGTGGTTTGGTAAAGGCTCTCGATGCGGTCCTCGCGATTCAGACCGGTGTTGTCCTGGACCGCAGCGGCGGGGATGGACAGCAGCACAGAGGGCAGAGAGATTTCGGTAACGTTGAGGCAGTTGGTCTGCTTGTTGCTGTCGGTGATCCTGGCCGTGGTGATATAGTTGGCCAGTTCGTCCACATAGGAGCCGATGGTTTCCCGACGCTGTCCTTCTGTCAGGGCGTACCAGTCCGTCAGGTCCAGCATGGGGATATCGGTGACGCGGCGCAGGTGCAGGGAGATATTGGCGGCGTCGGGGCCGCTGTAGACGGCGTAGAGGCTGCCGCCCTTGTCCAAACCTTGCTGGCTGGTGATCTGGGGGACGTAGAGGATGTTCCGGCCATTGGTGAGCGTTCCAAGGCTGGCCTGCCAATTCGTGACTTCGGCGTTGAACTGGGTGGCGTACAGGGTCACGGTCTGGCCCTCGGGGATGCCGGAGGCGTAGACGATGATCTCCTGATTGGCGCGGGAAGCTGCGCCGATGGGTTGCAGGACGCTGCCGCCTTGGCCGTACTTGGAGTCGGCGGCGTTGCTCCGGGAGTCCAGGCCCTCCAGCAGGACGCCGCTGCTCTTACCGCTGTCCAGCAGTTCCTGCGCCAGGTTCAGTTCTTCCGCCAGCATTTGGGTGTGCAGGTAGTAGTGGGCCTCGTCGCTGTTCAGGCGGGCGCGGAGCCCGTCGATATCGGCCTGCGTCACGCCTTCGGCCAACGCCGTGTGCAGGTCGTTGGCGAACAGCGCGGTGATATTATCGGGCAGGCTGTGGGCGGGGTCGTACTCCAGGAACATCAGCTCGGACAGGCTGACGATGTAGTAAGCGCGCTGTTCCACGGCGACGCTGATTTTGACGACGTTCTTCGCCGGGCCGAAGGGCAGGATGGCGAAGCGGGAAGTCGCGACGGTGTTGTAGTTGGAGACGTTGGGCCAGGTGTGGACATCACCGCCGCCGCTGCCGCCGCCGTTGTCCTGACCGCCGCGGGCAGGGTCAGGGACCAGCAGGTGGCCCGGACCGTTGAGGTCCTCGCCGTCGTACCAGACGCGGGTACTGTAAGCGCGCAGGTAAGTGGGGTAGCTGCCGTCCAGGCGGGGCACCCAGAGGGCGGCGTTGAGGTCAACCGGTCTGGTGAAGGTGCAGATGACGTGTTCGTTGCCTGACCAGTTCCGGGTGGTCCAGTGGGTGCTGTAGTCGCCGTCGATGAGGGTCTTGGGGTCGATGGGGCCGGAGTAAGTATTGCGGTCGTAGTTGTTGGGGTCGCCCAAGCGGATATCGGCGATGAGGCTGGGGTCCAGCAGGCCGGCGGTGGGCAGGCCCACGGGAAGTTTATCTTCCACGCCTTCCGGCGTGCCTTCGGCGATGCGGGAGCGGCCGCTGAGTCCCACGTCATTGCCCGCCAGGACGTAGACCTGATAAGTCACGCCGTTGGTCAAGTTCTGGAGCGTGGTCTGTGTCACGGTGAGGTTGCCGCCGGACTGCTGGAAGTCCTGTTCGCTCTGGGCCTTGTAGAACACCTGGTAGTAGGTGGCGTTTTCGCTGGCCTTCCAGGAGACGTTCAGCGCGCCGTCCAACGGGGACACCTGGACGCTGTCGGGGGCGTCGGGGGCTTTGGCGGGCTGAGGCGTGGCTTCCACGGCGGGGCAGGTCCGACCTGACCAAGCCCCGTCGATGGGGGTCACGGTGAAGCAGTAGGGCTTGAGATTTTCCAATCCCGTCACCGTGACCTGGGGGACCTCGGTCTGGAGCGATTTTGTTGTCTGCGTGTCCTTCTCCCAGTAGTCCACCCGGTAGCCTGACACGTTAGGCAGAGCGTTCCACCTCAACTGGACCTGTTCGCTTCCGGCGGAGGCACTCAGACCTTTGACCTCGCTGTTGGGTTCGGAGGGGTTGTCGGGGGCGATGTCCTTCAGGAAGCGGATGGTCTCCACCGCCGCGAAATCACCGCTGGCCGTTTTGGTGACGGTGATGGTGATTTGCTTCACCGGCACGCGCCGTCCCAGTTGGATGGTGATGACGCTGTTGCCAGGGATGCGGCTGATGGCGTGGACGTCTTGAATGGGGGAGTTGTCGAAGGGAACGGTCACGGTAGATTCCTGCCCGTTTTCCTCGAAGGTCACGATAGCAGTACCTTGCAGGATGGTCCCTTGCGCGTCGGGGGTGAGGATTTCAATCTCCTGCGCCTCGACGTTGGCGGCCAGCGGGACAGGGATGGTGATATCGGTCCCGGTAGCGGCGCGGAAGTTGACCGATTGGCCGTTGTCTTCCAGCAGGTCCGTCAAGTCGCCTTCTGCGGTGGTGCCAGCTTGCGTCAGCAGGCTGTTGGCGGAGTCGCTCAACGCCAAGCCGATGGCGGCGATATCTTTCACTTCAGGGGCGGTCTCCGGGGCGCGGGTATTGTGGTTGACATAGGACAGGTCGATGATGTCGATCTTATCATCGCCGTTCAAGTCGAAGCGCTCCAGGTGTCCGGTCTCGGAGCTGCCCAGAGCGGCGGCGATCGCGTCTCGGTCGGCGCTGTCCACAGTACCGTTCCCGTCCAGGTCGCCCAGGGAGAAGGTGCCGTCGCCGGTGCCAAGCTCAATATATTTGGTGTAGTTGTCGATGGCGAAGGGGACAGAGCAGGTCCGATAACCCGTCCCGGTGAAGCGCAGGGCGTAATTGCCTTGGGGCAGGTTGGAGACGGTCACGTCCAGACAGCCGGGGAGCGGGCCGTTTTCCAGAGGTCCGTTGTCACGGTTGCGCATGGAGACTTCCGCCGTACTGTCGTTGGAGAGCGGTTGTGTACCGGGTCTGGTCAGGTCGACCGTACCCAGCGAGGTCTCCCCTTGGAGCAGTTCGGCTTGTACCTGCCGGGCGTTCAGCTCTTCCAGGTATTGGGGGTAGTCGATGCGCACAGTGGCGGTGACGCTGCCCTGTGCGGAGCTTTCCGGCTGCGGCGGCGCTGCGGACCAGGCGGGGAACGCCGTAGTCAGCAGCATCGACGCTGACAGCAGGGCGGCTGAGATGCGAGTGTGAGTTTTCATAGTTGCGATTCCCTTTCCTAGGTTTTTGGGTGACATAAACCTCCCTGATTATACCAATTCCGGTGCCGTTTGACAAGAGGCTATTCCTCTTTTTCCTGTGGCTCCGCATAAATCGCACACTTTTCCGGAAGAGGAGGATGCAAAAAGTATTCTGGAAACATCTTTTTTGTTCTGCGTTCATGCGGAGAAAAAAGATATTTTTGTTGCGTTTTGCGGAACATTGTGTTATTCTGAGATCAGGAAAGAATACTCTTTCAGCGCTGTCAGTAACGAAAGGTGGTTGGTCCCCTCGACAGGGGGCGACTTCTTGCCCCCTGATTTCACGAGAGGGGGGCTGTTCAATGAGTACATCCGAGATTCTCCAGCTTATTTCGGTTATCATTGGCATTTGCAGCCTGTTCATCCAGGCGAAAAAGAAGTAACCGCCCCTGTTCCCCAACAGCTTGGCGGTTACTTCTTGTAACTTAAAGTAGGGGACTAACCGTTTACCGGCAGCGCCCTTTCTATGTTTAGTATAACCTTTCCGTCTCGTTTTGTCAAGCCTGCGTTTTTGTTTTCCTACACCTGTTTCACAAATTGCTTTTCTACGTGTCAGCCGAGAAAAGGGATTTTTTACATTTTTTGCATTCTCCCCCCCTCGGGGGGAGAATGCAGCTTTTATGAAATATTTTTTGTATTCTCCCTCTTCGGGGGGAGAATACAGCTTTTATGAAACGGGCGTGGGATGTTTGAAAATCTCCTTGACAAATGCAGTCTGGAGTGATAGAATGCTCCAGTACAAGAAAGCAGGAACGGTCCCCGTCCTCACCTCCGGCTAACGCCAAAGGGTCAACATGGATGAACACCGCCGGTCAACCGGCGCTGTTTTGCTGTGGTACGGGAGCCTTCCGGCGGCCCGTATTTTATTTTGTCTGGAGGTGCTTTCCCATCGCTAACACAGGTCATCAAACCAACGAAGAAATCCGGGACAGAGAGGTCCGCCTGATCTCCGAGACCGGAGAACAGCTGGGCATCATGTCCTCCCAGGAGGCACTGCGCTTGGCCGAAGAGCGGAATCTGGACCTGGTCAAGATCTCCCCCAACGCCGTCCCTCCCGTATGTAAGCTCATGGACTACGGCAAATACCGGTTCGAGCAGACCAAGCGCGAGAAGGAAGCCCGAAAAAATCAGCGGGTGGTGGAGATCAAAGAAATCCGAATGTCCCCCAGTATCGACGTGAACGATTTCAACGTGAAACTCAGAAATGCCCAGAAGTTCCTGTCCGAGGGCAACCGCTGCAAAGTCACCGTCCGCTTCCGCGGCCGCGAAATGGCCCACACCAATATCGGACAGGAATTGCTGCTGCGCTTCGCCGAGGAGTGCAGCGAGATCGCCGTGATGGATAAAAGCCCGAAACTCGAAGGCCGGCATATGTCCATCTTCCTGTCCCCCAAACCCGCTAAGGACACGAAAAAGTAAGAAAAGGAGTTCTCTGTTATGGCGAAGATCAAAATCAAAACTCACAGCGGCGCCAAAAAACGTTTCTCTCTCACCAAATCCGGCAAGGTCAAACGCGCCATGACCAAAAAACGTCACCTGCTCAACGGTCACGGCAAGACCACAAAACTCAAACGCGCCCTGCGCGGCATCACCTACGCCGATAAAACCAACGAGGCCGCCATCAAGCGCATGATCCTGTACAAGTAAGAAAAGGGGAGGAAACCAATCATGGCAAGAGTCAAGGGCGCGATGATGACGCGCAAAAGAAGAAATAAAATCCTGAAAATGGCCAAGGGCTACTGGGGTTCCAAGTCCAAGCACTTCAAAATGGCGAACCAGGCCGTCATGAAATCCGGCGTCTACGCCTACACCGGCCGTAAACTCAAAAAACGCGACTTCCGCCAGCTGTGGATCACCCGCATCAACGCCGCCTGCAAAATCAACGGAATGAACTACTCCACCTTCATGAACGGCCTCAAAAAATCCGGCGTCGAAATCAATCGCAAAATGCTCGCCGAAATGGCCGTCAACAATAAGGGCGCGTTCACCCAGCTCACCGATATGGCCAAAAAAGCTCTCGCATAACATGATCTTCCATGTTCCCACCCCCCTACGGGGGTAGGAACATGGGAATTTTTTGTACTCATCCCTATGTAATGGAAGAACAAAAGTTCCATCATATTATGCGGAAAGAGGTGTTTTAGTGGAAGCAATGAAAAACAAAAAAAGGGGTTTCTTCCTATCAGTGGTCGGCGTATTCGTTGTGGCTGCTGCCGCATATTTCTTCGTTTCCCGGCACAGTGCAATTCAAACGTATACGAACCAAGACTATGGCTTCCGCATTGATTGGCTGGAAGGTCAATTCGTCGTTGAGACGGTATCCGATGCGGAAGTAACGGAACTGTCGTTTCGGGACAAAAATATTCGGAGCAATTATCCGGAATGGACCGGAACGGTATTTTCCATCTTGGTATATGGTAAGAATGCCGTCGAGGAAAACCCCTTCCAAGTCTTGGATGGACCAAGCTATTTGGGGGAAAATGATCGCTTCTATTACGGGATTTATTTCCCAACCGATGTGAACTATCCTCCGGATGACCTTGAAGCGGTCGATCACTATCAGAAACTGAGCAAATTTGCTTGTGATCGCGTTGCGGAAAGTTTTACTTTGTTACAGGATAGTCATCCATAATGCGTGAGAAAGCGTCCAACATTATAACGATAGCAACCGCACAGACATCCGTCTGTGCGGCTTTTTTACTTCCCTACGCAAAAACGCGCGAAGATCCGGTCCGTGACGTCCTCCCGAACGGATTGCCCCGTCAGTTCGCCTAACGCTTCCAGCGCGGCCTCTACGTCCGTCAGCAGCGCGTCCGGCGTCACGCCCGCTTCCAACGCCTCCCTGGCCCGGCGTACCGACTCCGCGGCCCGACGCGCCGCTTCCTCCTGCCGCGCGTTCGTCAGAAGCTCGCCGTAAGTCGCCGCCTCGTCCCGTGGAAACAGCTCCGTGACCGCCCATTCCAGCTCTTCCAAGCCTTCTCCCGTCTTCGCGCTCAGCTCCACTACCGGTACGTCTTCCGGCAAAGCCCAATCCGCCGCCGTTTCAAACGGTAAGTCGCGCTTGGTCTGCACCAGGACCGTCGGGGCACGCCGGACCGCCTGCTCCAACAGCTGAACGTCCTCCTGCGTTGCCGGAACCGAACCGTCCCAAAGTACGAAGATCAGCCCTGCTTCCTCCATCGCTCTCCGGCTGCGCTCCACGCCCAGCATTTCCACCGGGTCCAGCGTCTCCCGGAGTCCCGCCGTGTCGATAAGCCGCAGCGGTACCCCGCCCAGTTCACAGCGTTCCTCGACCGTGTCCCGCGTCGTCCCAGGGATCTCCGTCACAATCGCACGCTCCCAGCCCAACAGCGCGTTCAGCAAAGAGGATTTCCCCGCGTTCGGACGCCCCACAATCGCGCAAGGCACCCCGTCCCGCAACTGCTTCCCGCGCCCACAGGTCGCCAGAAGTCCTTTCAATTCCCGCTCCTGCTCGGCCAGCGTCCCGTCCAACTCCTCCAAACGGAACGGGTCGATGTCCTCGTCCGGGTAGTCCAGCACCGCGTGGAAGTGCGCCATCACGTCCGTCAGCGCGGCGTAAATCGCCCCGATCTTCTTCGACAACGCCCCCGCTAGCTGACCCGCCGCGTGACGGGCTCCTTCCCGGCTCTGCGCCTCTAACAAGTCCCCTACCGCCTCCGCCTGCGCCAGGTCCAGCTTGCCGTTCCAAAACGCCCGCCGGGTAAATTCCCCCGGCCCCGCTTGACGCGCCCCCTGCGCGAACAGCGACTCCAACCCTAACGTCAGCACCATCGGCGAACCGTGACACTGGAACTCCGCCGTGTCCTCCCCCGTGTAGCTGCTCGGCCCGCGGCTGTAGGTACACAAACACCAGTCGATCACTTCCCCGCCGCGGTCCAATAACTCCCCGTAAATCAACTTCCGCGGCTCATGCGCCTCCAACGCCTTCCGGTCCAGAGCCCGGAAACAGCGTCCCGCTACCGCAACCGCATCCGGCCCCGATAGCCGAAGCACCCCGATTCCACCCGCTCCGGGCGGCGTGGAAATGGCCGCTATCGTCTCCTGACGTGCCTTCACGCGAATCCCTCCTACCGGCTCGCAGCGTCAAAACAGACTTGCAACATTTAGTAAAAATTGAGGCTTGACAAATGTTATGGAAACCACCCTATGGGCTTTCCGGCCCGGAAAGTTCTCATCCACAAATGTGGACAACCCTGTGGAAAATGTGGAGAAGCCTTGCAAAATCAGGCGGAACATCCGTTCGGCTCCCCGATTCCCCCGACCCGTTTTGCAAACTTTCCGGTGTCAAAACCATAACCGCCATAAACCGCTCCGATATTCCTCTCCGGAAACCCTAGCCGATCACTTGGCGCGCTACGTCTACGCTCTCCTTCGCGTCCTTCGCGTAGAAGTCCGCCCCAATCCGTTCGGCGTACTCCCGCGTCAGCACCGCCCCGCCTACCACCGTCTTGCAGCGCAATCCCTCCCGGCGCAGCAGCCCGATGGTCTCCTCCATGCTCTGGAGCGTCGTGGTCATCAGAGCCGACAGCCCAACTAAAGGCGCGTGATGCGTCCGGACCGCTTCCGCAACCGCCAAAGGCTCCACGTCCTTGCCCAAGTCGATCACCGCGTAGCCGTAATTCTCCAGCAGCACCTTCACGATGTTCTTCCCGATGTCGTGGATATCCCCCTTGACCGTCGCCAATATGATTGGTCCTTTTCCGCTCTCCGGCCCGGCCTGGCCGCTCAAACGTTCCCGGATCACCTCGAACGCCGCCTGCGCCGCCCCTGCCGACTGGATCAGCTGCGGTAAAAATACCCGGCCCGCTTCAAAATCCGCGCCTACCTGATCCAACGCGGGGATCAGAATGCCATCCACGATCTCCATCGGCTCCACGGTCTCCAGCAGCTCCCGGACCGCCGCGCCCGCCTCGCCCCGCAAGCCGGACTCCACGATCTGCCTCAGCGAACGCGCCCCGCCTGCAACCGGTTTCACCTCCACCGCCGCGTTCCCGTAAGCCGCGATAAATTCCCGCGCCTCCCGGTCCACGTTCATCAGCAGATGGTAGCTCCGCACCGCCGCTATCATGGCCTCCACGTTGGGGTTCAAAATCGGAAGGTCCAACCCCCGTGTCATCGCCATCATCAGGAAGTTCTGGTTCACCACTGGCCGCGCCGGTAGCCCAAACGAGATGTTCGACACCCCTAACAGCGTCTTCAGCCCCAGCTCCGACTTGACCCGGCTCAACGCCTCCAACGTCTGCGCCGCGCCCGCCTGCTCCGCCGACGCCGTCAGCGTCAGGCAGTCGATGTACACGTCCTCCCGGCGTATCCCGTAGGCCAACGCTCGTTCCAAAATCCGCCGGGCGATTTCCAGCCGAGCCTCCGCCGTCTGCGGAATCCCGTTCCGGTCCAGCGTCAGCCCAACCACCGCCGCGCCGTACTTCTTCACCAGCGGTAGGACCGCGTCCAGCGTCTCCGCGTCCCCGTTGACCGAATTGACAATCGCCTTGCCGCAGTACACCCGCAGCCCGCGTTCCAACGCCTCCGGCGACGACGAGTCCAGCTGTAACGGCGCGTCCACTACCCCTTGCAGCGCCTTGACCACCCGGACCATCATCGCCCCCTCGTCGATCTCCGGCAAGCCCACGTTGACGTCCAGAATATCCGCTCCCGCTTCCACCTGCTCCAACGCCTGGCTCAGCATGAAGTCCACGTCGCCTCGGAGAAGCGCCTCTTTCATGCGCTTCTTTCCGGTCGGGTTGATGCGCTCCCCAATGACCCGCACCCGGTCAATCGGTACTACACACGTCCCGCTGCACACCGCCGCCGGGACTCGCCGCTCCGGCTCGGCCAACGTCCGCCCGGTCAACGCCCGCTTCAACTGCGCGATGTACTCCGGCGTCGTCCCGCAGCAGCCGCCGCAGAACTTCACGCCCAACGCCGTCAGCTCCGCCATGCTCGCCGCGAACTCCTCCGCCGTGATATCGTACCCCGCTCCCCCAGGGTCCGGCAGTCCTGCGTTCGGCTTGACCGAGAGGGGCAGCGCTGTCCAACGGCGCAGCTCCTCCACCAGCGCGGGCATCTCCCGCGGTCCCAGGGAACAGTTCACCCCGATCACGTCCGCGCCCATGCCCTCCAAGGTCAACGCCGCGCACGCCGGAGCGTGTCCCAAAAACGTCCGGCCCCGCGCCTCGTAGGTCAGGGACACCATTACCGGCAGCGTGCTGTTCTCCTTCACCGCCAGCAGAGCCGCCCGGCACTCCTGAAGGTCCGTCATCGTCTCGATCATGACCAGATCCGCCCCAGCCGAGACCGCACAGCGTACCTCCTGCGCGAAGATCTCCACCGCCGTCTCAAAGTCTAACGTCCCGGTCGGTTCCAGCAGCTGCCCGATTGGGCCTACGTCCAACGCTACCAACGCCTGGCCTCCCGCCGCCTCACGCGCCGCCGCGAGCGACGCCGGAATGACTTCCTCCACCGTCTTCCCCGTGCGGGCCAGCTTCTCCCGGTTCGCCCCGAACGTGTTCGCACACAAGATTTGCGCCCCCGCCTCGACGTAGCTTCGGTGTATCTCCACCAACCAGTCCCGGTGTTCCAAGGCCGCCAGCTCCGGCGCTTCTCCCAAGCCTAACCCCCGCGCCTGGAGCATGGTCCCCATGCCTCCGTCCAGCAGAACGGGTCCGGGTTTTTGCAACAGTTCACGAAATCCCACAATGTCCACCTGACTTTCGATATTGGCACTCCTCCCGCGCTGGGCACCCGAGACAACTGCGGCTCTTCCGCGCCACAGGGCGGTCCGCTACCCCTAAAAAAGCGGTCACGGACTTCCGCGGAATCAGGATGTGATCGGCGCTGGCCGTCAGGCCCACCCGACGGGGCGCGTCTAACAAATCCAGCAGTTCGTTTTGCAGCGACAGCGGCAGGTCGCCGTAACCGGGGCTGTACCGAAACGGGAAAAAATGTCCGGGGAAGCGGCTTTGCAGTTCCAGCTCGACCTGATCGCACACCGACTCCACCGCCGCCGCCGCCGCGCTGTCCACCGCGAACGCCTGCGCCAAGTCCCGGCTCTCCAACCGCCGGATCAACCGGTCCGCTCCGCTCCCTAACGTCGCGCAGAACAACGCCGCCTGTTCGCAGCCGGTCAGGTGCGCTTTCAGGTCCGCCCCAGGCAGCAGCAGCCCGCCGTCCAAACGAACCCCGTCCGGCTCCAACGTCAGCCGGAACGCCCGCCAAGCCCAACGGGGCTGGATCTCGCGCAGCAGCAGTTCTACCGCCCGTTCCGCCAACACACGGACCGATGCCTCCGCCCGTTCCGGCGGGCAGCCCATGTAACGCAATACTTCGTCAATATCCAGCTCCCTGACCTCGACCGGCACGTCCCGCGCCCCCTTCCGAACGTTTACCAAATGCGCCGTAAAGCCCCTGCCTTTCGGCATGGGGATATAAGGCACTTTTCTTTCTAAGGATTTTGTGCTATAGTAGTTTTGGTGATTTTATGGAGTATTCCTACAAGTTTCGGATATATCCGAACGCAGCGCAGGAAAACTTAATACAAAGGACTTTTGGTTGCTGCCGGTTTGTGTTCAACCATTTTCTTGCTGAGAGAATGAAACAAGAGAACATTTGTCAAGGGGGATTTCACCTAAAAGATGAAATCCCCCCGATAAAGAGGGGGCTTGTCAGTATTGATAGCCCTCTCTTGAACCACTGGCTACTGTTTAATCGTAAATAGAATACACTTCGTTGTTGTGGATATTGCAGTCAGTGGCTCTGGCGCAAATAGCGCCAACCGACTTGCCCTG